>NZ_JBWXON010000014.1:0-174492 GCF_056678875.1 Pantoea folii | reverse complement strand
TCCCTGAGAGATTACGGATTCTTGCAGAACTGCCGGATCGTTCAACCGATCATTTTTGTCTTAACTGATCGGCATTAGGTCATGATGACGGCATTTTTTTGGCTTCAATAACGGCAGATCGGCATAAATGGCGAGCTGACCCTTTTGCTGGGCAGGCAATCATTACCCCCACCCTTTACAGGCTGCGCATTGATGCGCACCGAAACCGAATGACCCTTAACGCTGCAATTCGTCCAGCGCAGGCGCATCCAGATGCGACACATCGCCTGCCGTCTCGACCACCCAACCTGCAGCCAGCCACGCGCTTTGTTGATGATCCACGCGTGAAATCGAGCAGTTGCGCAGGCGCAAACGGCGCTCAGCGTGCGCCGGCAATCCCAATAGCGTACTCACTAACACGCCTAACGCCATACCGTGACTGACAATCAACGGACGGCTGCCCGCTGGCAGTTCGAGCAACGCGTTCAGTGCTTCGTGCATGCGCGTCGCCATCTCCAGCATCGATTCACCGCCAGGGATGCGGCCGTCTTGGGTGCCATCCACCAGCGTTTTACGCCAGCTCTCCTCTTCCGGCGTTAAGCCATCAAGGGGGCGCTGTTCGAGACAGCCCATATTCAGCTCACGCAAACGTGCATCAACCGTGACCGTACAACCGCAGGCATCCGCGATGATCTCGGCGGTGCGGCGCGTGCGGCCTAAATCGCTGGCAATCACATGGGTGATGCCCTGCGATTTCATCCGTTCGCCCACTTGTTGGGCCTGTTGCTCACCTTTTTCCGTCAGCGGACTGTCGGATTGACCTTGAATGCGTCGGGCCGCATTCCATACCGTTTCGCCGTGACGAACAAGATAGACCTGTAGCATGCTTAATTTCCGTTATACTGCGACAAATTTGCCTTGAGGGTTCAAACAATTATGTACCACGTTGTCGCAGCCACCATCAACCCGGCAAAAATCCGCGCGATTGCTCAGGCGTTCAACGACGTCTTTGGTGAAGGATCCTGCCATATTGAAGGGGTCGAGGTCGAGAGCGGCGTTGCCGCACAGCCGTTAAGCGATGTCGAAACGCGAACTGGCGCACGTACCCGCGTGGCAAATGCGCGTTTGCAGTGTCCTGAATCTGACTACTGGGTCGCGATTGAGGCCGGTATCGAAGGCGATTGTGCCTTTGCATGGATGGTGATTGAAAACGCCCAGCAGCGCGGCGAATCGCGCTCCGCCAGCTTCACCTTGCCGCCGATTGTCATGGCGGGCTTAGCCGCCGGACACGAACTCGGTCACGAAATGGCGCGCTTAACTGGCGTTGATAATATCAAGCAGAAAGGCGGTGCTATCGGTGCGTTTACCAACGGTCTGTTGAGCCGCTCCAGCGTTTACCACCAGGCGCTGATACTGGCACTCTGCCCGTTCACCCATCCGCTGTATCAACAGTAATTAATGGCGGCCTAAGCGCGCTTCCAGCCAGCGTTTCAGCTCGGGAGGCGCTTCTTTCAGACTGTTAGAGCCACGCGTGATGGTGGCGATACCGACGCCCAGCTCATTCTTCAGCTCGCGCTGGCTCATGTCGCCGTTCATCAGCTCTTCGATAATGCGCAGGCGTGTGCCAAACGCTTCACGTTCATCGGGCGTCATCATCAGTTGCAACAACGGCAACGACACACCATCCGCGAAAGCGTTTTGCATTAAATCGATAAAACGCAGCCAGTTATCTTCAACAGGCTCAGCCGCATCCGGCTGGGAGGAAAGGGGTTGGCTCATGAAGGGCTTCCGTACTCATTGACGAGTACGGAAGCATAGCACAGCTAGTAACGGCGATTCCACTCACCATCGGCGAGAATCTTATCCGGCTTGCCCATGAAATATCGGTAGTAAGCATCATACGCCAGCACGTTTTTCACGTAGCCGCGTGTTTCGGAGAACGGGATGGTTTCGATAAACGCCACCGCATCCAGTTTTCCGCCGCTGTTATTCAACCAGCTGCGCACCCTGCCCGGCCCGGCATTGTAGGCCGCCGAGGAGAAGATGCGGTTCTGATCGAACTGCTGATAGACGTACTCCAGATACTGGGTACCAATCTGGATATTGGTCTGAGGATCCAGCAGCTGGCTGCTGTTCACATAGCCGGGGATGTTATACATCTTCACGGTATGGCTGGCCGTGGCTGGCATCACCTGCATCAAACCACTGGCACCGACCGGCGAACGCGCTTTCGGATTCCACGCACTCTCCTGGCGGGAGATCGCCATGGCATAGCTCTGCGGAATACCTTTATCGCTGGTGTATTGCTGATACAGATTGCGCCATGCCAGCGGGAAGCGCTCTTTCAGGCTATCCCACATTTTCGCGGTAATGGTCGCCTGCACGCTGAGATCCCACCAGTCCTGCTCGTTGGCGTAACGCGCCAGCATCTGTTGCTGCGAATGGGTCTTGCTGGAGATCAGATTGGCCCACTCACTGCGCGCCAGGTTATCCAGCCCCCAATACATCAGCTCACGCACGCGCGCCAGTTCAGGCCCCTGCACCACCGAGCTGTCTGCCGCCGGAGCCTGATCGATCTGCAACGGATATTCCACGCCGAGACGTTGCGCCGCCACCATCGGGTAGAAACCACGAGCCTGCATCAGCTTACGCAGAATCTCATCGGCTTCTTCTTTGCGCCCCTGAGAAATCAGCAGATCGGCTTGCCAGTATTGCCACTCATCTTTCTCTTTGGCTTCAACCGGTAAACGCGCGATCCAGGTGTTCAGTCCACGACGATCGTTCTGACTGAGCGCCAGACGCACGCGACGCTCCACCAGCGCGGTGGATTCACTGTTCATCACCACCGCATCACGCCAGCGCGCCTGCTCGGAAGTCAGATCGGCGCCCATCATGCGCCACACGACAGTTTCCTTCAGATCCTGCTCTTCCGCCGGGCTCATTTTTTGCGCCTGCACCAGTTGCGGGATCATCATGCGCGCATTATCCATGTCTTCACGCGCGACGCGGGCAAAGGCATAACTGGTGGCCATACGAGTGAAATCGGTCGGACCGAGGCTGCTGGCAAAAGTGGTGACGGTCTGCGGATTTTGCTGCAGCGCAATCAGCGCGCTGGAAGTGGTTTGATAATCCGCCGGCAGCATTTTCGCCAGATAATTCACCAGACTGTCGTTGCCGGCTTTCATCGCCAGGCGAATACGTTCGAGAATGGTGATCGGCGACATCTGTCCGGACGCTTGCCACACCGAGAACAGCTGATCGCAGTCATTCGGTAACGCGGAACCGCGCAGCCAGATCGATTTCGCGCCATCAAACGCCACCTGCTGCTGGCCGGTAGCCCACTTGGCGTAATACCAGTTACAGCGCGCGTGCACCGGTTTGGGCTCATCCGGGCTAAAGCTCAGCACGCCCTGCCAGTCCTGACGATGTGCCAACACGTTGACGAAGCGTGTCGAGAGTGAACGCGCCGGTGGCAGCGTTGGATATTGCTGAATGAAATTCTTCACCGCCAGCGGCGTCTCTTGATCGAGATCCTGCGCCAGCAAACGGTATTGCAGATACGGATAGAGCGGATAATCCTGCAGCGTTGGCATCAGCTGCGAGACCTGGTCCATTTGATTGTTATCCCAGGCTTGTTTGATTTGCGCATAGCGCTGTCTTTGTTGATCCAGCGAGTCGGCCCACACGCTGCTGGCCGTGCTGACCAGACAGATCCCTATCATCCAGTTACGCCACTTCTCCACTCTGCTCTCCTCTCTGCTGCGATCCAACTCATGCCAGACTTAACTCATGCTAACCAGGCCAACGGTCTCTTGCCATGTTCTTCACAAAATTTACGCAGGCGCACCGTGATTGCACACTGTCTGCGCTGTGACTGTGCAAATTATCATCACAAAATCTTATGTCATATCAATTAGCTACAGCTATTCATTTACTTACAAAAATGGCACGCGCTTTGCTCTGTTGAATTCCATCTTGTATACCAGTTGGAATTCACTCATGGCAGCAACCTTCGGATACACGCTTCAGGATTGGCAACATCGCTATCAGCAGGACCCGCAGTGCATTAGCGCGCTGTTGGCAGCCCACCTCGACGCTATCGATCAGCAGGATAATGCCTGGCTGTATGTCGCCTCGCCCGCACAGCTGCAAGCGCAAATCGAACCCTTGCTGGCGAGTTATTTGCGCAATCCCGCTGCGCTGCCGCTGTTTGGCGTGCCGTTTGCGGTGAAAGACAATATCGATGTGGCAGGCTGGCCGACCAGTGCCGCCTGTCCGGCCTTAACCTATACGGCTGAAACTGATGCCTTTGTGGTCGCACAGCTTAAAGCGGCCGGTGCGGTGGTGATCGGCAAAACCAACCTCGACCAATACGCCACTGGGTTAGTCGGCACGCGTTCTCCGTTCGGTGCGGTAAGCAACACCTTTAACCCCGAGTATGTTAGCGGTGGTTCCAGCTCCGGTTCTGCTTCGGTGCTGGCGCGCGGCCTGGTGGGCTTCTCGCTGGGCACCGATACCGCCGGTTCCGGTCGCGTCCCGGCAGGTTTTAACAACATCGTCGGTCTGAAACCGACCAAAGGCTGGTTCTCGGCCAGCGGCGTAGTGCCTGCTTGCCGTTTGAATGACACCATCTCCGTCTTCGCTCTGACGGTGGAAGATGCCTTCACCGTTGCCACCGCCGCAGGCGGTTACGATGCGGGAGACGCCTACTCACGCAACAATCCGCACACCGCGCCTGCCAGCTTTAAGGCTCGACCTGATTTCGCCATTCCTGCCATGCCTGAATTCTTTGGTGATAAGCAGGCCGAAGCAGCCTGGTTACGTGCGCTGGAGCAACTGCAAGCGGGCGGCGCGACACTGCACCCTATCGACTTCACCGCATTCCACCAACTGGCGGAACAGCTTTATTACGGCCCGTGGGTTGCCGAGCGCACTGTCGCTGTCGGTGAGATGATCAATCGCCCGGAAGAGATGGACCCGGTGGTGTACGGTATTGTCAGCAGTGGCCTGAAATACACCGCCGTCGAGGCTTATCAGGCGGAATACCTGCGCGCTGAGCTGACGCGTCAAATCCAGCAAACCCTGGCGCAGTTTGATGCGCTAGTGGTGCCGACCTCGCCAACCATTCATACGCTGGAAGAGATGAAGCAGGAGCCGGTGCATTACAACTCGCAGTTTGGCACCTACACCAACTTCACTAACCTTGCTGACCTTAGCGCACTGGCGCTGCCTGGTCCGTTCCGCGCCGATGGCCTGCCTGCGGGCATCACGCTGATTGCGTCTGCCTGGCAGGATCGCGCGCTGGCAGGCTTCGGCATTCAGTGGCAACAGCAGATGGCGCTGACGTTAGGCGCGACCGGCAAAGCTCAGCCCGCTCAATACACCGCCTTCCCGGTGTCTGCCGATCACGTACGCGTGGCAGTGGTCGGTGCGCACCTCACCGGCATGCCGCTGAATTTCCAGCTCACCACCCGCGATGCGGTGTGGGTGGAAGAGACACAAACCGCCAGCCACTACCGCCTGTTTGCCCTGCTCGATGGTCCGATCAAAAAACCCGGCCTGCTGCGCGGTGACAGTGGTGCCGCCATCACCGTGGAACTGTGGGATATCCCACTCGCGCGCTTTGGCGAATTTGTGGCGGAAATCCCGGCACCGCTCGGCATTGGATCTCTGACGCTGGCTGATGGTCGCGTGGTGAAAGGCTTTATCTGTGAACCGGCGGTGCTGTCGCAGGCGCTGGAAATTACCGAATTTGGCGGCTGGCGCAACTGGCTGGCCTCTCAGGGGAGTAAATAACCATGTTCAGCACCGTCCTGATCGCTAACCGTGGCGAAATCGCCTGCCGTGCGATTCGCACCCTGAAGCGCCTCGGCGTGAAAAGCGTTGCCGTTTACTCCGATGCCGACCGTAACGCGCGCCATGTCAAAGAAGCCGATGTGGCGATTGCCCTCGGCGGTGACAAAGCCAGCGACAGCTATCTGCGCATCGATAAAATTCTGGCTGCTGCTAAAGAGACCGCCGCAGAAGCCATCTGGCCGGGCTACGGCTTTCTCTCCGAAAGCCTGCCGTTTGCCGCCGCCTGTGAAGAGGCGGGGATTGCGTTCGTTGGTCCGACGGCGCAGCAGATTGGCGAGTTTGGCCTGAAGCACCGCGCGCGTGAACTGGCGGCTAGCGCAGGTGTGCCGATGACGCCTGGCACACCGCTGCTCAACTCGCTGGAAGAGGCGCTCAGCGCGGCAGAAAACATCGGTTATCCGGTGATGCTAAAAAGCACGGCGGGCGGCGGCGGTATTGGCTTAACCCGCTGTGACGACGCCGATGCGCTGCGCAATGCATGGGAGAGCGTACGTCGTCTCGGCGAACAGTTTTTCAGTGATGCAGGCGTGTTCCTGGAGCGCTTTATCGACCGCGCGCGCCACGTTGAAGTGCAGATTTTTGGTGACGGCAGCGGCAAAGTAATTGCCCTCGGTGAGCGTGACTGCTCATTACAGCGTCGCAACCAGAAAGTGGTGGAAGAGACCCCGGCACCGAACCTGCCGCAGGCGACGCGTGAGGCGCTGCTCTCATCGGCCGTGCGTCTGGGCGAGTTAGTGAGCTATCGCAGCGCCGGTACCGTGGAATACATCTACGACGCCGAACAGGACGCGTTCTACTTCCTCGAAGTGAACACCCGTTTACAGGTGGAGCATCCAGTGACGGAGTGTGTCACCGGCCTCGATCTGGTGGAGTGCATGCTGCAAGTTGCCGCCGGTGATGCCATCGACTGGGCGCGACTGCAGCAGGCACCCAAAGGCGCATCGATTGAAGTACGTATCTATGCTGAAGATCCACTGAAAAACTTCCAGCCAAGTCCCGGCACCCTGACCGGCGTCAGTTTCCCGGATGGCGTGCGCGTCGATGGCTGGATCGATACCGGCACCGAAGTCTCAGCATTTTACGATCCGATGGTTGCCAAACTGATTGTTCACGCCGACACGCGTGAAGCGGCGCTGGCAAAAATGCAGCAGGCGCTGGATGCCACACAGCTGCACGGCATCGCCACCAACCTCGATTATCTGCGCCAGATTGTGGCCACCGAAGCGTTCAGCAGCGGCAAAGTCTGGACGCGTTTCCTCGACAGCTTTACGCCGTCTGCCAGCGTAATTGAAGTGCTGCAACCCGGTACCTTCAGCAGCATCCAGGATTTCCCTGGCCGCCTCGGCTATTGGGATATTGGCGTGCCACCTTCAGGCCCGATGGATGACTTCGCTTTCCGCCTCGCAAACCGCATTGCCGGCAACCACGACAGCGCCGCCGGGCTGGAATTTACTTTGCAAGGCCCGACACTGCGTTTCCACAGCGACGCAGTCATTGCCCTTACCGGCGCAGATTGCCCGGCAGAACTGGATGGCGCAAGCCTCGATTACTGGCAACCAATCAGTGTAAAAGCAGGCCAGACGCTGACGTTAGGCCGTGCGCAAAGCGGTTGCCGCACCTATTTAGCGGTGCGCAACGGCTTCGATGTGCCGGAATATCTGGGCAGCCGTTCTACCTTCTCACTCGGCCAGTTTGGCGGTCATGCCGGACGCACCCTGCGCATCGCCGATATGCTGCCGATCTCCCAGCCGCTGCTGGCCGCCTGCACCACGCCCGCGCCGATCAGTGAACCGCAAGCGCTCGATCACGCGCTGGTGCCGCACTATGGCAACGAATGGCGCATCGGCGTGCTGTACGGCCCGCACGGCGCGCCGGATTTCTTCACCCAGGCTGCCATCGACGAGTTCTTTGCCAGCGACTGGCAGGTGCACTACAACTCCAACCGTCTCGGCGTGCGCTTAGTGGGACCCAAACCGACCTGGACGCGTGCCAACGGCGGCGAAGCCGGGCTGCACCCTTCCAACGTACACGACTGCGAATACGCAATTGGCGCGGTGAACTTTACCGGTGACTTCCCGGTGATCCTGACCCATGACGGCCCGAGCCTTGGTGGCTTCGTCTGTCCGGTGACGATTGCCAAAGCGGAGCTGTGGAAAGTCGGTCAGGTGAAACCGGGCGACCGCATTCGCTTCCATCCAATCAGCGCCGACGAAGCGGTGGCGCTGGAGAAAGCCCAGGCGCACAGCGTGGAAACCTTGCGCAGTACCCATGCGCCAGCCTTCGAGGTGCCTTCGCTGGCGACCAGTGACATCGGCTCTGCGACCTTGCTGGCCGCACTGCCCGCCACAGACACCACGCCTGCTGCCGTGTATCGCCAGGCCGGTGATAAATATGTGCTGATTGAGTACGGCGACAACGTGCTGGATCTGGCGCTGCGTCTGCGTGTGCACCTGCTGATGAATGCGCTGCGTGAACGTGCGGTGCCTGGCGTGGAAGAGCTATCGCCTGGCGTGCGTTCATTGCAGGTGCGCTATGACAGCCTGATCCTCAGCCAGAAACAGCTGATGAATCTGCTGCTGGAACTGGAAGCCGGACTCGGCGATGTCAGCCAGCTGAAAGTGCCTTCGCGCATCGTCTGGATGCCAATGGCATTTGAAGACAGCGCCACGCTCGGTGCGGTTGAGCGTTATCAGGAAACCGTGCGCGCTAGCGCACCATGGCTGCCGAACAACGTTGATTTTATTCAGCGCATTAATGGGTTGGAGAGTCGCGAAGCGGTGCGCGACACCATTTTCGATGCCAGCTATCTGATTCTCGGCCTGGGCGATGTCTACCTCGGCGCACCATGCGCAGTACCGATCGATCCGCGCCATCGCCTGCTCAGTTCCAAATACAGCCCGGCACGTACCTTTACCGCCGAAGGCACAGTCGGTATTGGCGGCATGTACATGTGCATCTACGGGATGGATTCACCCGGTGGCTATCAGCTGGTGGGCCGCACGCTGCCAATCTGGAACAAATTCCTCAAGAACGACCAGTTCGCGGCGGATGAGCCATGGCTGCTGCACTTCTTCGATCAGGTGCGCTTCTATCCGGTGACCGAAGATGAACTCACGCAACTGCGCGATGACTTCCGCGAAGGCCGCGCCACGGTACGCATCGAAGAGACGCTGTTTGATTTTGCTGCCCACCAGCAATTCCTCGCTGAACACGCCGACTCAATTGCCGAATTCCGTCAGCGCCAGTCAGCCGCTTTCGAACAGGAAGTGACGCTGTGGGCACAGGAAGAGCAGAACGCGCCGCTGACCAGTGAAGAGACGCTGATGGCCCCGGAAGCCGACGAAGATGCGCTAGCGGTCTGTGCCGATATGAACGGCAACATCTGGAAAGTGCTGGTGCAGCCGGGGGACGCAGTGGAAGCCGGTCAGACGCTGATCATCGTCGAAGCGATGAAAATGGAACTGGCGATTGTCGCGCCGCAGGCCGGCACGGTGAAACGCATTGCCTGTCAGGCAGGACGTCCGGTGAGTCCGGGCGACACCCTGCTGTGGCTGGAATAAGGAACTCGTATGCATCAAAGCCCACGCAGCAAAGGCCGCCCGGAAGCGCTGGCGGAGAAGGTTTATCAGGCATTGAAACAGGACATTTTTGAGTTTCGTTTAATGCCCGGTGACCGCTTTAGCGAAAACGAAATCGCCGATCGGCTCGACGTGAGCCGCACGCCGGTACGTCAGGCGCTGTTTTGGCTGGAGCGCGAGGGCTATGTCGAAGTGTGGTTCCGCAGCGGCTGGCAGGTGAAGCCGTTCGACTTCGAATACTTCGAAGAGCTGTACGACTTCCGCACCGTGCTGGAGCGCGAAGCAGTGCGCCGCCTGTGCGCGCTGCCGCCGCTGGCCTGTGCGGAAATCCTGAACGAACTGAAAGGTTTCTGGACCGATGCGCCACGCCTGGAGGATGGCAAAGCGGTGTCGGCGCACGACGAAGCCTTTCATATGGCGCTGGTAGCCGCCGCGGGCAATCAGGAGATGGCACGCATCCACGCCGAACTGACCGAAAAGATCCGCATCATCCGTCGTCTCGACTTTACCCGTGACGACCGGGTAGATGCGACATACCGCGAACACGCTCAGATTTTACGGGCGATTTTCCAGCAACAAACCGAGGAGGCACAACGCATTTTAACCGACCACATTGCCGTCAGTAAGGCAGAGGTCAGAAAGATCACATTGCATATGTTACAGCAGGCCCGGCTTCAACCCATTGAATAAAAACACTAACACATTTAGAGGGTTAACGATGAAAAGACGTTCGTTGCTAAAAGCTTTTGCGCTCTCCGCCACCGTGGCCAGTTTGGGCTTTACCTTTGGTGCCCAGGCCGCTGATACCATCAAAGTCGGCATCATGTCGTCGCTTTCCGGCACCATGGCGATCTCCGAGACGCCGCTGAAAGACGTGGCCCTGATGACCATTGATGAAATCAACGCCAAAGGCGGCGTGCTGGGCAAAAAGCTGGAACCGGTGGTGGTCGATCCGGCGTCTAACTGGCCGCTGTTCGCGGAAAAAGCGCGTCAGCTGTTAACACAGGATAAAGTCGCGGCGGTGTTCGGCTGCTGGACTTCGGTCTCACGTAAGTCAGTGCTGCCGGTGTTTGAAGAGCTGAACGGCCTGCTGTTCTATCCGGTGCAGTACGAAGGCGAAGAGATGTCGCCAAACGTGTTCTACACTGGTGCGGCACCCAACCAGCAGGCGATTCCGGCGGTGGAATACCTGATGAGCGAAGACGGCGGCAGCGCCAAACGCTTCTTCCTGCTGGGTACCGATTACGTCTACCCGCGTACCACTAACAAGATTCTGCGCGCCTTCCTGCACACCAAAGGCATTCAGGATAAAGACATCGAAGAGGTCTATACGCCGTTTGGCTACAGCGACTATCAGACCATCGTTTCTAACATCAAGAAGTTCTCTGCCGGTGGCAAAACGGCCGTGATCTCCACCATCAACGGTGACTCCAACGTGCCGTTCTACAAAGAGCTGGCTAACCAGGGCATTAAAGCCACGGATATTCCGGTGATCGCCTTCTCGGTCGGCGAGGAAGAACTGCGCGGGATTGATACCAAACCGCTGGTCGGTCAGTTAGCCGCGTGGAACTACTTCGAATCGGTGGATAACCCAACTAACGCGAAATTCGTGGCGGATTACCGTGCTTATGCCAAAGCGCACAACCTGCCGAACGCAGGCACCGTGGTCACCAATGACCCGATGGAAGCGACTTATGTCGGCATCCATATGTGGGCGCAGGCGGTAGAAAAAGCGGGTACCACCGATGTGGACAAAGTGCGTGCGGCGATGGCCGGACAGACCTTTAAAGCACCGGACGGCTTCACGCTGACCATGGATAAAACCAACCACCATCTGCACAAGCCCGTGATGATCGGCGAAGTGGAAGAGAACGGTCAGTTCAACGTGGTGTGGCAGACCGATAAAACGGTGCGTGCCCAGCCGTGGAGCCCGTACATCGCCGGTAATGATAAGAAACCGGATTATCCGGTGAAATCGACGAAGTAATAAGCAAAACGCGCGCTGGTGCCCGATCCGGCTCTGTAATGGAGCCAGGGCAAAGGCATCAGCCGCCTGCGGATCTTCTCTGGCAAAGTATGGGAGAGGATGCCGAATGTGATTATCAGCGTTCTTTGCTGGATCGGTCCCCTCTCCCGCTTGCGGCAGAGGGTTAGGGTGAGGTCATCCACCGCGCCCAAGCCCAACGACATACAGGATCATCATCATGACAATCCGCCGTTATCTTTGCTGTCTGCTGCTGCTCCTGCCGTGGCTCGCCCAGGCGGGCGATGGCGCGGATTTCGCCGCCGCCAGCCGCACTGAACAGGCCAACCTGCTGCAACAATGGGCGGCCACCGCGCAGGCCAGCCGCTTGCCGCTGTTGCAGGCACTGCGCAACGAAAGCATGGTCATCGACCAGAACAAACAGCCGTTTAGCAAGCAGGATGACAAACTCATCCCGCTGGATAGCGCACAACAGCCGACGGGTGACACCAAAAAGCTGTTTATGAACAACCGGCTGCGCGTGTTAATCGCCAGCGCCCTCGCCGCCCACCAGCTGGTGAGCGAGGATCCCGCGATTCGCCTGCGTGCCGCCCAACAGTTGCAAAACGACGGTGCCGCCGATCAGTTGCCGCTGATCGAACAGCGTCTCGCCGTGGAAAAAGACACTCAGGTTCACGCCGTGCTCGTCATGGCCGCCGCTAATCTGCAACTTGCCAGCCCGGATGCCCGCGTGCGCCTCAAAGCCGTCACGCTGCTCGGTGAGTCCAGCGACCCAAATATGCAGGCCAGCCTCAATCGCTTAACGCAGGCCAGCAACGAACCCGATGCGCAGGTGCGCGCCGCGGCCACGGAGAGCCTGCAACAAATCAAACATCGCCTGATGTGGGGCGATCTCTTCGGTCAGGCGTTTACCGGCCTGTCACTCGGCTCGATCCTGCTGCTAGCCGCGCTGGGTCTGGCGATCACTTACGGCCTGCTTGGCGTGATCAATATGGCGCACGGCGAGATGCTGATGCTCGGCGCTTACGCCACCTGGTTTGTACAAAACCTGTTCCAGCAGTTCGCACCACAGTGGCTGGCTTGGTATCCGCTGCTGGCGCTGCCTGTGGCATTCCTGATCACTGCGAGCATTGGCATGCTGCTGGAACGCACCATCATTCGCCATTTATACGGCCGCCCGCTGGAAACCCTGCTCGCCACCTGGGGCATCAGTCTGATGCTGATCCAACTGGTGCGTATGCTGTTTGGCGCACAGAACCTGGAAGTGGCTAACCCAGGCTGGCTGTCTGGCGGCTGGCAAGTGTTGCCTAACCTGGTGCTGCCGTACAACCGTATTGCGGTGATCCTGTTTGTATTTGCCGTGCTGGGTCTGACCTGGCTGCTGCTCAATAAAACCCGTCTGGGCCTGAGCGTGCGCGCCGTGACGCAAAATCGCGCGATGGCCGATTGCTGCGGGGTGCCAACCGGGCGCATCGATATGCTGGCGTTTGGTCTGGGCTCTGGCATTGCTGGACTGGGAGGCGTGGCGCTGTCGCAGCTCGGCAACGTCGGCCCGGAGCTGGGACAGGGTTACATCATCGACTCTTTCCTGGTGGTGGTGCTTGGCGGCGTGGGGCAGCTGGCGGGCACCGTGGTAGCGGCCTTCGGCCTGGGCATCCTTAACAAAGTGCTGGAACCGCAGATTGGTGCGGTACTGGGTAAAATCCTCATCCTCGTGCTGATCGTACTGTTCATTCAGAAACGTCCACAGGGCCTGTTTGCCTTCAAAGGGAGGGTAATAGACTGATGAGCCAACCCCTGACGTTAACGCTGACGCGCAAAGCGCCGCGCCTCAGCATCAGCCTCGGCATCGTGATCTCCTTGCTGCTGCTGGTGCTGCCGTTCTGCGCCCTATTACCCGCCACGCATCCGCTGGCGATCTCTACTTACACGCTGACCTTGATCGGCAAAATCCTCTGCTACGCCATCGTCGCGGTAGCGCTGGATCTGGTATGGGGCTATGCCGGATTGCTGTCTCTTGGACACGGTCTGTTCTTCGCATTAGGCGGCTATGCGATGGGCATGTACCTGATGCGCCAGGCATCGGGCGAGGGCTTACCGGCCTTTATGTCGTTCCTGTCGTGGAGTGAGCTGCCGTGGTTTTGGGCCGGCACGCAACATTTTGCCTGGGCGCTGTGTCTGATCATGCTGGCGCCGGGTTTGCTGGCGCTGGTGTTCGGTTACTTCGCCTTCCGCTCAAAAATTAAAGGCGTTTACTTCTCGATCATGACGCAGGCGCTGACCTATGCCGGCATGCTGCTGTTCTTCCGCAATGAAACGGGCTTTGGCGGTAACAACGGTTTTACCGGTTTCACCACCCTGCTCGGCTTTAACGTTACCGCCACCGGCACGCGCATTGGACTGTTCGTCGCCACCGTGCTGCTGTTGTTAATCAGCCTTGGCATTGGCTTCGCACTGGCGCGCAGTAAGTTTGGGCGAGTGTTGACGGCGGTACGCGATGCCGAAAACCGCCTGATGTTCGTCGGTTACGACCCTAAAGGCTTCAAGCTGTTTGTCTGGACGCTGTCGGCGGTGTTGTGTGGTCTTGCGGGCGCGCTGTATGTGCCGCAGGTCGGCATTATCAATCCCAGTGAAATGTCGCCGACCAACTCGATTGAAGCCGCTATTTGGGTGGCACTCGGCGGGCGCGGCACCTTGATTGGCCCGCTTTTAGGGGCCGCGATTGTGAACGGGGCCAAAAGCTGGTTCACCGTCGCCTTCCCGGAATATTGGCTGTTCTTCCTCGGCCTGATGTTTATCCTCGTCACGCTGTTCCTGCCGCGTGGTGTGATTGGCCTGCTGCGCCGGAGGCGTGATGACTGAGCAACTGTTTACCCAACCCCATCCCGCCGATCGCCATCGCGATCAGAGCGATCCTGTGCTGCAACTGGAGAAGATCAACGTCTCATTTGATGGCTTCCGCGCGCTCACCGATCTGTCGCTGAAGATCGGCGTCGGTGAACTGCGCTGTGTGATCGGCCCCAACGGCGCGGGCAAAACCACGCTGATGGACGTGATCACCGGCAAAACGCGTCCCGATAACGGGCAGGTGATCTATGACCAGGATACCGATCTCACCCGCATGTCGTCGGTGGAGATCGCCCGGGCCGGCATTGGCCGCAAGTTCCAGAAACCCACGGTTTTTGAAGCGCTCACCGTATTCGAAAATCTGGAAATCGCGCTGAAAAACGATAAGTCGGTGTGGGCTAGTTTGCGTGCACGACTCAACGGCGAACAGCAGGATCGCATCAATGAGGTGCTAAAACTGCTGCGGCTGAGCGGTGAGCGGCAGCGCAAAGCGGGCTTGTTGTCGCACGGTCAGAAGCAGTTTCTCGAAATCGGCATGTTGTTAGTGCAGGACCCGCATCTGCTACTGCTCGACGAACCCGCGGCGGGTATGACCGACGCAGAAACCGAGTACACCGCCGAGCTGTTCCGCAGTCTGGCAGGCAAGCATTCGCTGATGGTGGTGGAACACGACATGGGCTTTGTCGAGACGATTGCCGATCACGTCACGGTACTGCATCAGGGCCAGGTGCTGGCAGAGGGATCGTTACGCGAAGTGCAGGCGAATGATCGGGTCATCGACGTTTATCTGGGGCGCTAAGATGCTGCAAGTATCCGAACTGAATCAATATTATGGCGGCAGCCATATTCTGCGCGGTCTTTCGTTTGAGACGAAACCGGGCGAAATTACCTGCCTGCTGGGCCGCAACGGCGTGGGTAAAACCACGCTGCTGAAATGCCTGATGGGGCTGATCCCGGCGAAATCCGGTGAGATTCGCTGGCAGGATAAGGTGATCAACAGCCGTAAGCCGCATCAGCGTGTGCAAGCGGGTATTGCTTATGTGCCGCAGGGCCGCGAAATTTTCCCGCGCCTGACGGTGGAGGAGAATCTGCTGATGGGGCTGGCACGCTTCTCGGGATCGCAGTCCAAATCCGTGCCCGAGGAGATTTACCAGCTGTTCCCGGTGCTGCGCGAAATGAAGGCCCGACGCGGCGGCGATCTGTCCGGTGGGCAACAGCAGCAACTGGCGATCGGTCGTGCGCTGGCTTGCAAGCCACAGCTGTTGATCCTCGATGAACCGACCGAAGGGATCCAGCCGTCGGTGATCAAGGAGATTGGCGCAGTGATCCGTCAGTTGGCCCAGCGTGGTGATATGGCGATCCTGCTGGTGGAGCAGTTTTACGATTTCGCCGCCGAGCTGGCCGATCAGTATCTGGTGATGTCGCGCGGAGAGATCGTGCAACGCGGCGCGGGATCCAATATGGAAGCAGAAGGCGTGCGCGGATTAGTGGCGATTTAACTTTTAACTGTAGAGTGCACGAAAAGGGCGCCATTGATGGCGCCCTACGACTCAATACCTATCGGTGTAACGGCGTAGTTTGTTGCGAGACGTTACTGAGCCGGCTTCGACTCCAACTGGAATACGCTGATATTCTCCACCAGCGAGCCGACCTGCTGATTCAGCGCGCGTGCCGATTGGGCGGACTGCTGCGACAGCGTGGCGTTCTGCTGGGTGGCGGCATCCATATGCGTCACCGCCAGGTTCACCTGCTCAATACCCACGCTCTGCTCCGCGCTAGCGGATGAGATGTTCTCCATCAGCTCGCACAGCTGCTTCACGCTCTCGACAATCTCCTGCATCGACGATCCCGCGCCTTTCACCAGCGTGTTGCCCTGCGCAATCAAACTCACTGAACGATCGGTCAGACCACGAATATCACGCGCTGCAGAAGCGGAGCGCTGTGCCAGCGCACGCACTTCCGACGCCACCACCGCAAAGCCGCGCCCATCATTCCCAGCGCGTGCCGCTTCGACCGCCGCATTCAGTGCCAGAATATTGGTCTGGAACGCAATCCCATCGATCACCGTCACGATCTCGTTGATCTCACGCGAGAACTGGTGAATCTCGCCCATCGCCACCACCACTTTTTCCACCACCTCGCCGCCCTCGCCGGCGCGCTGGCGGGTATCGCGCGCGATATCGCTGGCATGCCGTGCATTATCGGCATTGTTTTTCACCACTGACGTCAGCTGTTCCATTGAAGCGGCGGTCTCTTCCAATGCGCTGGCCTGCGCTTCATTGCGCGCCGAGAGCTCGCGGCTGCCGTGCGCCACCTGGTCGGTGGTGTCGGCAATCGCTTCAGTGCCGGAACGCACACCCGTGACAATGCGCGTCAGGTTGTGGTTCATATCACGCAGCGCCGCCATCAGCTGTGCCGTTTCGTCGCGTCCTGAAACCTCAATCTGGGTGCGTAGGTCACCCGCTGCCACAGTTTTCGCCACGTTGATCGCTTGCTTCAGCGGACGCGTGATGCTCTGCACCAGCCAGGCCGTAATGCACACACCAACCAGCAAGATACAGCCCATCGCTATCAGCAGCAGCATGCGGGTATTCTGGTAATGGGCGAGGTTGTTAGCTTCTATCTCCTGATGCATCTGCTGCGCGCGTTTCAGCGTGGCAGCCACCAGATCGTCAATTTGCTGTGTCGGTGCGCGGTCGATACCGGTGACCAGATGGTCAACGCGTGCCGCACTGTTAATATCGCTGATACTGTAGTTTTCCAGCGCCGCCAGATATTTGCTCTCCAGCCCGGCATGCACCGCGCGCGCCTGTTCCACGGGAGCGTCAGGTAACCCCAGCGACGTCTGAATCTGGCTCAGCTTACTCATCAGCGCCTGCGTTTGCTGGCTCTCTTTCAAAAACGCCTTTTTGTACTTATCGAAGGTCTCCTGCCCTTGGGTGCCGCGCAACAGGGTATTTTTCCACTCCTGCACCTGTATCTTGAACTGCACCTGCGCACTGCGCGCGGTGTCGATGCTGTCGGCAATCAGGACTTCACGTGCCATCACGTCCTGATTGTTTTCCAGCGCCTGCATATTGACTTGCAGTCCGTGCAGTCCCATCAACAATGTGGCGAGCAACAGCAGCGTGGCGAGAAAACCCAGCCGCTGGCCAATTTTAAACTGATTGAGCTTCATAAATCTGAACCCTGGTAAAGAGAGAGGAGAACCAATGTGACGAATGTCGCAGGGGTTATCGTCCAACCGGGCAGTTGGCTTTATAGGATTGGCAAGGATATTGCGTGACAGTTTCGTGAATAGCGAAGCGGTAAAAATTGAGGCGGCACAAGGGCCGCCTGCGATTAGAGAATGCCGGTCTCCACACTGAAATGGCGTTGCTCGCCCGATGCCAACTCAATCAAGGTTCCAGCACGCTGTGCCGCCTTAAATCCTTCAGGCCGACAAGTTGAGGGCAGCACGTAAGCCGCAACCTGCTGATCGTGATTGTGCAGCAGCCAGCGTGTGGCGTGGGGGAATTGTCGGCTATCGAAGCGCGTCATCAAGGCATAACCTTCCGGGGCATGCAGTTCGAACTGCACCTCATGGCCGTACTGCGGCAGATCGTCGGCAAAGAACACGATCTCCGGATCGCACATCTCCGGCTGATCCAACTGCTGTAATGCCTGTGGATCGCGCGCCAGCTGATCGGTATAGGCGGTCCACTGCGGCGTCGGTTTCACGTGCGCCGGGATCGAGGTGCGCAGCTTGAAAGCATCCTGCGGGATCGACTGCTTAAAGCGGCCATTGGCCAGCCAGGCACTGTTTAAGTGGCACATGTACTGCAATGGCATTGGTGCGCCCGCCAGATTGGTGACGTTCATCTCAATCTGCAGACGCGGCGTGTTAGCGTGCAAACGCACCGCTGGAGAGGCCAGATAGTGATGGCCAAAGCCTTTCACATATTCGGTCTCCCCTTCCAGCGACACGCGATCCTGCTCCAGCACCATCCATGCGCTGTCCATGCGCGCGCAGGCCATTTCACCGTGCAGCGGATGGTCGTCATCCGGCGCCGGACAGCCGTTCGCCAGCAGGCCGGAATGGAAGGCAAAACAGCCGTAGGTGTCGATAATCGAGCTGCCCAGCAGTGGCTGTTTGAAGCTATGTCCCATGGTAAGGAAATGACCATCGAAGGTCGCGTCCCACACCATTTGACCGTAAAACGGCAGCACGATTACCGTGCCGCGTTGGTTACGGATGCGTACCGCTTCCACACCCGCCGGATAGCGAAACAGCTCGACGTGGAAATAGTCATTGTGCAACAGCGTACTCGTGGTTTCATGGAACTGCTCACGACGCAGCGGTAAACGGGTTTTCATGGCATCTCCTCAACCAGACGACCTGCCTGCATCGCCTGATTTTTATGGCGCAGTTCGCCCCAGAAATAGAAACCCACCCAGGCGAAGCACAACAGCGACACACCAAAGGCCAGCTGCATCGATCCCAGATGATCGGAGACGAAGCCCTGAATCGCCGGGATAAACGCCGCGCCGACAATCGACATGACGATAAACGCACCTGCCACTTCGGTGTACTTGTTATCCACCGTGGCCAGCGTGCCCGCGTAAATCGTCGCCCAGCAGGGTCCAAACAGCACGCTGACAAACACTGCCGCGTATACGGCGGTAAAGTTTGGCACAAACATCACCCACGCGAGGGTGATCACACCGAGAACCGAGTAGGCAATCAGCACTTTTTCTGCACGGAAGCGTGTCATCAGGAAGTTGGCGACAAACTTGCCGATAAAGAAGCAGATAAAGCTGTAAATCATAAAGTTAGAGGCGTGACGCTCATTCGTCGCGCCCAGCGTCAGCGCCAGACGGATGGTGAAGGACCACACCGCCACCTGCATCCCGACATAGAGGAACTGCGCCACGATGCCGCGTTTGAAGTGGCGATTACCGGCCAGATAGCGAAAGGTTTCGCCCAGTGACGGCAGTGACTTTTCACTCGACGCCGGTTTGCAGCGCGGATAACGGGTAAACAGGAACAGCAGCATCACCACCACTAACACCATCACCAGATATTTGTACGGCTCCAGCGTGTGTTCCAGCATGCTCAGGCGGAAGGCATGCGCCTGCTCGGCATTCATGCCCGCCATCTGCGTATGCAGACTTTCGCCGTCCTGAAACACCAGATATTTACCCAACACAATGCCCATCAGCGCACCAATCGGATAGAACGTCTGGCTGATGTTAAGACGTAGCGTGGCGTGATCGCGGTGACCAATCATCGAGCTATAGGTGTTGGCGGCCGTTTCGAGGAAGCTGAGGCCAATGGCGATGGCGAAGATCGCCGCGAGGAACATGGTGTAAGTCGCCATATGTGACGCCGGATAGAACAGCACGCAACCGACGATATACAGCACCAATCCCATCAATATCGCCAGCTTGTAAGTGGCTTTGCGGATCACCAGCGAGGCGGGAATCGCGATCAGGAAGTAGCCACCGTAAAAGGCACTCTGCACCAGCGCACTGGCAAAATCGCTCAGCGCAAATACGCTTTTGAATTGCGTAATCAGGATATCGTTTAAGCTCGCGGCACAACCCCACAATGGGAACAGGCACGAGAGCAAAATGAACTGAAACAGTGGCGTCTTATTCAGATAGCCGTCAGATTGCTGAACAATATTCTGTTGCATGACTCGACCTCAGTTTAGGTTGAGAAAACGCTGGAAGGTTTCCGCGTCCGGGTAGGAACGTTGCGTGCCGCGTCCAGTGACGCTGCAGGCGGCATAGGCCGAGGCTTGCGCCATCGCCGTGGGAATATCGCCGGTCTTCACCAGCGTGTGCGCAAAGCAGCCGATAAAGGCATCACCGGCACCGCTGGTGTCCACCGCCTTCACTAGCGTTGGCGCGACCTGATGCAGCGTGTCGCCCGCCATCCACAGTGAACCGCGCGCACCCAAGGTGATAATCAGGTTTTTGAGGCCGCGCTTGAGCAGCGTCTGGCCTGCACGGATCACTTCATCATCGGTTCCGACCGGCATGCCGGTGAGGATCTCCAGTTCGGTTTCGTTAGGCATAAAAAAGTCGCACTTGCAGGCGTAATCGATATCGAGATTCGCCACTGCCGGCGCCGGGTTGAGGATCACTTTGATGTCGTGCTGACGGGCAAAATCAATCGCGTAATAAACGGTTTCCAGCGGGATTTCGAGTTGCAGGATAATCAGTTGGCACGCTTTCAGCCCCTCGGCCGCCGCATCAATATCGGCCGGTTTGAGCTGCTGGTTGGCGCCTTTGATGATCAGAATGCGGTTCTGCGATTGATCATCAACAAAGATCGGCGCCACGCCGCTGGAAGTGCCCGGCGCGGTGGTGACAAATTGGGTATCGACGCCCTGTTGTTTCAGGTTCGCCACGGTGTTCGGCGCAAACAGATCGTCACCCACTTTGCTCACCATCATCACGCTGCCGCCCATTTTCGCCGCGGCCACCGCCTGATTTGCGCCTTTGCCACCACAGCCGATGGCGAAATCAGGCGCTTCCAGCGTTTCGCCCGCTTTCGGCATCTGATTGGTGTAGGTAATGAGGTCCACCATATTTGACCCAATAACCGCGATATCCATTGTTTACTCCCCGGTGAATTTTTAGCATTTAAATGTTATTTAAATCACACTAACAGGTATACAAAGTGATCTGTGTGACAAAATTCACATCCTGAGCAGCGTATGAAAACGATTTTTCTGACAGAAAGGCCCGCAACGATGTTATTATTTTAACAAAACAACATCAGCGCCGTTGACGCTTTCAGCGCGGTGTGGGAAGTTTGCGGGGCGATTTCATTACAGGTAAGATTGAAAAACTGCCGGCTAGATAAGTCGCAAATCATTAAAATATGAGAAATTTACCTTGGTTTGTCGGTGGCGCTTCTCTCGCGCCGACGGGTAAACTTTTCCCCCTCAGGATAGCCATAACACAGAGATGCTCATGGAAACCCGGCGCGAAGAACGTATTCACAAGCTGGCGCAAGCACTGAAGCGCACCGATAAGCTGCACCTGAAAGATGCGGCGCAACTGTTGGGCGTCTCAGAGATGACTATTCGTCGCGATCTGACTGAGCCAGCTTCGACGGTGGTCCTGCTCGGGGGCTACATTGTCAGCGATCCGAAAAGCCATGCCGGGCACTATTTCGTCTCTGACCAGCACGGGCAAAACGCCGCACGCAAACAGCGCCTGGCGCAGGCCGCAGCCAGTTTGATCAGCGAAAATGACACGGTGTTTTTCGACTGTGGCACCACCCTGCCTTATATCGTAGATGCAATTCCGGACACGCTGGCGTTCACCGCGATTTGCTGCGCCATGAACACCTTCCTCGCGCTGAAAGAGAAACCCGCCTGTAATGTGATATTGAGTGGCGGCGAGTTTCATGCCGATAACGCGCTGTTTACGCCGATTGGCGCGCACTCGATCCTCGACGATCTCTGCCCGACGCTGGCCTTTATCTCAGCCGCGGGGATCGATCCGGAACAGGGCGCAACCTGCTATAACATCAATGAGCTAGCGATGAAACATCACGCCATGCTGCGTTCGCGCACGCGCGTGTTAGTGGCGGACAGCAGCAAATTTGGCAAAGTGCTGCCCGCGCGCATTGGCGAGCTACGCCGTTTTGATTTACTGGTGAGTGACAGCGCGCCAGAACCGGCGCTGAAGAGCTGGCTGGCGCAACATAACATCCCGCTGCGCCTGCCTTAAAATTATGCCTTGCGATCGATCACCGCGTCGCCGTCGCGCAGACGGCGCAAGTTATTGCAGATCCCTTTGATAATTCCCTTCATTGAGACATCGGTGACGCCGCCAATGTGTGGCGTCGCGATCACGTTATAGCGGAACACCGGATCTTGTGGATCGGGTGGTTCCTGCCAGAACACATCCAGCCCGGCTCCAGCCAATTTTTTTGTCTCCAGCGCTGCCAGAAAGGCCTGTTTCTCGATCAGTCCACCGCGTCCCAGGTTGATCAGGAAGCTGTCTGGTTTCATCTGCGCCAGCGCATCGGCATTAATGATGTTATGCGTCGCAGCATTGTCAGGCAGACTGAGCACGACAAAATCGGCTTGCTGCAACAGTTCCGGCAGCTGCGCCATATTGCCGACCCAGTCGAGTTGATGTTGACGCGCAAAAGCTTCATCCGATTCACGTTTTACCCCGATCATGCGCATACCAAACGGAGCAAGTCGCTTCGCCAAAGCTTTGCCGATGCCGCCCAGCCCCACCAGTCCCACGGTTTTGCCCATCAGGCCTAAGCCAATGGGTTGACCCAGTCTCTGCTGCGCCAGGCAATCGGCGATCTCATGCTGGCGACGTGCCAGCCCAATCATCATCCAGATCCCCAATTCCGCCACCGAATCGGCATTACCGGAATGGTCGGAGGGAACATTCGCCACCATAATGCCGGCCTTTTTGGCCGCTTCAAGATCGACACCTTCCAGCCCGACACCCGCCTGCTGCACCAGCTTCAGGCGATCGGCCGTGGCGATCAGTCGGGCATCCACCCGGCACATACCAGGAATTAGCGCATCAAAACCGGCCAGACTCTCCGCCGCATGGCCCGCCGAGGCAATAAACTCCATATCCGGTAACGTCTGACGAATGGCCGGAATTAAACCGCCCCAGGCATGTTCATCTGCAGCAATTAGCACTTTCATCGAACCCCCTCCGTTTTCCAGGCAAAAAAGCAGCATAGCGACTGTTGAGTGAGAATCAATCAGTTATCCCCTGTTCAACCCCACTCCAGAAGATTCAACGCCATGCGGCTGTGATTGCCAGGTGAAAACGGCTAAACTTCAGCATCTGAGGTTCCACCATTCACAGACCAGAGGCTCATTACAACGTGGCTCAATTCGTCTATAGCATGCATCGCGTCGGCAAAGTGGTTCCGCCGAAGCGTCACATTCTGAAGAACATCTCTCTTAGCTTCTTCCCTGGCGCCAAAATCGGTGTACTCGGCCTGAACGGCGCGGGTAAATCCACCCTGCTGCGCATCATGGCCGGTATTGATACCGATATCGAAGGGGAAGCACGCCCACAACCGGGCATTAAAGTCGGCTATCTGCCGCAGGAACCCAAACTCAATCCAGAGCACACCGTGCGTGAATCTGTGGAAGAGGCGGTTTCTGAAGTGGTTGGTGCGCTGAAGCGTCTCGACGAAGTGTACGCACTGTATGCCGATCCTGATGCCGATTTCGACAAACTGGCTGCCGAACAAGGTCGTCTGGAAGAAGTGATTCAGGCGCACGATGGCCATAACCTCGACACCCAGCTGAACCGTGCTGCTGATGCGATGCGTCTGCCAGACTGGGATGCCAAAATTGGCAACCTGTCCGGTGGTGAGCGCCGCCGCGTCGCGCTGTGCCGCCTGCTGCTCGAAAAGCCAGACATGCTGCTGCTCGACGAACCGACCAACCACCTGGATGCAGAATCCGTGGCCTGGCTGGAACGTTTCCTGCACGACTTTGAAGGCACCGTGGTGGCGATCACGCACGACCGTTACTTCCTCGATAACGTTGCAGGCTGGATTCTGGAGCTGGACCGCGGTGAAGGTATTCCGTGGGAAGGTAACTACTCTTCCTGGCTGGAACAGAAAGATCAGCGCCTGGCGCAGGAAGCTTCTTCTGAAGCGGCGCGTCGTAAGTCGATTGAAAAAGAGCTGGAGTGGGTACGTCAGGGCGCGAAAGGCCGTCAGTCTAAGGGCAAAGCCCGTCTGGCGCGTTTCGAAGAGCTGAACAACACCGAATACCAGAAACGTAACGAAACCAACGAATTGTTCATTCCACCAGGTGCGCGCCTCGGCGACAAAGTGCTGGAAGTGACCAACCTGAGCAAATCGTATGGCGACCGCGTACTGATCGACGATCTGACCTTCTCGGTGCCGAAAGGCGCGATTGTCGGCATCATCGGCCCGAACGGTGCCGGTAAATCGACCCTGTTCCGCATGATGTCCGGTCAGGAACAGCCCGATTCTGGCACCATCGAGCTGGGCGAAACCGTCAAGCTGGCGTCTGTGGACCAGTTCCGTGACGCGATGGACAATTCGAAAACCGTGTTTGAAGAAGTGTCAGGTGGTCAGGACATTATGCGCGTCGGCAACGTTGAGATGCCAAGCCGTGCCTATGTCGGCCGCTTCAACTTCAAAGGCACCGATCAGGGCAAACGCGTTGGCGAACTGTCCGGTGGTGAGCGTGGTCGTCTGCACCTCGCGAAACTGCTGCAGGTTGGCGGCAACCTGTTGCTGCTCGATGAACCGACCAACGACCTGGACATCGAAACCCTGCGCGCGCTGGAAAACGCCCTGCTGGAGTTCCCAGGCTGTGCCATGGTGATCTCGCATGACCGTTGGTTCCTCGACCGTATCGCCACCCACATCATCGATTATCAGGATGAAGGTAAGGTAGAGTTCTTCGAAGGTAACTTTACCGAGTACGAAGAGTACAAGAAACGCACCCTCGGCGCTGACGCGCTGGAGCCAAAGCGTATCAAGTACAAGCGTATGGCGAAGTAATTGTCATGATGTGAAAAAGGCGCCGATTGGCGCCTTTATTATTGCTGTAAGGTTAAGCCCCCAGCATCTGCTTCACCAGCTCAACGCAGCGCAGGAAGCGCGTATCGTAGTCATCCTCTTTCACATGAACGAACTCAATGTTGTTTTCACGCAGCATGGTCACCAGCATCGACTGGAATTCGCGGCGATCCATTGAGCTGCCCAGGCTGCGCAAACCGTCTGCCACCCACGGCACGTTGTTTTCCAGCAGAATCACCAGATCGAAACGGTACTCATCGATCAGCGCCTGCACAAACGGGTGCTCGCGCCCTTCATACTTGAGGCAAAACGCCTGTGTGGTAACAAAATCGGTATCGATAAACGCCACTTTGCTGGCGTATTTCACTGCGAAATCAATGTACTGCGCCTGCCCTAAGGCAATCTTGTCGTAGTCAGAATACTGCAGCGCCATCTCATCGCCACCGAGGTGCGAGAAGACATAGTCGCGGCCATATTCCCACGCGCTGGTGGTATTGAAGATATTTGCCAGCTTGTTGACCAGCGTCGATTTTCCGCTGGATTCCCCGCCAAGGATCGCCACGGTGCGCACAAAGAACGGCTTCACTTCGGTGGGAATATATTCCCAGTAGCGGAAGGGATCCTGGCGAATCTGCCCGCCGCTGATGTTCATAAAGGATCGATGGGGATCGATCACCACCGTCGAGATGCCGAGATGCTGTTGATACATCGCCGCATCCGGCTCTTCACTGGTGTAAATGCAATCCGGCTCAATGCCCTGCTCGGAGAGGAATTTCTTCACCCCTTCGCTCCACACATCCCAGCCGTGTGGATAAGGTTCGATCCCCTCTTCATCAAACGAGTGGATGCGGATGTTCTTCTGGTACTTGAAGGTCTGTAACAACCAACGCAGACGATCGCTGACGGTTGGCTGCTGTGACATGGCGCTGTTTTCAAACAGCTCACGATCGCGCGGATCGTCATGCCCCATGATGATGTGCAGCTCATCCACCTGGCTGCAGGCGCGCTGGATCAGATAGATGTGGCCGGTGTGCAGTGGGTAGAACTTACCGAACACCACGCCAACGGTTTTGTCACGACGGGGGAATTCCAGCCCAAGAAATCGATGCAGTGCTTCCAGCTTTTGCGCGCTGGGGCTTTTGATTTTGGCATTCAGCAGCTGGCTTAAATAGCCTTTGGTCATCCCGCTGGCATCTGCAACCTGCTGCAGCGTGTGACCCTGCTGGCGTATGGCGGTTTTCAGGTAGTCGAACGATGACATTTGGTGCCTCCTGCATGGGAAATAATGGGATGGGGTATGCGCTGGCCCTCACCCCGGCCCTCTCCCGTTTACGTGAGAGGGCAAAGTCTGTGCGGTACGTTTATCAAGATGCGCATGAATGCGCACGCTACATTGACGGTGAATGGCGGGGACGGCAGGTATGCCGCCCGGCGAAATTACAGCTCGTCCAATATCGCCAGTGCATCCGCCAGCTTTTTGGCGCTATACACTTTCATGCCATCGATGGCTTTTTTCGGTGCATTGCCCGCCGGCACAATCGCGCGCTTAAAACCGTGCTTGGCCGCTTCGGATATGCGCTCCTGACCGCTGGGTACCGGACGAATTTCACCGGCCAGCCCTACTTCACCGAAGATCACCAGATCCTGCGGCAGCGGACGATCGCGCAAGCTTGATACCATTGCCAGCAGTAGCGCAAGGTCAGCACTGGTTTCGGTGACTTTCACACCGCCGACTACGTTGACGAACACATCCTGATCCGCCATCTGCAAACCGCCGTGTCGATGCAGCACTGCCAGCAAAATCGCCAGACGGTTTTGCTCCAGGCCAACCGCAACGCGACGCGGGTTGCCCATCATCGAGTGATCCACCAGCGCCTGAATCTCCACCAGCAGCGGGCGCGAACCTTCCCACACCACCATAACCGAACTGCCAGAGGTGACTTCATCGCCGCGTGACAGGAAAATGGCTGACGGGTTGCTGATTTCACGCATGCCCTGCTCGGTCATGGCGAACACGCCCAATTCGTTCACCGCACCGAAGCGGTTTTTATGACTGCGCAGCGTGCGGAAACGGGAATCGGCATCGCCATCCAGCATCACTGAACAGTCGATGCAGTGCTCCAGCACTTTTGGCCCGGCCAGCGAGCCATCTTTGGTCACGTGGCCGACCATCACAATCGCCACGCCGCGTGTTTTAGCGAAGCGCGTCAGGTAAGCGGCAGTTTCACGCACCTGCGCTACGCTCCCGGGCGAAGACTGGATATCCGCCATGTGCATCACCTGGATGGAGTCGATTACCATCAGTTTCGGCTGCTCCTGCTCGGCGATCAGACAGATCTGCTCGATGCTGGTTTCCGACAACATGTTCAGGTTTTCGGTGGGTAATCCCAGACGATGGGCGCGCATTGCGACCTGTTGCAGCGATTCTTCACCGGTGACATACAGGGTTTTCATCCCTTCGGACAGCTTGCACATCACCTGCAACAGCAGCGTCGATTTACCGGCTCCCGGATTACCACCGATCAAAATCGCACTGCCTGGCACTACGCCGCCGCCCAACACGCGATCAAACTCTTTGAAGCTGGTGGAGAAACGCGGCACGGCTTCGAGGCTGATTTCGGACAGCTTTTGCACCCGGCTGGGTCCCGCGCTACCGGCATAGCCGCTCAGACGCTCGTTACGCGCTGCTGCAGGCGAGGCGGCAATACGCACCTCGGTGATGGTGTTCCACGCGTTGCAGGCGCTGCACTGCCCCTGCCAGCGTGGATAATCTGCGCCGCACTCGTTACAAACGAAGGCGCGTTTTGCCGCTTTGGCCAAATCAAATCCTCAGTTAACGCTCTTCGTGAATCAGGCTGCCGGTCAGGATGCAGAACACACCCATCAAATCGGCATGGCGGATAATGATCGACGCCTGCTCATTCACTTTGGGCTTAGCGTGGTAAGCGATACCCAATCCCGCCGCCTTGATCATCGGCAGATCGTTGGCGCCATCGCCAATCGCGACAGTTTGTTCTGGCGCAATGTCATGGCGCTCGGCGAGATTTTTCAGGGTATCGGCTTTAAATTGCGCATCAACAATCTGCCCCAGCACTTCGCCCGTCAGCTTACCATCGCGCATTTCCAGCTCGTTGGCGACGGCCGCCGCCAGATGCAGTGTCTGACGCAGATAATCGGCGTAGTAAGTGAAGCCGCCGGAGGCAATCGCCACCTGCCAGCCCAGCGCCTGCAGTTTATGCACCAGCGTGGTCAGGCCTGGCATCAGTGGCAGCGTATCGCGTACTTGCTTAAGGATGTTGGCATCAGCGCCCGCCAGTTTTGCCACGCGCTCACGCAGGCTGGCTTTGAAGTCCAGCTCACCGCGCATCGCGCGTTCGGTGACTTCTGACACCTGCTCGCCGCAGCCCGCCAGTTTGGCGATCTCATCGATACATTCGATCTGAATCGCGGTGGAATCCATATCCATCACCAGCAATCCTGGGGTTTTCAGATGCGGGATCTTGCCAAGCGGCGCCACATCAAATCCCACATCGTGCGCCAGTTTGGTCGCACGGGGCGTCAGCGAACCGGCCAGACGAACCACCTGATACTCATCGACATTCCAGGCACTGACGATCACCATCGCCGCACCCAGCAGATGCTGATAATCGGTCAGTTTTTGTTTATCGAGTCCGCGCCCATACAGCAACCAGCCAGTCCGACCGGCACGGTAATCCAGCGGCATCACTTCATCACCGCTGAGAGAGAGGGGTAGACCCGGCCAGAGTGAAACATCGGCGGGCAGATCGCACCAGGTAAGACGATTTGGCATTACAGCTCCTGTAGGGACAACAAAACCACGCAAGAGGCTACCTTGTCTGCGCGGGTTCTGGCAACATAATTGCCAGCCTTTCTGCTGTTACGTCACACGGGTTTCTGATGGTTAAAACCGCACTGAAATTTCGCCTGCATCGCACGGTGATTGTTCTTATCTCGCTGGCCCTGTTAGTGCTGCTGATGCAAGGGGCATCCTGGTTCAGTCTCGGCCACCAAATGGCCCGCTCTGAGCAGGTGGAAGAACTCGCGCATACGCTGACGCGCCAGGTGGCATTTAGCCTCAAACCGCTGATGGACAACAGCGACGACAACCGTACGCAAATCGAAGCCATCCTTAATCAGATGACCGATAACAGCCGCATTCTGGATGCCTCGGTGTATGCCGACGACGGCAGCCTGGTGGCGCACAGCGGCGAAAGCATTAACGTGCGCGATCGTCTGGCGCTGGATGGTAAACGTGCCGGCAGCTACTTCAACCATCAAATCGTGCAGCCGCTGGAAGGCAAAGAGGGACCGCAGGGCTTTCTGCGCGTGACGCTGGATACCCACGTGCTGGTCACCGAATCACGCCAGGTGGACAACACCACCAACATTTTGCGGTTGATGATGCTGCTGGCGCTGGCGATTGGCATCATCCTCACTCGTACGCTGCTGCGCGACCGCCGCACCCGCTGGCAGCAATCGCCGTTCCTGCTCACCGCCAGCCGCGCGGTGAAAGAGGATAAGGAACGAGAGGAAGAAGAAGCGGCCACCACCTCAGAGAATGAAAAAAGCCGTTAAGCCATTTTATGGATGGTCTCATCCAGCGTATCCAACTGCTGCAATGCTTGCGTGGCGATACGCTGGAAATTGGCGCTGAACGTTTCGTCATCTGCAATCGCCTGCCAGTATGTTTTCGCCATTCCACAAGCTGTGCGCCACACTTCACCCGGTAATGAGATATCTAACTTTAATGCCAGTTCATCACGCATATGCCCCTGCGAGTTAGGAGCCAGTGCCATTGGCAGCATGTCGTAGGCAGGTGTCAGATTGAATGTTTCCCGGTCGGTGAAGAAAGATAAATTCCCTGCGTGCATATCACTGTTACCAATCAGGCAACCAAATGCCCATTGCAAGGTGCCATGCTCTAAAGCGACATCATCAATGCGCTGCTGATGGTGCAGTTCACGCAGTGCAGCAGGCCAGTGTTGTTGATAACCAACAAACTCTGCGCTGACGGCCTCAAGTGAACTCATCTCGCGTCGACCACGCTCACCGATGCGATCAAAACGCTGTACTTCAAGAAATAGCTGCTCTTCACCTGCAATCAATTGGCTTTGCGCCGCCGTCACCCCTGCGGCTTGAAGATGCAGCAATGCCAGATGTTCCGCACGGAGCAAATCACGCCAGCGCTGCGCATTATCGCTGTGGCGCGACACAGTGAATTTCACCAGACAGTGACGATCGCCATTCGCTGTCGTGGCATAGCAGAGAAATTTCGGTTGCTCGCCGCCCGCCGATGACCCTGGCTCATCGCCACTTAGCGCATGCAGTGCTCGCTGCGGGTAAGATGACGCTTTCTCTTCTTCACTGATGGCGCGCGGTGCTTCCTGCTCTAACCAACGCTGATAGGTGCGCTCACCGATGATGAATGCGCCTGGCATGTCGACGCCACCGCTTGCCAGCGCCATTAAACACTGATCGTCACTCCACAGGCGAATGTCGTCATTTAATCCCAATGGATGGGCATTCTCTCTGCCCCACTGACGACCAATAAAACCTTGCGGGCGCATATCCTGTAAAAACCACGGCAACCCTTCGTAAAAGTGGCCTCGCCCCTGCTCATCGTTATGCAGGCAACTGCCCTGCGGCCAGGTCGGTAACAAAGTGCCTGCGGGCTGCGCCTGGCCATGTGCAGAGATGCGATACAGCGGGAAGCGGTCTTCACCGCGAATCGGACGGAGCAAGGCATAGCGCGACGCGCGGGCTCTGCCCCATCTCACGATTTGGGGCTGTTGCCGTAATTGCCGCGACAACGTCGCCTGACTGATGCCAGAGCGTTGCAGTAAATCGGCTGCACTGAGCGGTCCCGCCAGCAGCAAGCTTTGCAGATCGACCATTGTCGTTCACCCTATCAGCGCCTGATGAATAGATTAGTGAATAGATTTATGCATAGATTTTATCATAAAAAAAGCCCGCACAGCGAGCTTCTTCCAATCATCACAACGTTAACGGTGAATAGATACTTTTAGCGTTCTGTCAGCAATGCCTGCAGCTCAGCCAGCGTCTTCACCTGCCAGGTCGGTTTGATATGTTCAGGCAGTGGACGCGTGCCGTGATCGATCCAGCAGGTTTTTAGCCCGGCATTCATCCCGCCCAGAATGTCAGACTCAGGGGTATCACCGACCATCAACACGCGGCTGCGATCCGGGTTGCCAAGCAACGCCAGCGTGTGGTCGAAAATCGCCACATCCGGCTTCGGTACGCCGACCTGCTCAGAAATCACCAGCTCATCAAAGAACTCGCGGAATCCGGTACGTTCCAGACGCGCCTGCTGCAAAGCGGTGAAGCCGTTGGTAATGATGGCGATCTTCACCTTTCCCTTCAGCGCATTGAGCAACTCAGCAGCACCGTCGAGAGGCAGGCAAATATCTGCCATGGCACTGAGGAAATCACTGTTCAGCACTTCAGGCGCGACGCTGAGTTTCTCACCCCACAAGGTGAAACGACGTGTTTGCAGCTGCAAGGCTGAAATGGTGCCGTTTTGATAATCGACCCACAGCGGTTTGTTGATCGCCTGATAATCGGCGTAATCCTGATCGCTGAAGTGCACGTCATAGCTGGCAAACATGCGCTGTAAACCGGCGTAAGCGTCAAAATGAAAAAGTGTGTCATCCGCATCAAACAGGATGCAGTCCCAGTCGTTTAACATAGTGTCCCTTTTTAGAGAGTGAGCGCCATGATAATGGCATCTTCACGGCCGTTGGCGGTGGGATAGTAATTGGGTCGTACGCTGACCTGATGGAAATCAAGTTGCTCATACAGCGCAATTGCCGGGTGATTCGAGGCTCGCACTTCCAGCCACAGCGTCAGCACTTCGCGCTTTTCCAGTTCAGCAATCAAATGCTGCAGCAGCTGGCGCGCATAGCCACGGCGCTGAAAATCGGGATCGACCGCAATGTTGAACAGCGAGGCTTCATCCAGCACCACTTGCGTAATGGCGAACCCTGCCAGTTTACCCTCGGCTTCCAGACGATAATTCACAAAACGTTCGCCCTGATTACTGGCAAACGTCTGCTCGCTCCACGGAAAGGCGTGGCTGCGACGTTCAATGGCCAGCAGCTGCGGCTGGTCTTCAGGGGTGACTAAAGAGATGGCTGTCATGGTTACACATCTGTTGCCACAGGGCGCGTTTTGCCGCACCACTGCTGATTAATTCGTTGAAAACGGCGGTGGAAAAGGTGATGCCGTTAAAGGTGTATTCGCTCTCGACGCCCAGCAACCAACCGGCACAATCCACCTGCTCAGGCAGCATCGGCAGCTGTTCCGGCGTCAGCGTCATCACCTGCGAAGGCTGAATATTCAGGGCATGCAGGACATCGCGAATTAAGGGTTCCTGCAGCGCGGGAGCATGTTCCGCTACCATCACCAGGCGGGTGTCCGGGGCCAGCGTCACGGCAATTTCACCCTGCAGCACGCGCGGACGCCGCAATTGATACTGCGTAATCCCCATTTGCTGTAGAAGCCAGTCGCGCCTTGTGCTCATGCTATTACCCGTTATGCTGCCAGAATGCGACGCTATGCTAGCAAACCCATCGAACATGCGCCAACAAAGCACTATAATCCCCGCTCTGATTTAACAGGAGCGTTCCATGTCTGCTTTTACCCCGGCCAGCGAAGTCATTCTGCGCCACAGTGATGAATTTACCGCCCGCCATGTTTTGTTTGCTGGCGACCTGCAGGATGACCTGCCCGCCCAGCTGGAAACCGCATTAACGCGCGTGCACACCCAGCAGTACCATCACTGGCAGAACCTGAGCCGTCGCCTCGGTGAACGTGCGGTTTACAGCATGGTGGCCACTGCCGCCGATGTTGAAGGCTGCGATACGCTGGTTTACTTCTGGACGAAGAACAAGCCGGAAGCGCAGTTCCAGCTGCAAAACCTGCTGTCGCTGATGCCGGTCGGCTGCGATATCTTTGTGGTCGGTGAAAACCGCAGTGGCGTGCGCAGTGCGGAAGGCATGCTGGAAGACTGGACGAAACTGGAAAAAGTCGACAGTGCACGTCGTTGCGGTCTCTATCATGGTCGTCTGGATACACAGCCAACCTTTGATGCCAGCAGCTACGGCAATACTTACATGATCGAGCACCTCACCATCCACACGCTGCCGGGTGTATTCAGCCGCGATGGTCTGGATATCGGTAGCGATCTCCTGCTCTCCACGCTGGAGCCGCACTTCCGTGGCAAAGTGCTGGATATCGGCTGCGGCAGCGGCGTGCTGGCCACCGTGATGGCACAAATCTCCCCGCGCGTGCGGTTGTGGCTGTGTGATGTGCATGCCGCAGCGATTGAAGCCAGTAAACTGACGCTGGCCGCCAACGAACTGGAAGGGGAAGTGTTCGCCAGTAACGTCTTCTCGGATGTCACAGGCCGTTTCGATATGATCATCTCTAATCCACCGTTCCATGACGGCCTGCAAACCAGCCTTGATGCGGCCAACACGCTGATTCGTGGTGCCTTGAAGCATCTGAACAGCGGCGGTGAACTGCGTATTGTGGCTAACGCCTTCCTACCCTATCCGCAGATTCTGGATGAGACCTTCGGTAACCACGAAGTGCTGGCGCAGACCGGACGCTTTAAGGTCTACCGAGCCGTCTACGGACGCGGCACCAAAGCGCGTAAATAACCCATTTTGCGCTTCCCGACGGTGAAAATGTTGTTTTTTGCAGCAATCGTTTCATCGTCGTGAAATATGTATTGACGCAAAGAGTAAAATCTCTAGAATGCGCCTCCGTGGTTAGCAATACTTTAGAGTGTTGCAGGGTACGCGACGGTGGCGGAATTGGTAGACGCGCTAGCTTCAGGTGTTAGTGTCCTTACGGACGTGAGGGTTCAAGTCCCTCCCCTCGCACCAATAATCACAAAGTTTATATCATAGCACTGAGCGATGGTGGCGGAATTGGTAGACGCGCTAGCTTCAGGTGTTAGTGTTCTTACGGACGTGAGGGTTCAAGTCCCTCCCTTCGCACCAATGCGATGGTATAAACAAGACAAGTAAAGACAACACAATGCGATGGTGGCGGAATTGGTAGACGCGCTAGCTTCAGGTGTTAGTGTTCTTACGGACGTGAGGGTTCAAGTCCCTCCCTTCGCACCACGTTGTCTGAATTGCCTGCCCCTTCTGGTAGTAAAATCCCCATTTGAATCAAAAGAAAATATCACGCACTGAGCGTGATGTTGTCGTTTCTGTCATCCTGAAAGCAGGATCAGATGATATGGAAATTCACGGTGACCGCCGCCGCCCCGCCCGCCAATGCCAGACAAGAAGGCAGCAGCAAATAATGACGCAGACGATGATGGAACAACATCACTACTGTCAGCAACAGCGCAACAATCATCACCACGCGCCACTGGCTGAAACTCGGCTCCCACAGCGCAAAAATCGGTAAAGCCGCACAGGGCAACAAGACTCCCCAACCGCTGTCTAGCCGCTTACCCATCATCCAGCTCACGCCCCATAAGCCGCAGGCAGCCATCATCGCCATGATCATCGCGCAACCCTCAAATGATAAATATTCGTATTATCATATGACAATATTTCTCATCTTGCAGCGAATTTTTTATCGAGGGATGCGTTGGATGACAGATTTACTGGAAAATGCTAAATTGCCGCCGATAACTATTTCGATAACACGTCAATAACGTGCTCACTATCCGATTTGCGGGAGTATTTCCCACGGGTAGCGCTTTGATATTTCAGGGCTGTGAAGAGTAATAATAATGAAATTACAATCTTATGATGAGTTGAAACACAGCAAATATCGGCTTTCGCTGATGCTCTTTTTGTTTTTAAATGTCGCCGTTTCGCTTTTTTGCCTGTTACCTTTTTTAGGCACAGATAGCCCGGTAAGCTCGCTGCCAGTAGGGATTGTCGCGGCTTTCAGCCTGACATTACTGACCGTTTGTCTGATGATGCCAAAACGGAAATTACCGCTATTAAATCCTGTTGCCATGATATTAGGTGCGCTCTGGGCATGGCACATTAACCACAGGTATCATCAGGTTTTTTATTTTGATGGCAGTTTTTTAATAATCAGCTTGTTAAGCGTATTTTTTGTCAGTGCCATTGCGCTCAGTGATTATTTGATCGCATTTTGTTTACACATTACGCCCCCCGTATTAACCGTATTGTTATTAGATGATGGTCAGCATTTAATGATGATCATTTTTACGATCACGCTGCCGTTGATTGGTTTCTCGCTGCATCATTTAATGCGCCGCCGCTTTGATACTTTTACCCGACGACTGGTTAGCCAGTTATATGAGGAAAAAGAGAGTTTTAGCGATTTGAGTATGCTGGATCCGCTCACTGGTTTGTATAACCGCCGTGGCCTGAAAAATCGCCTCGACACCATCCTGGAAAACCACGCGGGCAGTCATTACGTACTGCTGCTGGACATTGACCACTTCAAAGCCTACAACGACAACTACGGTCATGCGATGGGCGATCAGGCGCTGGCGCGGGTATCGGTTGCCATTCGTGATGCCGTGCGTTCACGCGATGTGGTAACACGGTATGGCGGTGAAGAGTTTCTGGTGCTGATGACCAACGTTAACGCATCGATTGCGATGAAGCTGGCGGAGCGCATTCGTCAGTACGTAGTGGACCTCGAAATCCCGCATCGCTTTAATGAAAAGGTCTCCACTCATGTCACCATCAGTGCCGGGATCGCGCCTATTTTTGGCGATGAGTTTGACCAGGCGGTGGCAAATGCTGACCGCGCATTATACGTCGCGAAAAATCAGGGGCGTAACACCATACTCGCCTGGGAAGATTTGCCGAGGCTGACGCAAGTCAGTAATGACCTGATGTAACCGGTAGATGAGCGAAGCCATTTATCACGGAGCGGCATCGGATCCTGATAAGTGGCGCCATCCCCCTGCATCGCTTGATGACATCTTGTTCGCATTGACAGTAACGATTATCATTTGTCTCACGATTCCCGTTATCACTCAGGACCGGCATGACCATCATCACGCGTCAGGATCATCGCTTTAGCGACCATCCTCTGATCTTTATGCAGAGCGACCGCAGCTTAGCGAGCGCACTGGAAGATCTGATGCGTGATCAACGAAGCTACATGCTGGATAACGTCAAACTCGGCCAGGCCGCTCCCGCAGGGACCTTGACGCTGGCCGAGTGGTCCACTCCGCTGCACTATCGTCGCCTGACACAGCGCTATAGCGATTATCTCTATCGCAATCACCCTGATGTGCAACAGGAAGCCAAACCGCTGCAGTCACTTTGGGCACAATGGTATTTTGGCTTGCTGTTGGCCCCGCTGATGCTAATGTTGCTGCAGGAGCCGCGGGCATTGAAGTGCGCACCCCATCTGATTCATGTGGAATTTCATGAAAACGGCCATCCCTGTGCTTTCTGGATTGATGTGCAGGAAGATGAAGAGGCGCGTTACCTGAGTGCACAGCAGCGCATTGACCGCCTGATTCAGCAATGCCTGATCCCGGCTGTCAACGGCATGACGCAGCAAGGTGATATCAACGCCAAACTCATCTGGAACAACATGGGTTATTCGTTTTACTGGTTCCTCGGTGAACTGAAAGGCCAGTTATCCGCGCCCGTCATCACTCAGCTGGAACAGGCATTGTTCTTCACCCAGACGCTGCTGGATGGCAGCGACAATCCGCTTTATCGCACCATGATCCCGCGTCATGGCGAGATGGAACGTCGCAGTTGCTGCCAGCGCTATCGCATTCCGGACGTGGAACGCTGTGGTAACTGCACGTTAAAAGTGGTTTAACCTGCGCGCATTCTGTTACAGATTCTCTTTTTATCCCGTTTACACTTTTCCCCCCTTATGGCAGCTTTTAGGCTCTGTTTTTACCGGAGAAAAAAATGAGCCTGGAGTCGGTACGGCACTTCTTTGCCGAACATGCACCGGATATCGACATCATCGAGATGCCGGAAAGCACCGCCACGGTAGAACTGGCCGCACGCGTCCATGGCGTGATGCCGGGGCAAATCGCCAAAACCCTGTCGTTGAAAGTGAAGGATGCCATTGTGCTGATCGTCACGCGCGGTGATGCCCGCCTCGACAACCGCAAGCTGAAAGCCGCACTCGGCGCTAAGGCCCGCATGTTGAGTGTGGATGAGGTGGTGAACTGGACCGGGCATCCGGTGGGCGGCGTCTGCCCCTTTGGACTGGAAAATCCGCTGACCGTTTATTGTGATGTGACCCTGCGCGGTTTTGATGAAGTGCTGCCCGCGGCAGGTTCGATTCACAGCGCAGTGCGCATTTCGCCGCAGCGCATGGCTGAACTGACTGCGGCGAAATGGGTCGACGTCTGCGAGGCGCTTTAACGCTGTTCGCGCGCCACCGCACCCGATATTTCAATACCCCGCGTCTCTCGCCCAAAGGCGACAAACACGCAAATCAGCACCGCCACCGTACCGGCAACGATCGCCATCCCCAGGCCGTAGTTGCCACCGTGCGCCTCGGCAATGCGTGACTGCAAGGTCGCATTGACCGAGGCAATCAAATTACCCAACTGGTAAACAAAGCCCGGCAGCACGGCGCGTGCATTCGCAGGCACCAGTTCGGTAAGATAGGTCGGCACCACGCCCCACGCGCCCTGCACCATAAACTGCATCAGGAACGCGCCGATGCCAATCATCCAGGATCCGCTGGAGAACGCCCACAGCGGCAACACCGGCAGCGCAAGGAAGGAGGCAAGGATAATCGCTTTCTTACGGCCAATGCGTTCTGACAGCGCACCAAAGGTAATCCCGCCCAGCATCGCCGCAATGTTATAGCTGATGGCGATGATGCTCACGGTGTGCGGATCAAACTGATGCTGCACTTTCAGGAAAGTAGGATAGAGATCCTGGGTGCCATGGCTAAAGAAGTTAAAGCACGCCATCAGCAGCACCATGTAGATGCAGATTTTCCAGTGCTGACGAATAATCGGCAGCAGCGCCGTGCTCTCTTTACGCTCGCGTGCAGCCAGCCAGACCGGGGATTCCGGCACTTTAAAATAGATAAACGGCAGCAGCAGAATCGGCAATGCGCCAATCAGGAACATGCCGCGCCAGCCTACCGACTCGAAAAACAGCCCAAAAATGATCGAGGCCAGCAAGTAGCCACAAGGGTAGCCCGCCTGGAAGATGCCGGACATCAGCCCACGCGAGCGATCCGGAATGGTTTCCATTGCCAGTGACGATGCCACGCCCCAGATGCCGCCCATCGCCACGCCGTAAATCACGCGGAAGGCGAGGAAGGCGGTGAAGTTCGGTGACCATGCAGAGAGCAGCTCAAACAGTGAGAACATCACGATATTGAGCATCAGAATCGGGCGGCGGCCATACTTCTCAGCCAGACGGCCAAAAATCAGCGCGCCAATTGGTCGAACCGCCAGCGTGAGCATAATGGCAACAGAAACATCGGAGACGCTGGTGTTGAAATACTGGGCAAGATCGCTGAGTACAAACACCAGGATAAAGAAGTCGAACGCATCCAGCGTCCAGCTGGCGAAACTGGCAAACGCCACGTTTCGCTGGGTCGCAGTCCAGTTGAACATAGGGGTATCCTGTCTGATTAGCTTCCGGTTCATTGACCAGAATTTATTGGAACGTTATCCGGCGAATGATTTCGCTGGTTATTATTGTGTTAACTATTTGTTTATAGCATGTCAGAAAGGGGGGCTGCGGCGGGGAATTGTCAGGGAGTGATTCGCGGTGTAAGGAAGCGTGTCATCGAGTGAAACATGGCACCGCCGTACAGCAGTGCCATCTGAAAAGGCAAATTCCTGGCGGTATGGCAGGAAGACGGGTGCGGCTCAGTATGCCGCACCCATCTATGGGCATTCAGCGCTGCAGTTGATTAAACGCCTTCTCAATCATCTCCAGCAGCAACGGATTGTTGACGTTCTGCATCACGTGCACCAATGCCCCGGTCTGCTCCGGCACGCCAATGTCCAGGCGCAGTGGCGACCGATACCGCCAGCTCTTGCCGCGCGTTGCGCCAGCGCGTAACTCAATATCGACAAAGTAATCCACCCCATCCGCCACGCGCTGATTCAATAGCCAGGCAATCACCAGCGCATCGTGGATCCAGCAGCCTGGCAGATGGCGGGTGCGAATCGAGTAATCAATCCACGGGCGCAACGTTTCACGGACAAATTGCGGTAACGGATGATCGTTGGTCGTCAGACGATTAAGATCCTGATGGGTCATCAATGTTTGCGTCGTGGCGTCCATCGGCACCAGCGTGATGGCTGCACCGCTGTGCAGCACCTGATGCGCCGCTTCGGGATCCAGACCAAAGTTGGTGTCTTTAATGTAATCATCTAAAGCGAACACACCGCCCATAATCACAATTTCTGCCACGGATTCAGCCATCTGTGGATAACGCTGCAACGCCTGCGCCACGTTAGTCAGAGGACCGATCGCCACCAGCGTAAATTCGCCGGGATTATCGCAAATCAGCTGGCCCATTACGCCTGCGGCATCATTGCCATCTGCCGCGAGCAACTGCGGCTTACGCACGCCCCGCCACAGTTCAGCGAGGTTCGCATCCTTGACGCCATCGAGGCGTGCGCGCCAGGGGGCGGGGTCTTCGCGGAGTGCCTGTAACGCGCCCTGCACCACGGGAACATTGAGTCCTAATCGCTGGAGTAAATCTTTGGCAACCTGCGCCCCTAACGCACTCGGCGTGTTGCCCGTGACGGTGGTAATCAGTTCAACCGACAGCGAAGGTGATGCCAACGCCAGTGCCAGCGCCAGGCCGTCATCGGTATTCGCCCCTGCAATTCCGTTTCCCGGATCACAATCAATAATCAGTCTTTTCATGATGTTATAGGTTTATTTTTGTTGAGTAAGCAGGCAGCCACAGGACTCACCGATTTCAAGATAGTGAGGGAACTCTGCCAGTTGGGCTTCGCCATCCCCATTTTTCAGCATGGCGATAGCGCTGCGTGCCATTTCCCGCAGCGGTTGACGTACGGTCGTCAATGTCGGGACATGGAACGCGGATTGATCGGTGCCGTTAAAGCACACCAGGGCGACATCCTGCGGCACGCGCAAACCGTGTTCAGAGAGCGCACGGATACAGCCAATCGCCTGGCCCTCATTGCTGGTAAACAGCGCGCGCGGCACCTGTCCGCTGGCAATCATACGTTTTGTAGCGTCATAACCGCCTTGTCGCGAGTAGCTGGCAGGAAAAATCAGGGCTTCATCTGCCTGCAGGCCTTTCTCTGCCATGGCATCGCGCCAGCCCTGAATACGATCCTGGGCATTCAGCATCTCCAGCGGACCGCTGATCATGCCAACCTGCTGATAACCGTGACTGAGCAGATGTTCAGTCACCTGACGCGAGGCCTCGCGCTCATTGACCCGCAACATGCTCACGCCAGGACGGGGGGCAACGCGATCCAGCATCACCAGCGGTGTACCACTGGCCTGAATCACATCAATGTATGGGTGGCGGTCGACACTGGTATAAAACAGGCCATCCACCTGACGATTCAGCAAGCCCTGAATCAGTTCCAGCTCACGCTTGCGATCATCTCCGGCATCCCCTAGCAGCATCACGTGGCCGTGATCCAGCGACTCCTGCAGCAGCATATGCGCCATCGAAGCCACGAAGGGGTTGCTGATATTCGGCACCACCAGGCCAAAGGTTTTGGTGCTGCCGGATGCCAATGCTCGCGCCACCGCATTCGGTCGATAGCCCGTCTGTTTAATAGCTTCCAGCACGCCCAGCCGCGTGGCTTCCGCCACCGGGCGCGGTCCGTTGTTAATCACGTAGCTCACTACTGCCACTGAGGTGCCGGCGGCTTTCGCCACATCGCTACGTGTTACATTTCCGCCTGGGGATTTCGCCAATGCTCTTGCCTCTGCATGAATGCCATTGGCCGGAATAACCGGCCAATGGCACTGTTTCACTTACAGCGTGTTGCGCGTCAGATCGCATCTTCCGGTAGATTCAGATCGCGCCCACGCGTTTCCGGTGCCACAAACGTGGTCAGAAAACCGATGGTCGCCATCGCCGAGAAGTACACGGCAATCGCCCACCAGTGTCCGGTTAACGATAACAGCGCCGCAGCCACCAAAGGTGCTGTCCCTCCAGAAAGGATAGACCCCAGCTCTTTTGCCACCGCCATCTTGGTGTAACGGTGTTTGACACCAAACATTTCCACACCCCACGCGGCCTGCACCCCAAAAATACCGAGCGAGGCCAGCGCCATGCCTACGACCATCACCGGGATCACAATCGCCGGGTCACGGCTGTCCATCAGGCTGAATGCCGGCCAGGCGTAAATCATCAGCAGCAGACAGAAACCACGATAGGTGATACGGCGGCCAAAGCGGTCAGACATCCAACCGGCAAACGGAATAATCAGGAAACCCAGCAGCGAGGCAATAAACACCGCCGTCGTTGGCACCGACTTATCGAGCATTAGCACTTTCGCGACATAACCGACGATAAAGCCCTGCGCCAGATAGGAAGGACCGTTTTCGCCGATACGTAAGCCGACCATCGTCCAGAACGCACGGCTGCGCTGCCAGAAACTGCGGGTATCAACCTCGGAGGCGGCATGCTGCAATGTGGCGCTACGCTCTGCCTGCAGTTGCGCCTGCTGGCGCTCAAACACCGGGGTTTCACGCAGATGGCGACGCAGCCATAACGCGACCACGGCAATCAGCACGCTACTGAGGAACGGAATACGCCATCCCCAATCCAGCAAGGTTTGTTTATCCATCTGAATCACGGCAAGCCACACCAGCGAAGCGATCAGCGTGCCACTATTCGAGCCGAGGGCAATCACGGAAGAGACCAGACCGCGACGCGCAACCGGGGCATATTCGCCCAGCATCACGGTGCCACCAGACAGTTCCGCACCGGCGCCCAACCCTTGGGTAAAGCGCAACAGCACCAGACAAGCGGGTGCCCAGACGCCGATCGTGGCGTAAGAAGGGATGAGACCAATCAAGGTTGTCGATGCGCCCATCAGGATGATGGTTGCGATCATCACGGTCTTGCGACCTTTGCGGTCACCGATCCAGCCAAACAGCAGCGCACCAATTGGACGTGCAATAAACCCGACGGACCAGGTGGCAAAACTGGAAAGCAGCGCCATAGCGGGTGTGGCATTGGGGAAAAACACATCGCCAAAGATGATGCCTGCTGCCAGGCCATAGAGTGCGAAATCCGCATACTCCATTGCCGTGCCGAGCCAGCAAGAGAAGGTGGCGCGCCAGAAATCTTTGCGGCCAGAAGAGGTTTCCAGCCGCATGTCAGCAGCTGAAGAGGTGCTCAGTGAAGTTTGTTGCGAAACGGACTGATGTACCGTCATGACCTTTTCCCTGATATAGGTGAAAACAGCAAACGCCCTTCCGTGGGACGGTTCCCTTGCAACAAGCGGAACTCCCCGGTGAAGACGTTCAGTAGGCAAACCTGGATGAAAGTCAAAGAACTCCCTGGTGTTGGAATTCACTCATTCGCCTGTTCTCGTCGATGTTTTTTTCATCGATCGCATTAGTAAGGCAAATGTAACCACGTCATCTCAAGGCCAACTTTGTCTCTGGCACCGTGAGTTATCACTGTGGACACAGTCTATCTACGCGCGTAGATAAATCAAGTGATAAAAGTGAAAATAATTAATTTATCTTCACTGTAGCTCGGGATTAGAAAGCAAAAATGGCGTTAATTCATAACATTACAGCTCATCCAAACCAACAGCAGCGCATTAACCTCAATGTAATTAACGAGCGTTGCTTATCATTAGCTGAGTTGTGGCTGATCCTTCATCGCGCTTTTTTTCGCACAAATCAGTTAAGCTTTAATGACAATTGCGAATTAATCTTAAAACCCTTTCGCCAGTGCGGTTCAGCTATAACCTGCATTACACTGGGTAAAAATCACACAGGGCGCCTATGACCATCATCCTCATGCGACACGGTAAACCTGACCATCCGGTCAGCGGGCGCTTTACTGCGCGAGCGCTGGCCGACTGGTGTGAAGGCTATGACCTGGCTGACATTTGCGACTCGCCGCCGCCACGCAGTATGGCCATCGCTCGAATGGCCCGCGTGATCGCCTCCAGCCCGCTACCCCGCGCGCGTTCATCGCTCACGCGTCTCGGCCTGCAACCGCATGAGGTGGATGAGGTTTTCAGTGAAGTGGCCATTCCGCTGCTGCCGTTCGAACGCCTGCACCTGCCGCTGACCGTTTGGCTCGCGCTTTTGCGACTGTTATGGTTATGCGGTTACGCCGGGCATGTGGAATCGTTGACTCATGCCCGAGCACGGGCGCGTCAGGCGGCAGATAAGTTGGTCACGTTATCAAAACAGGGAACGGTGTTACTGGTGGGGCACGGCATCATGAACAAAATGATCGCCCGGGAATTGCGTAAACGCGGCTGGCAGGCGGAAAAACATGCCAGCAGCCGCCACTGGAGCAGCGCGATTTACCACCGCCCGTTTATTTAACCCTGTTACGTCCAATCAAACGTCGCGATCAGGTGCCTGGCGAACGTTGCCACAAGGAGATGCCCCGCCGTCAGTTCAACTGGAAGTAACTCAGCACCTCACAGCCTTTTCCGACGTTCGGGGTCGCTATCACTTTCATTTGCAGCAAATCAATCACGCTTAATGATCCATCGCCTTCATTGGCAATCAACAGCGTTCGATTATCAGCACTAAAACAGCCATCCATCGGTTTGTTGCCGACCGGAACATCCCCCAACGGATTGAGTAAATCATCAAACAGTGTGATGAGCGGCTCCTGATCGCCAATTGCTACCAATCGCTCACCGTTGGCGCTAAAACGTACCACCTGGCAGGGCTGTTGATGGGCCGTGAGTTTAATGCGCTGGCGAATACGATGGCTTTGGCGATCGACCACATACAGTAACGGCGCGTCGGCCGCGCTAGCGACCAGATAAGGATGCTTCGGCGAGGCCGCAATACCGGAGATCGGCCCCGGCAGCAGAATGTTGTCAATAATGCGCCCGTCTGCCTCGCACAGATCTACCACCGTGATGCTAGCGTCTTCTTCGTTCTCTGTGAACAATTTACGCCCGCTGGGTGAGAGCGTCAGACGATGCGCATTGTGCGATGGCAGCTTAATCATTTTCTCCACCCTATCGGTAACGGGATCGATGACTGCCACGGCCGCACTGTTTTCACAGCAGAGGTAGACTTTTCCATCGCGGCCCAATTGGCCACTGTGGGGCGACTGCAACGGAGATAAATCGATAAAACCGCTGATCTGGCGTTTGCGTAGATCGATCACCGCCACTTTGTGACCGGGGTGGGGATTGTCTCCATGAATGCCGTCACCATAGATCGGCACATAGGCTTTCTCTTGCTCAGGCAACATCAGTAGCTCATGCGGACGCGGCGGAAACGCATTCAGCTCCTGTTGCACGGCAAAGGTGTCGGGATCGAGAAACAGAACCCGATTCCCCTGCTTATCGACCGCCAGTAATCCACGGTTGTGTGGCTGCATAGTGCCTCCTTTGTGTTAACCACCTCGTCTAAGCGTAGTTAACCTGCATCAGGAAGGGGCAAATCCCTGCCAGGCCAGCGAAAAATGTAGCCGCTTTAAACCATTTGAATGCGGGTATTTTTTATCTAAGCCGCAGCCAGCGCCAAGGCCAAGTTATTTTATTAGGAATAGTCCTAATGATGATTAATTATAAAATCAGTCGGCCATTCAATTATTTCCGGGAAATTTTACCCTTAACGGATCCTTCATTTTCCGTTTTATCTGAAAGAAAAAAAAAGTCATAGCCTCTAAGGCCAGAATGCTTTATTAAGCTGATGTGAGTACTTTTTACACACAGCCGTGAGGAAACATAAGAGCGCATAAGCTGCCAGCATCAGGGAATCCTTGCCACCATAATCACAATAATCAGGTGCACCATGAATAAAAAACGTCTCCAGCCAGCGCTCGCGCTCTGGCAGAACTGGAAAAGAATCGCTTTTACCAGCCAGACATTACTGCAGAAAAAACAGCATACTGCGCTCTGCGCGCCGGAGTACGATCCTAGCGAAGAGGACAATATCGTGTTGTTTTCTGGCGAAAAGTCGCTGCCAGAAATACCGAAAAAAGTGTGGATGTATTGGGATAATGAATATTTACCGAAATCCATGATGTTAAATATTCAAAAGCTGCGCAAAGATAATCCTGATCACGATATCTATTTGCTCAATCGATTAACGGTAAAAGAAGTTTTACCTGATTTTATTTTCACCTCAACATTATTAAGCGAACAGCAAAAAAGCGAAGTCATTCGTCTGGAACTGCTGTTGCGCTACGGCGGTATTGCCATTGATTGCAGCACGCTGTTATTTGAAGATCTCTCATGGGTACATCGTGCTCATCAAGAGCGCTGCATGGATGTGATTGGTTATTATCGTGAAAACTCCACCGTCAATTATCTGGCGCCAGTGATTGAAAACTGGTTTCTGGCGGCGGCTCCGAATAACCCGTTTATTCGTGAATGGCAGAAGCAATACGCCCCTATCAAACATCTGGGTGAGCAGAATTATTTCAACGAGCTCAACAAGCGCGATGACTTTTCACTCCTGACCCAGAAAATTGATCAACCGCAGCAGCAGTTGGGTTCATTGGCACAACAGGCGGCGATGCGGGAATATCGTCGGGTGAATCTCTATCTGCGCAAATGTGAAGCCAACGCTTACTATTATCAGCGTTTGAGCGGCTGGAAAAGCGAGGCGTTTGCACAGGCCATCCTGTTCAACCAGCGTCCTATGACGCCACCACCGGTGATTAAGCTCAGCGGTAACGAACAGATGCACCTCGACTTCAACCTGCGTTTAGGCAATTACAACCGCAGCAGCCTGCTGGGTGAGATGATGCAGCCGCATGCGGCGATGGCGTTGGCTTCACCCATCAACAAAGCGCGCGCGTAGCCAGTGGATAAAGGTGGTCACCGCCCGTGGCACCTGTGCCGCATACGGGCGCACCACCCACAGCCGATCGGCAAAAGCATCCACGGTTTGCCACTGCGGCAGAACCTGTTGCAACGTGCCTGCTGCCAGCGCCGCTGCGGCGCTGAAATCGGGCAGCATGGCAATGCCCAGCCCTTGCAACGCGGCATCGCGGATTGATTCGCTGTTATTGGTGGCAAAATTACCCTGAATTTTCACCTGCACGGATTCACTGCCGCCACTCACCGGGCGGAAACGCCATTGTGGGGATTCCAGACCACGCGGGTAGTAGAGGCAGTTATGTTGCTGCAACGATTCTGGCACCTGAGGCACACCGTTTTGCGCCAGATAAGCCGGCGAGGCCACTAACAGCGCGCGCGTCTCACACAGCGGCAACGCCACATGGGTTTCGGGCAATGTCTGGCTGTGGCGGATGGCGAGATCAAATCCTTCACTGCCTAACGACACTAAGCGATCGGTAACATCCAACTGCAGCCGCACCTGCGGATACTCTCGCAAAAAATCACCGATAATCGGCACCAGCTGCTGACGTGCAAACGCCACCGGCGCGCTGACACGCACCAGGCCGCGGACTGGCCCGGCCTCATCGCGCACGCTGAAAAAGCTCTGGGCGATGCGCGCGAAAGGATCGCGCAACTCATCCACCAGCTTCTCGCCTGCCGAGGTTAGACGCACGCTGCGCGTGGTGCGCTGCACCAGCGACACCCCCGCCATCTCTTCCAGCTCTTTAATCTTTTGGCTCATGGCCGCTTTGCTGACATCTAATCGTTCAGCTGCACGAGTAAAACTGCCCAGTTCAGCCAGCACCGTTAGCCAGTGCAAATGCACCCACAGTGCATCAGTTTTGATTTCTTTCATATGGATTGTTCAAAATAATAAATAATCATTTCAACCAGCGCGCTTTTTCTTTCCTGCAGCAAGCGGCAGCATAAAGCCACATCCTACTCTTATCTTGTGAGCAAAAACGAGGGTTTATTTATGCCGTTACTGACTTTTGATGTGATTCAGGGCCGTTCTGAATCAGAAATTCGTACCTTGCTGGACGCTGCGCACCGCGCGGTATTAACCGCGTTTAAAGTACCCGCGCGGGATCGCTATCAGATTGTTCATGAGAATAAACGCTATCAAATGGTGTTTCAGGATACCGGGCTGGGTTTCGAGCGGACCGATAACCTGGTGATGGTGCGCGTGTACACCAGCCCAAGAAGCGAAGAACAGAAAACGCTCTTCATGGCAGAGCTAGCGCGCGAGTTGCAGGAAAATTGTGGCGTGCAGGGCAACGATCTGATGATCAGTTTTATCACTAACAGCAAAGGCGACTGGAGCTTTGCCGACGGCGAAGCGCAGTATCTGACTGGCAAGCTCTGATCCCTCCTCGCCCCTCGCTGGCAGCGACGCGTGCGTTGCTGCCAGGTCAAACCATAGTCAATCTAAACCTGCCTTAAACGGATCGGAACCCGCCGCACAATTCTGTGTGGTTATGTTGCAGCACTGTGACAGCCCATATAAATTGACGCATAACCCCCAAAGAGGGCCGAGGGCGCAGGGATGGCGTCACTAATTTATGTGAGGATCAAACCTTGTCCGAGTTGGTTTCGGTTGTACTCTTTTTAACGGCAATCGCCGTTTACTCCTGTAAAGCCGGGCGAAATAAATTCTGGTTTATCCTGATCTTAGTGTTGCTCACGCTGTTTATCGTGCTCAATGCCACGCTGTTTGCCAGCAACTATTTTACCGGCGATGGCATCACCGATGCGGTGCTGTATACCCTGACCAACAGCCTGACAGGTGCCGGCGTCAGTAAATATGTGGTGCCCGCCATTGGATTAATCATTGGCCTGTTTTTGCTGTTTTGCCTGCTTTCCTGGCTGCTACGCCGCCGTAGACGGCCGCATCATTTAGGCTGGAGTTTACTGGCTATCGCCTGCGCTGCAGGTTCGGTGCAAACCACACCTGCTTTTCGTCAGGTGAAAGATCTTATTGCCTCGCACTCACGTTTGGCCGACTCTGATTTCGATAACTATTATAAGAGGCCCAATAAAACCATTCCCGAACCCAAACTTAACCTGGTGTACATCTACGGGGAGAGCCTTGAACGCACCTATTTTGATCAAGATGCTTTCCCCGGACTCGCGCCGGAACTGAGTCGCGAAAAAGACCAGAGCATCGATTTCAGTGAAACCGAACAGTTGCCAGGCACCGATTACACCATCGCGGGGATGGTGGCTTCGCAATGCGGTATTCCCCTGTTTGCGCCTTTTGATGGCAACGCCTCGGCCTCGCTTTCCAGCTTCTATCCACAGAATATTTGCCTCGGCGATATCCTGAAGAACTCCGGTTATGAAAACTGGTTTATTCAGGGCGCGGATTTACGCTTTGCGGGCAAGGACACCTTCCTGCTGTCACACGGCTTTTCGCCCGCACATATGTATGGTTCAGAAGAGTTAAAGAGCCGGGTTGCCGATCCTGGCTACCGCAACAACTGGGGTTTTTACGATGACACGGTGATGGACGAAGTGTTTGAGAAGTATGAAGAACTTTCACGTCAGCAAAAGCGTTTTGCCTTATTTACCCTGACGGTGGACACCCATCATCCTGACGGCTTTATCTCGCGCAGCTGTCAGCGTAAAAGTTACAGCTACGATGGAAAACCCAATCAATCCTTCAGCGCTGTGGCATGCTCACAAGAGCATGTCGCGCGTTTGATTGCGCGTATCAAAGCGTCGCCATGGTTTAAAAACACCATCATCGTGGTCAGTTCGGATCATCTGGCCATGAATAACACTGCGCATCAGTATCTGATTAAGCAGCCGCGCCGCGATCTGTTTATGGTGATTCGTGGTGACGAGCCACAGGCGGAAGTGCTGGATGGCAAACGCAGCACCCTGGATAACGGTGCCACGGTGCTGGATATTCTGGGTGGTGATAAGGCAATTGGACTCGGCCGCAGCGGCCTCTCTTCAACATCTTTATCGGCTCAGTTTGAAGACATGGCGCAGAAGGTGACGGCATGGAAAGCCGATATCATTCAGCTGTGGAAATTCCCCAGTAAGATGGATGTCTTCACCATCGATCAGCCCAAAAACACCTTCAGCTTCTCGGGATCAACCTTCAAATTGCCGATTCTGTTCCGCGTCGGGCAGGATCGCGTCGAGCCACTGCCAGAAGGTGAATATTCTGCTCCACTGCGCTACCAGCTCGCGGACTTTACCGCCTCGGATAAATTCGTCTGGGTCGATCGCTGCTTCAAGATGGGCCGCTTATGGCAGCCTGATTTGGCCCTCTCTACCGATCTCTGTGTCGCCATGGGCCAGATGGGCGCAAAACCGACGGTAACGCGCATCGATAAACCGCAGTGGAAGGGCAAAGCGCAATTCCCGAAAGTCGAGGTGAGTGCCGCGACTTATCAACTCAACGAGCAGCAGATTCGCGTGGAAGATAATGCGATTCGCTATAACGCCGACCGATTCCTGCTGACGGTGCCAGGCGCACCCGACAGCGTGAAGCATTTCACTGGAATTTCGCGCCCCGAAAGCTGGGGACGTTGGTCAAATGCGAATCTGGCACCTGAAGTGAACATAGAATATGTCGAACCTTTACCGTCTCGCTTTGATGTGCAGATCACCGCGCGCGCTTTTGGACCCAATGCGCATCGACTGATTCCAGTTCGCGTCGGTAATGAAGAGCAGATGCTGAATCTGGGCGATGATTTCTCAACCACCACACTGCACTTCAGCAATCCCAACGGCAGTCACAACCTGATTATTGCGCCACCGGAGCCGCAACTCTCTAACGTTGGCAATATTACCGGGCAGGATCCGCGCAAATTGGGCATTGGTATGGTGGAGATAAAAATTATTCCACATCTGCAAAATTAAGCCATTTCCCCCCCATGCAGGCCTGCCAATGCGCAGGCCTTTTTTTATTAGTTGTTTTCGTTACTTATTGTAAGCATTGATTTTTTTCGAGATGCCGCGCAAAATCCATTTCATCACATTGTGAAACTATCACCTGCTGGATAGGCTTTCATTTTCACGGAAGGACACCAGAGGAATGAAAGGATGATACTGACCATGATTAACACGCATAAAGCCTATAAAGCGTTACAGGATGCAGGCGTCGCCGATAGACAGGCTGAGGTAATGGTGGAGATTTTTGCTGATATGCAGCAGGAAAATGCCTTAACCAAATTTGATTTGTCACAGGCAACAGAAAGCCTGATCCGGGCACAAAGCGCGACAAATAACCGACTCGATGCTCTCGAAGGCCGCTTAGACCAATTTCAAAACGAGGTTAAATTACAATTTCACGGCGTGAATCAGCGGTTTGAAGTGCTCGAAAAAAGTATTGATGAGCGGTTTGAAGTGCTCGAAAAAAGTATAGATGAGCGGTTTGATGTGCTCGAAAAAAGTATTGATGAGCGGTTTGATAAAGTTGATAAAAGATTCGATAAAATCGATGAGAGGTTCGCAAGAATCGATGAAAAGTTTGAGAAGATCGATGAGAAATTCGCAAGAATCGATGAAAAGTTTGAAATAATTGATGAGAAATTCGCAAAAATCGATGAGAAATTCGAAAAAATCGACGAACGGTTCAATCAGCAAGACATTAAAATCAACGCGTTAGACCAACGTATGCAAATTGGTTTTACCGAGTTAAAACAAGACAACATCTGGATCAGACGCGTTCTGCTCACAATCGCCACCGCACTGATTGCCATGACGACAAAATATCTCTTAAACAGCTGAGCCAGGCGGGCAGCCCGGCCCTTCACAGCCTTAACGCAGCGCTTCCAGTTTCATGCGCTGCGTCCCTTCTGCATTGAAATTCTCCGCTGCCAGCCAGCGTTCGAATGCCTGCTTAAGCGGCGGCCATTCGCCATCAATAATCGAGAACCAGCAGGTATCACGACTGCGCCCTTTATAAACAATCGCCTGGCGAAACAGGCCTTCAAACTGGAATCCCAGCCGCAATGCCGCTTTGCGTGAAGGTAGATTACAGCTGTCGCATTTCCATTCGTATCGACGATAGCCCAACTGTTCAATGGCATAACGCATCAGCAGATAGTGCGCTTCTGTTGCCATAGAGGTTTGCTTGAGCAGCGGTGAAAATGCCACATGCCCCACTTCCACCACGCCGTGCGCGGTGTCGATGCGCATCAACGCCAATGTGCCCACCGCACGCTGACTGCGCAGGTCAATCACCGCAAAATGCATCGGATCCTTACCCTGCTCAATCTTGCGCGCATAAGCCAGATACTCCGCCTCACGGGTAAAGGGCTCAGCAAACATATAAGTCCAGTCACCGCCATCAATGGCCAGCGCATAGGCGGCGTAAAGATCGCGACCGTGGCGTTCCGCACTTAAAGGTTCCAGACGGCAGTATTGGCCGTTGAAAGTCTCATAAGAGGGCCAGCTGCGCGGTTGCCAATCTGGCAATGGTGCACCGACTGGTTGTCCGTAGGCATTGATGTGTTGCGTCATGGTTCAGTTCCTTTGTCAGTGAAAGCGTAATGAGCAGCGTGCCACTTTTCCGGCGCATTAAAAAGCACCCGAGAGGATGAATCTGAAGGAGGAGGGATCGGTAGGAAGCGTGGCAGCCTGACGGCCGCCACACAAAGGGAGGGATTAACCCTTGAAGAAGATGTCGCCAGATTTACCCATCACAATCTTGCCGCTGTCGTCGGTGATCAGGATGTAGTTGGCATTGATATAAGCCCAGTGTGTACCAGGCTGCGGTGCTGGCAGGTGGCGTGGCTGCCACTCCACAATGGTGTACTGCTTTTTACGATACTCATCAGGTACCACATCACCGACTTTGTACTCTTTGTAGTCGATAATGATGGTATTCAGGTCGTAATTATTTTGCCCGGCAGGGGCATCTTGCATCCCGTTCTGCGATGGGCGAATCGGTGCCACATCGCCGCTGGATTCCGCGGGTTCATTGCTGGCCGGGGCATCCACTGCCGGAGCCTGAGTTTGTGCGTCGGGTGCGGTCTGCTGCACCTGAGGTGGCGGTGGTACGTTATCCGTTTGCTCGCCTTCAGCCAGTGCGGCTGGAGTCAGGCTCAAAGCGCCCAGAAAAATTCCTGCAGAAAGAAGGGTGACGTGTGTCCTGCGCATTGGTGATTTCCACTCTGGTTAATTATTAACTGTCCAATTTACTGACAAGTGCAGCACGCAGAAGGTTCCCCCGGCGCGCTTTGCGCGTCAAATTTCGCTGCACAGCATACCTCAGCAAAAGCGACTTTTGGCGCAGTAAAATTGCAAGCAACCATGTTCGTTACTCTGCCTGATTCTTCTGTGCCAGGTCCATCAACAGAGCAATGCCCAGATAGTTGCTCCAGTTAAAGGCATTTTGCAGCACCACAATCGCATTGCCATTTTGTTTATCAAAACCGATAAAGCTGGAGTAGCCGCCAATATAGCCCACCTGATAGGTGATTTTTTGCTGACCGTAGGTGTCCGTGACCCAGGCAATATTTTGAGACTGGTTGCCATGCTGCTCATAGCCTTGATTAACCTGAGCAAAAGCGGCGTTGATGGGTGCGCTGGCGTCATTGTGCAGATGCGCATCCAGATAGCGGATTAAATCACGTGCGTTGCTATACAAACTGGCGGCGGCCACCATGTTATTGCTGAATGCCCAATCCGGCGTCAACTCACCACGCGGAATCAGCTTTGGCTGGTCGCCCGCATGGCCCAGCGCACGCATCGGATAGCCACGCAGGCTTTGTGGTTTGAAGCTGCTGCTGGTCATGCCCAGGGGTTGGAACAGATTGTGTTGCGCCAGGCTTTCGATGCCCTGATGCAGACGATGCTTCAGAATATAGCCGAGCAGCGCATAGCCCAGATTGGAATACTGCGCCGCGGGTTTTGCTGGTGCGTCAAAATCAGCCAGATAGCTCAGCACTGCATCGCTATCGAGGTTGCCGTAAAAATTCTCACCGCTGCGCAGATACGCCATGAATTTCATAAACATCGGCAAATCCATATCCTGACGCGGCAGGCCAGAGGTGTGCGTGACCAGTTGCAGCAGCGTGATGCGTTTTGCATCCTCACTGAGCGGCACTTCCGGCGGCAGCAGCGTAGCAAGCGTATCGTTCCAGCGCAGCTCGCCGCGATCTACCAGCTCAATGATCACCTCCGCCGTTATGCCTTTGCTGAGCGAACCAAGCGCAAACAGCGTATCCGGCGTGATCGGATAACGGTGCACCGCATCGGTCACGCCAAAACTGTAAAACTTTGCAGGCTGACGCTGATGGATAATCGCAATGCTGATGCCCGACACCTGCTTCTGCTGCATGTAGTGCCGCACGATGTCATCGACGTTTTCATTGAAAGTCGCATGGGAGAGATAGACTTTATCGCCGACCGGCGCAGAAGTTTGTGACAGCGTGCCACAGGCGCTCAATAGCAAACTGAAGCACAACAGCAGCGATCGCGGAATGATGCAGCGCATCACCGATTATTCCTGGTGAAAGTTTTCATAGCAATTGATTTATAAGATATTTTTTATTTTTAGCAAAACGTGCGATGGGTGTTTGTGGCGAAATATAACACAGAAGAGGTGAATCGCCACCTGCCAGAAACAGGTGGCGAGGGGGGATTATGGGTTAACCGGAATCACCGAACCTTGATAGTGCTGGTTGATAAATTCAGCAGTTTGCTTTGACTCCAGATCTTTGGCTAATTCGAGAATCCGCGGATCATGGGCCAGTTTTGGCGTCGTCACCAGCACGTTCGCATACGGATTATCTTTTGCCTGCTCCAGCGCTAGCGCATCTTTCGATGGCACTAACCCCGCCTGCAACGCGTAGTTACCGTTAATGATCGCCAGTTGCGCATCATCCAGTGCACGCGGCAGCTGTGGCGCTTCGATTTCAATGATCTTGAGATGATGCGGATTGTCACTGATGTCTGCCGTCGTCACCAGCGAACTGGCGTTGCTGCCCTTGAGCTTAATCAGACCGCTATCCTGTAGCAGATACAGCGCACGGCTGAGATTGGTGACATTATTGGGCACCGCGACCTGCGCGCCATCAGGCAGATCTTTCAGGGATTTAACTTTATGCGAGTAAATACCCAACGGCTCAATATGCACCGTCGCCACCACTGCAAACTTCTCCCCCAACGCTTTTTCTTGATCGCGCAAATAAGGCACATGTTGGAAGTAGTTTGCATCCACATCGCCGCGCGCTAACAGTTCATTGGCGTTGAGATTGCCGTTGAGCTCAATCACCTTCAGATCGAGCTTTTTATCGGTTTGTTTGATGTGGTTGAGGATTTCACTGTGTGGCACCGGATCGGCCGCCACACGCAAAGCCGCTGCCGAAGCATAAGTGCTGAATACCGAGAGCAGTGCCAGGGTTGCTATCACCTTTTTAGTCATGTGCTTTCCTTACTTTTATTATGATTGAACGGTGTTCTGGGCGTCGGCGTAGTAACGCGCTGCCACGTCACGATGCGATCGCAAACGCCCTTTGAGATAGTTCCAGCCCACTTCACGCAGCAAGGGATTGGTGGGATCGCTGGTCGGCCCGTGCGCTTCTGCCGCCAGCTGCGGCGGTAATTGATAAATCGGCACTTCGGCATCCAGCTGTGCACCGAGGAAAAAGGCGATGGAAACACGCTCTTTGCGTGCAGGTGGCGATACCACACGGTGAACCGTGGCTCGCAGATAACCATTGGTCGCAATCTCCAGCAATTCGCCGATATTCACCACAAATGCGCCCGGTTTCGGCAATGCATCCACCCAGTGACCCGGCGTCACTTCAACCTGTAAGCCGGGCTGCTCATCCTGTAGCAGAAACGTCAGGAAGCCTGAATCTTTGTGCGCGCCGACGCCCTGCTGGCTGGCATCGCTGGCCTGGCCGGGATAACGAATCAGTTTCACATGCTCGTTGGGATGCGTGCCGTACAGTGCATCAAATGCATCTGGCGGCAGCGACAACGATTTGGCAAACGCACGCAACAGGCGCAGTGCAATCCCGGTCATCGCCTGCTGCCAGGCGTGGATCACTGGCCTGAGTTGCGGCAGCGCCTCTGGCCATAGATTTGGCCCCTGCAGACGCTTCCAGGCGGGATCGCCCGCTTGTAACACTAACGCCACACGTTCCGCGCCAATATCAAACTGCTCGCGCTGGTCGCGTTGCTCACGGGTATATTCCACGCCAGCCCGGTTGTAGCCGCGGAAATGCGGTGAGTGGATCATCGAGACATGCTGCTTCTCCTCATCCGGCAGGGCAAAAAACGCCTGGGTGATGCTTTGCACGTTCTGCAGCAACTGTGGATTGATGCCATGATTAATCAGGTAGAAAAAACCGACATCGCGCGCCGTGGTGCGCAGTTCGGCGAGATAAGGCGACTGGTCAGCATCCGGGAGTTCCAGCAGTGCCAAATCCAGCACCGGCAATGTTTCTGCCATACAATTTGGTCCTTAACGCAGTAAAGTTCTGCGTTTACGCTGCCATTGGCGTTCCATTCCAGCCAATACTGTTGCGCAATATGTTATGGCGAATGATTTTTAGGAAAGCTTCAGCAATCGATATGCAAAAAGCGGTAAATCCGTGCCGCTTCCCGCTATAATCGCGCCGTCAAAACTTTGCCTACCCGCACCGCACAGGAGATGCCGTATGAACCAAGGCCCGTTAACCGAGAAAGAACTGAACTGGCTGGAAGATATGCTGGAGAAATACGGCAATGAACAGTCGGTGGTGGATACTTCCGAGCTGGATGGCATGCTGACGGCTCTGCTCTCCGGCCCGAACGATATCGAACCGAGCGAGTGGCTGGTGGCGATGTGGGGTGACAAGAAGCACATTCCAAAATGGTCCAACGAGCGTGAAATGGATCGCTTTATGTCGCTGATTTTCCAGCACTTTAACGACATTGCCGAACGTCTGGCGGAGTTCCCGGATCAGTTTGACCCGCTGTTTGGCATGCAGGAGATGGAAGGTCAGGAGTTCACCGTAGTGGAAGACTGGTGTTATGGCTATCTGCGCGGCGTAGCGTTAGATCAAGATTGGGATCAACTGCCAGAGAGCCTGCACCCGGCGATGGCCGCCATCACGCTGCACGGCAGTGAAGCGCAATTGGCAAAGCGTGAAGCGTTCTCGCCAGAGGAGTTTGAGGCCAGCATTGACGCCATTCGCCCGGCGGCGCTGGAGTTGCATGAATACTGGCAGGAACAGCGCATGGCACAGCCCGATCCGGAACCCCAACTGCCACACTTCGCGGGCGAGAAAACCGGTCGTAACGATCCCTGCCCGTGCGGCAGCGGCAAAAAGTACAAGCAGTGTTGCGGTAAATAACGCGAAATAATGAGAGGGGCGCGCCAGAGCACGCCCCGTAAACTCAGGATGCGGGCTTCACATCAGTAACGAGCGTCGGCAATTGCCATGCACCGCCAGCGCGAATCGCACGACACATGCCGGTGGTAGCATCACTGCTCTGCACAAAATCCTTGCCATCCCATACCCAGGCCGCTGTACTCCAGCAGTCGCCAATGCCGCGCCCTTTCTGTGCCTCGGAAATCATGCCTTCGCTGTAATCTGAACCGGAATCGGTGATCAGTTGAGGTTTACCCTGCAACGCACGATCCATTAGCCAATAGCCATAGCCTTCGTTATAGGCACCGCGCCAGCACAGCGCGGCAATCAGCACATGCGTATCATCCACTGGCGTTAACGTGAGCGGCTCAGCGCCCTCTTCAGGTTGATCATCCGTAGGGTCCAGATTATCGCAGCTGTCGTCATCGGTCAGCGAAGCAATCAGCTTCGGCTTGAGCAACGCCAGCTCATCCGCACTCAACGGACGCGGCGCGGCTTTTTCGACCTTGACCTGCTGGATCACCGGCATCGCCACTGCTGCGGGAACACTGTTTTCAGGCTTATTGCCTTTGCGCACCAGTGCGCCTGGCGTACTCAGACGGCCCTGCGCATCGTCCATCTTCAGCAGCGTGGCAAAGGCACCATTGCTGGAAAGCTCGAACGGCTCCTCGCCCCCGCGAAACTCCACTTTGCCACTGCCTTTGATAGCATTAATCAGCGCCAGCGTTTGCGCATCGGTCAGCGTCCACTCATCGTTCTCGGCTTTGGTGACCTCGCCCTGCGCGTGATCATCAATCCACAGCGCCAGTGCATCCACTTGCCTGGAGTCATCATCGCCAGTATCGGCCAGCACCACGCGTCCATGGGTCGGTGCATTGGGCCCGCCCTCACGTGTGAGCAGGACTGAACCACCCGCGCCCTCTTCAGCGCTGTAACCCGCAGCGCGGCAGGTTAAGGTATTGTCGCAGGCGAGTTCCCAGTCTTTATGGCTGAAGGAGACGCCATCTTCATCTGCCAGCAATGGCACGCTCAAACTGGTGAGCAGCGCGAACGCCAGCAGCAATCGGGTTTTCATGCCATCACTCCATAACGGTAAAGGTGGCTAGTGTGATGATTTTTAGTGCGCGGGAGAAGTGAATTTTTTGCGCTGATATCCGATCTACAGCGATGCCACAATTTGCTGGCGAAGCCACTGTTGGGCAGGATCGCGGTGGAGCCGTTGATGCCACAACATTAAAATATCAAAGCCGGGAATCTCCAGTGGTGGAGTGAAGACGTGAAGATGTGCGGCACTGCGCACCAGCCGCTCGGGTAGCACAGCGACCAAATCACTGTTCGCCAGCACTTCCAGCATAAACAGGAAATGCGGAACCGACAGCACGACACGACGCGAGCGTCCCACTTTTGCCAGCGCGGTATCAGTTGCGGCATTGAACCCGCCACCATCAGGCGAGATCAGCACAAATTCCAGCTGACAGAACTGATCGAGCGTCGGTGCCAGTTGTAACTGTGGATGGTCTCGCCGACTCGCCAGCACGTAGCGCTCACTGAACAACTTGCGTTGATGCAGGTTCGCTGGCGCATTGTCACCGGTGTGAAACACCACATCCAGCGCCCCTTTCTCCAGTTGGTGAGCGACCTGCGGTGGGTGAAGCGCAAAGACCGCCATCCGACTTTGTGGCGCGGCTTCGCGAATGTTATTGAGCGCGGGCAGCACTAAGGCTGTGGACATGTAATCGGTGGCAGCTATTCGCCAGGTGTCTTCAGCATTGGTCGGGTTAAAGGCCTCCAGCGGAGCCACGGCACGCGTTAATCCCTCCAATGCCTTTCGTAGCGGTTCACGCAGACCTTCAGCGCGCGCAGTGGGCAACATACCGCGCGGCCCCGGCAACAGCAGAGGATCATCGAATACCGTGCGCAACCTCGCCAGCTGCGCACTCACCGAGGGTTGCGATAAATTCAGCCGCTGCGCCGCTCGCGTTACGTTCAACTCCTGCAGCAGAACATCCAGTGTCTGCAGCAGATTCAAATCCAGCGCATTGATATTCACTGTGACTATACCTGCGATTTGAGTAATTGATTTCCACTATATCCAGCAGCGTCATAACCTGCAGCTGTTTTCAACTCACAGGACTCAGCCATGAATGTACTGATTGTGTATGCCCATCCAGAACCGCGTTCACTGAGCGGTTCGTTGAAGGATTTTGCCGTAACTTACCTCCAACAAGCGGGCCACCGGGTGCAGGTATCCGACCTTTATGCCATGCAGTGGAAAGCTCAGCTTGATGCTGCAGATACACTGGCGCCATTGGTGGGCGCACACTATGACGCCACGCTGGATTCCCGTTCTGCTTTTGAGCAACAGTTACAGCCTGCCGATATTGCCGCAGAGCAGGAGAAACTGCGCTGGGCCGATACGGTAATTTTCCAATTTCCGCTGTGGTGGTTCAGCATGCCCGCCATCTTGAAAGGCTGGTTTGACCGGGTATATGCCAATGGATTTGCTTACGGTGTCGGCGAACACAATGAAGAGCACTGGGGGGATCGTTACGGCGAAGGCAATATGGCAGGCAAACGCGCGATGCTGGTGGTGACCACCGGTGGCTGGGAATCGCATTATAGCCCTCGCGGTATCAACGGGCCGATGGATCAATTGTTATTCCCGATTCAGCACGGCATGCTGTTCTATCCTGGCTTTAGCGTGTTGCCGCCGCTGGTTTTTTATCGGGTGCAAAAGTCCGCTCAAGAACGCTTTGCTGGCTGGTGCGATACCCTGGCCACACGGCTGGATACGCTGGCGGACACGGCACCGATTACCTTTCGTCAGCAGAATGGCGGCGACTACACAATTCCCGCGTTAACACTGAAAGAGTCGTTAGCGGAAGGAGAAAGTGGTTTTGCCGTGCATGTGAAATGATCGCGCGGCGTTGGTATTACTCATACAGCCAACGCCCCGCTTTGGCGGATTCAATCAGCATGCTCAGGGTAAAATCAGGCACTACGGGGACTTCACGCTTGTTAAAGGGATTCAGGATCTGCGCCAGTGACGGTTCGTCCGGGTAGTAGGTATCAATCAAAAAACCGCCGCGATCTACCGCAAATTCGCTGAAGAACTCGTCCATCAACGCCTGCGCTTCTTCTCGTTCGAAGTTAAGATCGGTATCGATATCAATCTGCGGTGTTAACGTTTTTTGTTTAAACAGATAGACACCGTCGTAGCGTCGCACTAATTCGTAGATACGCTGGTCGATTTCGTCGGTCATCACCTACCCTCCTGTTAAACCAGCGGCTATTCTGCCATGCAATCTCATCTGCCAGGTAGCGCAAATGATAGCACTGTGCCGCTCTGCTTCATGCGCTGCCATTAAACAGTCGCTCGATGGCTTGAAACCGCGCAGCCAATTGGCTTCCGCCAGAAAAATATTAGCCCGCACCTGAGCGCGGTGCGGGCTAATAACTTTCTGGTCATCATAGATGATTTACCGACCTCAGACGGTCACCGGAAGAAAAGTGGCGGCCGCCAGCACGTGATGTTTATTCATGTGATCGACAGGAGATTTTTTACAGGCGCGTGAGGGAGGACTGCACAAACTACAGGTAAAGGGTTTTTTGATGTTCTCGGTGATCACCACATATCCCCCCTGGCAGATCCTGCACATTGTGCGGGAAATAATACCGCAATCAATAAAGCGTAATAAGGTCCAGGCTCGCGTTAGCCCTAATATTGGCTTTTCATGGCTTTGAGCATCACACTGTTCCAGATAGAGTCGGTAAGATTTCATCAATACGTTAATTGGCGGTCCTTTTTCCGTCATTTTTAAATACAGATAGATATTGTAAAACATCGATGAGTGAATATTTTGCTCCCATGACATAAACCAATCTTCTGAGAAAGGCAGCATGCCTTTTGGCGGAGGAACTCCTCGTAACGCTTTATACAAGCGTAATAATCGTCGGCGGCTTAGGGACGTCTCAGATTCTAAAACCTGCATACGTGCGCCGAGCGAGATCAACTCCATGGCGATATGATCATCAAGCACTTCCTGCAACACATTCTTCTCACTCATTCTGATCACCTCAATCTGTTGTTACACGATCTTTATTGAGCGAATTCAGTAAATCCGTCGACAATATAATGCCCGTGTGAATTTTCTGTAGTGCCTCAATCCGCGATTCTTTCGTGAGATTATCAATCAAGAATTCATCATCAATGCGTAAGCGGCAAATGAATTGATTGGTCGAGGCCAACTTCATCAATTGGGGTAACGTCAGAGCCTTAAGATTATCGGTGGTCGCCTCCGATAACCCAAGGCGGAAGGCTGCTGCAAACTTATCCTGTCTAATTAATTGTTGCGCCAGTAAAAGGTAAGATAAATTCAAATCGTGGATATGCGGAAGATACTCATCAAAGTCAGACATTGATAACACCTTGTGTTTATCGTGCGGAGCACGGGTTCAATAAGAGAGGAATATCTATTCCCATGTGATGCTAATCATCGTGTGATCGTGAGTTAAGATTTTTTTCCAGCGACGAGAAAACCACTGACCAACGATTGAGTCGCATCCAGCAATGAAAAAATGATATCTATCAGAAATTCCCGTAACAATACCGTAGAAGACACTGGCTGAAGAGACATCTTTAAGATCATGATTAATATAGATATTAAGATTATTAATTCTTATTAATTATTAAATTAACCTGTTAGCGGCGCCTTAGCTGCTTCAAACCTTTAGATTGCTTCATCATAAGCCAGACGAGTGCGCAAACGTTTTAATGCCAGACTGTGAAGCTGGCTCACTCGTGTTTCTGTAATATCGAGAACCAGAGCGATTTCGCGCATATTGAGATCATGATGATAGTAAAACTGTAAGATGATTCTTTCTCGCTTCGGTATAAAACGTAAGTATTGCGTAATACGCTTAATCAAATTCTGCTGGATTGAATGATGCAAAGGATTTAACAAAGCATGTTCATCATTGGCCTGTTCCCATAGATCGGCATAATGTTCCTGCAGTTCATCAATAGAGCGAAGCTGGCTATTATCTTTCTCTGCCAGCATCTGATGGAAACCCCGCAGTGGTACCCCCATTCGCTCGGCAATATCCCGTTCATTCGCGCTCGAGCCTTTCTCCTGTTCAACAATCTTGATAATTGCAGAAATTTGACGCGAATGCGTTCTGACCCGACGCGGTACCCAATCACGCACGCGCAGTTCATCAATTAACGCCCAACGCACACATTGTGTCACCCAGGCGCTGAGGGCAACGCCTTTCTTCTCGTCAAAGCTGTCAACGGCGGCAATAAATCCCATTGCCCCTGCTTGAATGAGATCATCGAATTCTACGCTACTTGGTAGCCTTTTTTGCAGACGCAACACTTCCTTTCTCACCAGAAAATGATATATCGACCACAACTCATTTTTATCATTAAGTCCGGATGTTGTGTGTAAGCCATCCATATTACCCACCCTGTAATAATCTTTAAACTGATTATCGGGCGAGTGCTATTGTTTATATAGTGCGATAAGATTTCATTACCAATGCTATTTGGTCTCATTCATTCGTTAATGAATAGCACGTTAAAACATCTCTCTCAACTTATCCTCTTGTACCTATATGAGATCAAGCCGGCCCCCTTTCGTTTATCTCCAGCAAAATCCAGTTGATGCCAATGCTCTGCTCGTTTGATGCTGAGATAATTTTCCCATTATCTCTCTCACTTGCACGACCGCACTCACGATTTCCTGCTTCACTACGCAGTCCTGATTCACCTGACGCGATCCGGCACCAAAATGCAGGTCTTCAATGACACAAGGGCGACGGCTTCCTGTCAACATCAGCGAAGCATGTTAGCGCATTAAGGATGCTGATTTCCCGAGGAAGGTCTCCGCCGTGAACCGCGACAACATCCAGCAGTAAGCGAGCATTTCCGTGCTGTCGCAAGAAAATCAGGTGTAGCAGAATGGACTGAGCCTACGGCATCAATCAGTACTTAACCTTGCTGGCATTTAGCGTGCTATTTTCGACCTCCCGCTTTAGGGCTACTTGCCTGGTTGGCTTTTTTTCTGATGAAAAATACTAATCATTATTACGATAACAACTAACTAGTAACGGTCATTAGCATTGTTAATTATCGATAAAAAATAACCACATAATTTTAGCGGTTTACATATCATAAAAAACCTTAATGGTTTTGTGGCTTTTCAGCATTTTTCGAAAAAATAATCGCAGGACAGTGCTGAAAATCTGGCACTCTTTAGCCGAAAAATGGGATCGGTGACCGCAAAAATAACATTAACAACCGACCCGCTCTTTATCCTAATTGATAGACAACTTCGCTATGCCCAACACAATCCTACTAGGACAGGCAGCCAGATTAGACAGACGTACTCGCATACTAAGCCGGACGCTGGATAATATGTCCGTGACGTTACCCGCCAGCGCCGCGCGCTGCCTGTATGCATTCGCGGAGGCGCAAGGCGAAGTGCTGACGCATGAACAGTTGATGGAGATTGGCTGGCGCCGTGACGGTTATGCCGCAACTGATAACAGCGTACGCGTGATGATCAACAAGTTACGCCGTGCATTCATGTCGCTGGAGCTTGAGCAGCAGATTAATCTGCTGGCCGTCACGCGCAGCGGTTACCGCTTAATCATTAATACTCCGCCAGCCGTCGATCGCTCCGTCCCAGTGTCTATGCCCCTTGCGCTGCCTGCTCGTGGCACGCTGACCTGGCGACGCGTAACAGGCATCACCGTCGCCGGTGTCACCGCCGGGTATCTGGTGGCATTGCTGGTACAACACTTCTTTTTACTCACACTAAAACCGATCGATTTTGTCAGCTGGCATGGCCCGGCTATTCCGGATGGCAGCAGCGTCTGGGTGCCGAAAGGACGTCACACGCAACACACATTGATTGAAACCACACTGCGCACCTATCGCCGTTATGTGCTGGAGGCGAACCCGGACAAACCCGCGGCCAGAGTGCTTTACGTCACGCTCAGCTCAGCCAGCAATCCGCAACATCAGGGCGTGATTGCCTGCCAACAACCCTTCGAGGAGGCGAAAAATGCGTGCGAGTCCTTCTATTTTCGCCTCAATTAAATCCCCGTGGCTCTGGCTGTTTGTCGGCGGCTTTATGCTGGCGTTTAGTGGCGTGATCGGGCGCTGGCTGGCCACCAGCGCGCAGCAGTCCAATTGCCTGTTTCCACTGGCGTTTTATGACATCAAAAGTGAGCGAGAATGGGTGTTGACGCAGGGGATTTACCGCAGCTATCGCGATGGCTTCAGTAAGGGGCATTTAACCTATCTCGGCACGCTTTCTCGTTATGTGGATGGGCAACTTATCGCACCTGCCACCCCGGTTCATCGTGCGGTGTGGTTTAACGGCGAGTTCAACCACAATCTGCTGAAAATCACCGTCACGCAACACAGCCGTGGCCTGGGTGACAAAAGCCGCGACGAGGACGTGCAAAAGTATGTCTTCCCGCATTGGCAAGCAGGCGATGTCAGCGTGATTGCTCTTTATCTCTTTAATGGCCGCGTGTTGGCCTCCGGCACAGAGAGCGTGGCGCGTAATGTCTGCATCAGGTAGCCAAAATTTAGCGCAGCGCTGCAGTTGATTATGAAGGCGTTACGGCTGAATTTCAGACACAAAAAAAGCCGCTCGTAAGCGACTTAATTTTGCATCAATCGATGGTGCCGAAGGTCGGACTCGAACCGACATGTATCTCTACGGTTGATTTTGAATCAACTGCGTCTACCGATTTCGCCACTTCGGCACTGAAGAGGATGCGGAAAACGTTGGCGATTATACCGTTACGCGCGGAGTGCGCAACACTAATCGACAGCGCTTTGCGCTAAGCGTTGAAAAAACCAGCACTTCGCCATTTATGTGGCGTAAACGCGGCAGCCCGAGCGCCCTTTCGGCGCTTTCCTGTGCAAATTCCAGAACATTCCCAAACTCCCACCACTTCGGAACTTTCTGTGCTTACGCCTCTCTTAACCAAAACTGACAGCGTCAGATGTATAAAACAAAGAGGTTGAGATGAACAAAGCAACACAACGCATCATTTTGGGATTGGGTATCGCGGCAGCAATGGCGGCAGGCAGTGCTTCGGCAGCGAGTTGGCAGGATCAGTTGAGTAGCGCAGCATCTCAGCTGTCTCAGCAAAACAGCGGTTCTACCACCACCACCAGCAGCACGCAGAACGGCGGTCTGTCGCTCTCTTCGCTGAGCGGTTTACTGAATGGTGGTGACAAAGCGGTCAGCTCCAACAGCATGACCAACGCCGCAGGCGTGATGTCCTACTGCGTGCAGCACAACGTGGTGGATAACAATGTGGCATCGGTGAAGGATCAGGTACTGAGCAAGCTCGGCCTTAGCAGCCCCGCCGCGCAAGAGCAGAAAACCGATTATCAGCAGGGTCTGCAAGGGTTGCTGAACACCGGCAACGGTCAGCAGCTGAACCTGCAGAGTCTGAGCAACTCGCCGATGGGTGAGAAACTGAAGACCAAGGCCTGTGACGTGGTGCTGAAACAAGGCAAGAAATATATCGGCATGTAATTCCCATCTTCTTTCAGATTGCAGGTGCGCTGTCGGCTTTTTTCCCTCGCTTACAAGCACATCGGGTGTCTCTCAAAAGTCGCCGCTCTGCCATCTGAAGGATTTTAGGTGTTGTGTCTGTTGAAAAGACGCGAGCTGTCCCTCGCGTCTTATTCACTATGATGGATAGCACAATCCAATGCCCCGCGACAGCCCATCAACCCATTAGCCTATGAGTTTCTTCTACCACTCTCTCCAGCACATCCACTGCCTGCTCAAACGATCGAATATTGGTGTAACCGATCACCAGCCCGTAGCGTTTCTGGGTTTGCGTATACCAGCCTGAAAGCGGCAATACGCGCAGCTGATGACGCTGCCAAATCTCTGCCAGCGCTACGTCCTGAATACCTCGCCGCAGGAAGGCCACGATATGCATGCCTCCATCAGTGAGTTCAAAGTCAAACAGCTGCGGGAAACAGTGCTGTAGCGCATCCAGCATCATGCGGCGGCGCTGCTGGTAGAGAATCCGCATCTTCTTGATATGGCGATAGAAGTGTCCATCACTGAGGAATTGTGCGAGGATTTTCTGCGGTAGCAACGGCATGCCGGTTTCGAGGATTTCACCCAGCTCGCGGAAGCGTTCAATGGTCTGTTGCGGCATCACCAGATAACCCACGCGCATCGCGGGCATCATGGTTTTGCTGAAAGTGCCGGTATAGATCACCCGATCGTGCACATCAAGGCTTTTTAGCGCCGGGATCACTTTGCGCGTGTAGTGAAACTCGCCGTCGTAATCATCCTCAATGATCCAGCTGCTATTCTGCTGCGCCCACTCCAGCAAGTGATGCTTGCGGGGTAATGATAACGTCACCGCCAGCGGGCTCTGATGGGTTGGCGTGACGACCGCGAAGCGTGCGTCTGAGTGATAACGCAGGAGGAAATCCACGTCGAGACCTTCACGATCCACCGGTACATAGTGCAGATTCGGTGCGATGCGCTTTAACAGTTTCTGCCCAAAGAAATAGCCCGGATCTTCAAACAGCACTTTGTCGTGAGGATGGGCCAGCACGGCCAGGATGAGGCGCAGGTTGGCGCGATAACCAGTGGTGATAAAAATCTGCTCCGGCTGGCAGTTGAGCCCGCGCGAAATATTGAGATAGCTGGCAATCGCCTCACGCAATGGCTGGTAGCCCATGATGGCGGGCATGATCATTTCATCGGGCCGCAACGTTCGCGCCGCCTTTCCGGAGATCAGCAGCCACTTCTTGTGCGGGAACTCATCCAGTGCCGGAATACCCAGCCGCAGCTCGCCTTTGCTTTCAATCACCGGATATTCGAGCGGTGTGGAAGGTGGCGCCGCATTGACCACAGCGGCTTCGCCGAGGTTCAGTGCAGGGTTCACACGTGTGCCCTTCGCGCCCTGGCTGACAAAGTATTCCTCTCCAATGAGGATCTCATAGGCGGCCTCCACGGTTTTACGCGCAACCTGTAGCTCACTGGCTAACACGCGGATCGCGGGCACCCGGTCGCCCGGCTTTAAGCGCCCTTCCAGGATCTGCTGGCGATAGCGAGCGTAAATTTCTTTGTAACCCATCTGTCTTCCTTCATCACGATGAAGTGCACATGAATGCGCCCCTGAAGAATGAGCGCACGTCACAGCAGCATAACCATGTCCTACTTGTTTTCTCCTATATTGACCCTTTTTCCTTCGACATAGAAGTTTATGATGTTCCCATCAACCCGACAACCGCTTGCAGGCTGCTATGAAGATTGTTCACTACCAAACGCCCACCGAATTGGCCTGCTGCTATGCATTGATGCGCGAACTGCGTTTCAAACTGAAGGATGAAGCCGCGTTTGTGGCGCAGGCACAGCGTCAGCAATTACAGGGCTATCGGCTGGCGGGTATCGAACAGGGTGGTCAACCGGTGGCGCTGGCAGGCTATCGACTGCTGGAAAACTTTATTCATGGCCGTTTTTGCTACATCGATGATTTGGTGACCTGCACCAGCACTCGCAGCCAGGGTTTGGGAGCCGCGCTACTGCACGGTCTGGCGCAGCAAGCACGGGAACAAGGCTGTGGCCGCATCGTGCTCGACACCGCGCTGAGCAATCAACGGGCACAACAATTTTATCAACGCGTCGGTTACCACGCGTTGGGACTGCACTTTTATCGCGATCTCGCTGAGGGAGAAAATTCATGAAATTGCTGCATATTCAGGTCAGCCCGGATCTGGCCGGATCGGCCTCACGTAACGTCTCGGCGCGTTTGGTGGAGAAGCTCCGCGCCCAGCATAGCGATCTCGAAGAGACGGTACTGGATCTTGCGCAGCATCCGTTGCCCCACCTGGATGCCTTCACCATTGGCGCCTTCTTTACCCGTCCCGAGGATCGTAGCGATGCACAGCGTGCCGCCATTCAGACTTCCGAAAAAATGGTGGATCAGCTGTTCGCCTGCGACACCCTGGTTATCTCGTCGCCGATGTGGAACCTCGGGCTACCGTCGGTGCTGAAAGCCTGGTTCGACCATATCACCCGCGCCGGGCGCACCTTCGCCTTTACGCCGGAAGGCACCAAAGTCGGTCTGGTGAGCGGCAAGAAGGTATACAGCGTGGTCGCCAGCGGCAGCGTATTTGCCCACGGCCCGTTTGTGCAGGATGACCAGTTCACGCCTTACATCCGCGTGGCACTCGAATACATCGGCATCACCGATGTGGAGTTTATCCGCGTGGACGGTACGCACGATCCCGTCAGCCGCGACACCGCATTACCCCAGGCTCTGCAAGCCATTGACCGCTTATTTTGAATGAGGAAAACATCATGACTTCACGCGTTAACCATTTTAAAACCGCGCCAGCACTGGCCAAATCCATGTCCGATTTCTCTAACACCGTGGCGAACACCGTACTGGAGAAGTCACTGAAACACTTGATTGATATCCGTGCCTCGCAGCTGAATCACTGTGCTTTCTGCCTCGACATGCATGTGAAACAGGCGAAGATCGACGGCGAGCGCGAACTGCGTCTGCATCACGTTTCTATCTGGCGTGAATCTCCACTGTTCAGCGCTCGCGAGAAAGTGGCTTTTGCCCTGACCGAAGCGCTGACCCGCATTGGTGAACACGGCGTGGATGAAGCGCTGTACGGTGAAGTACGTGAACATTTCTCTGAAGGTGAAATCAGTGAGCTGACCTTTAAGATCGCCGCCATCAACACCTGGAACCGCCTGATGATTTTGTCGCAGATGGCACCGGGTGCTCTCGACAGTGCTTACGGCCTGGATCGTGCTGATTTGCGTTAATTTTTACCGCCAGTAGCGCGTGCTGCTGGCGATGTCATGTTCATCTGCGCTGCCTGACGCTATAGTGAGATTTTGCACCACATAGGACAGCGCGCATGAAAGGCATCAATATTGCGATTTACTTCGATCCCGACCTGATTCACATCAGCGTTCACCAGCAGGATGACAGCTATCTCAGCCACCATTTCAGCTACGATGACAGCGTGATTGAAGAGATCTACCAGTGGCTGGAGCAGTTCACGCCTAATCGCACCCACATTTGCCTGATTGAGCACGATACTGCCGATATCCTTGCCGATGAGTTGGTTGATAACGGCTATCACGTCCATCAGGTGACGCAGCACGATCTCCTGAACTGGTTTGCCAGCGAGCCTCCTGCAGAACCCGATGGTTCGCCAGTGCGTGCCCTGCTGCGCTATCTGGAAAACGAAAACCCGTCTGAATATCAGTCTCGCACCCCGCAGATCGAAGCCTTGATGGATATGCTGGATGAGCTGGACGATCTGGAAGGCGTGGATGAAGTCGAAGATGAAGACAACCTGCCGGATGACGTACTGCGTTTGATGAAGCAGAAGAAAATCACCGCCAACCAAGCCGCAGAGCGTTTGCTGCCCGACGTCAATGAACGCATTCGCGAACACCTGATAAGCTACCCTGAGCTGATGACGCCCGAACTGCTGGAAGATTTCTTCCCGGAGTTGCTGGAAGCGTTAGAAACGCCAAAACATTGATGCATTTTGCATACGCGCGCTAAGTTGTGCCACGATGCGCCTCTACGGTGTGTCGCGGTGTCATTGAAACTCGGGGAAAACCATGCTGGAACTGTTTAAAGCCATCGGGCTCGGATTGGTGGTGCTGTTGCCGCTGGCCAACCCGCTGACCACGGTGGCGTTGTTTCTTGGTCTTGCGGGAGACATGAATTTCCAGGAACGCAATCGCCAGGCCATGCAGGCTTCGATTTACGTGTTCCTGATTATGATGGTGGCGTGGTACGCCGGGAATGCGGTGCTGCACACCTTCGGCATCTCGATCCCTGGTCTGCGTATGGCAGGAGGATTGATCGTCGCCTTTATCGGTTTTCGCATGCTGTTTCCGGCGAAACCCGTCGGCCACTCCGTTGAAGCCCGGCATAAACAGGATGAAATCGACGCCACCGATGCGAATCGTGAATCGGTAAATATCGCCTTCGTGCCGCTGGCGATGCCCAGTACGGCAGGCCCGGGCACTATTGCGATGATCATCAGTTCGGCTTCCACCGTAAAAGCGGGTGTCGATTTTCCAAACTGGGTGGTGAACGTGGCGCCGGTGCTGACCTTCTTGTCGGTCGCTGTGATTTTGTGGATTTCGCTGCGCAGTTCGGGCGCCATCATGAAGCTGGTAGGTAAAGGCGGGATTGAGGCAATTTCGCGGCTGATGGGCTTCTTGCTTGTGTGTATGGGCGTGCAGTTTTTGATTAACGGCGTGTTAGAAGTGGTACGGACTTTTCATTAAAGAGAGTGCGGCCCGAAGGCCGCACCCGATTTACTCTGCTTTCAACGTCTTGCGCACATCCGCAACCTGATCTTTGGTCACGGCTGGGGCATTGTTACTCCAGCCCTGACGGATAAAGGTCGCCAGCTGCGCCACTTCATCATCCGTCAAACGCTTGCCAAAGCCCGGCATCGCGAGGGTTGACGGCGCCTTCTCGGTCGATGGCTGCTGCGCACCGGCAAGAATGGTGTGGATCAAGCCGGTAGGATCGTTGGCATTCACAATGGTGGCCTGATCCAGCTCCGGGAAGATCCCTGGCGCGCCTTTACCGGTCACGAAGTGACAGGCACCGCAGTTATCGATGTACAGACGCTCACCTTCCGTCAGGTTTTTCGCTGCGGTCAGTTTGGCTTCCGTCGCCTGCTGCTTCTGCACGTTGTACGCCTGCAGCGGTGGGTTGCCACCGATGAACTTCAGATAAGACGCAATGGCTTTCAGATCGGCATCGGTCATGTGCGAGCTGGAGTGCTCAATCACTGACTTCATCTCTCCGCCAACTGCCGCTTTGTCGTTACGACCGGTTTGCAGGTAATCGACGATCTCCTGCTCACTCCAGCGCGGTAAGCCACGCAGCGACGGCACATCCCAGTTGTTCAGGCTACCACCGGCGAGGAACTTGTCGTCACCGCTGTCCAGCGCTTTCTCGTTCATGCCGAGACCGCGTGGCGTATGGCACGAGCCACAGTGACCGAGGCTTTCCACGATGTAAGCACCGCGATTCACTTCTTCAGATGCGCCGCCAATCGGCTGGAACGGCTTGTCAGAAGTGAATGCCCAGTTCCAGAAGCGCATGCCCCAGCGCTGGCTGAACGGGAAGCTCAGTTTGGTCTCTTCCGGCTGCTCACTGCTCGGCTTCACGCCCTTCATGAAGTAGACATACAGCGCATGCATGTCTTCATCACTGATTTTGGCGTAATCCGGGTATGGCATGGCCGGGTAAAGACGTGAACCATCCGGCAACACGCCTTTGCGCACCGCATCAGAGAACTGCTGCTCGCTGTAGTTGCCGATGCCGTGCTCTTTGTCCGGTGTGATGTTAGTGGAGAAGATGGTGCCGAGATTCGACTCAATCGCCAGCCCCCCCGCATAATCCGCTTTGCCCGACACGGTATGGCACGCCATACAGTCGCCAAGACGAGACAGATATTCACCCTGCTTGATCAGCGCGGCTTCATCTTCCGCATGAGCCTGCACCGCAAAGCTTCCCAGCAGCACGGCGTTAGCGATTAACAATGATTTTAATTTCATGTGCTTATGCCTGTACCAATGGACCTGGGTTTTTCAGATAGTGTTCTTTGATCGCCTGCGCCGCCATCAGGGTAATCGCACCGATGGTATCGGTCGGGTTCGCCTGGAAGTTTTGCGGGAAGGCGTTACCGCCCGGTACAAACACGTTATGCACATCCCAGCTCTGCAGATACTTGTTCAGCGCAGAAGTTCTTGGGTTATCGCCCATCACCGCGCCGCCCACGTTGTGTGTGGAGACGTATTTGGTGAGGTCAAAATCCGCGCCCATCGGCAGGAAGCTCATGCTCATGCTGTCTGGGTTCAGCTCTTTAGCGATATCACCAACGATACCCTTCAGATGCTGTTGCAGCTTGAGTTCGTTCTCTTTCCAGTTGAACGTCATACGCAGCAGCGGCTGACCGCGATGGTCGGTGTAGTGTGGATCCAGATCCAGATAGATATCGCGATACGACTGGCAAGTTGTCGTGATGCTGATCTTCATAGAATGGTTGTACCACTCTTCCAGACCCTCTTTGTAACCCATGCCCCAGGCTGGCGTGCCTTTTGGCAGCGCAGCGGCCATTGGCGTACCGGTGGCTTGCGAGCTGTGGATCTTCGCGCCGCCGAGGAAGCCGAGGCCTGGACCATCGAAGTTGCCCGGTGAGATGTCGTTGAACATCTGGCCGGTGGCGCCTGCGGTGGCGTAGGAGTTGAAGTTCTTATCTTTGAAGAACAGGGTTGCGCCGCCGTTGGACAGGAACGCATAGTTACGGCCCACCACACCTTCTTCGGTGATTGGGTTGTACGGCTTGCCGATACCGGACAGCAGCATCAGACGCACGTTGTACAGCTGGAAGCTGGACAGCACCACTATTTTGGCTGGCTGGAACACTTCGTTGCCGTCTGCATCGAAGTAGAGAACGCCTTTCGCGGTTTTACCATCATCGTGCAGCACCACTTTGTACACTTCCGCATGCACTTCGTAAGAGAAGTTTGGCAGACGCTTCAGTGCATCCATCACAGCAGTTTGCGGTGAGGCTTTGGAGTAGTTCAGGCACGGGTATTTCGAGCAGTAACCGCAATAGTTACACGGCGCGATCTGGTTGCCGTACGGGTTTTTCCACGCGCGAGACACACAAGCCGACGGGTTCGGGAACGGGTGATAACCCAGCTTGGTGGCCGCTTCTTTGAACATCACGTTGTTCAGCGTGTCTTCCAGCGCAGGCAGCGGATAGGGTTCAGAACGTGGGCCTTCGAACGGGTCACCGCCTTCCAGAATCTGACCACGCAGGTTGCCGGTATTACCCGACTGACCGCAAATCAGCTCAAACTTATAGTAATACGGCTCGATCTCTTCCCAGGTGAACGGGAAGTCCATCACGCGCATATCATCCTGCAGCACGCCCGGCTTGTAAGCCTGATCGACGTAAGTCTTCAGTTTGATATCGGTTGGGGTTGGGCGAATCAGTACCGCCGTCCAGTGCATACCTGCGCCGCCGACACCGGTACCCGGTGCGAATGCGCCCCATTTACGGGTTGGCAGTGCGGTCTGGCTCATGTTGTAACGCACCGTGACCGCCACTTCTTTCGGCGTAGCGAACACTTTGTTGCGCACGTTGTAGGCGTATTCATCAGCCGGTTTCGGGTAAGCAAAATCCGGGTAATCACGCTCGCCGCCGCGCTCTAACGCGCGCACTTCCAGCCCGGCCAATGCCAGTTCGATACTCATCAACGAGCCGGCCCAGCCGAGGCCGCAAACGACGACGTCGACTTCTTTCTTTGTAATCTGTGCCATGTTAATCCTGTCTCACATACCAAATACGGGGGTGGGCTTAAGCGCGCTCACCCAAGAGGCTGACCGGTCCCAGTGGGTACGGCACGTTGTGCTGCTTCACCCACTCGGTGAAGCTGGCGCGTGCGCCTGGGAAGCCAATCGCAATCCAGGCTTTCATGCCCTTATTGCCGCCATACATCGGATCGGCGAGGTAGCCGTGTTTGGTATCTGCCAGTAACTGACCAAAGAACTGCGAGGCTTTCAGGTTCGGTTCACCCATTGCCGGGAAATCGATACCGTCATTTTTATTGACCTTGGTCAGCACCGCGTCTTTCTCTTCCAGCGTCAGTTCATGGAAGGATTTTTTGTAGGTGCTCTGCGTCCACTGTTCCACCAGCTTGATGCCTGTGCGATACAGCTCTTGCGGGGTGTAAGGGATCTGATAACCCATGGTGGCTGGCGCGTGCACGTCGAACGGACCCTTCATGTAAATTTCGCCGCCGAACTCAGGGCTATGGAGTTGCTGATCGATAAAGATCGGCACGTTAGTTTCCAGTGCACCCGGCGCTTTGCCTTTACCACCGGCCGGAATCAGACGATCGGTCGCGGCCAAAATAAACTGCCACTCCTGAGCGCTGAAAAAGATCGGTTTGTAATCGGCGAGTTCCGGTGCTGCCATTTCCGCAGCTTGCGCCGCAGTTAATCCCTTAAATACCAGGTCGCTTAATGGCAAAGCCAATAACGACCCAAGCAAAAACTTACGTCTGGTGGTCGGTTTATTTAGAAGCATGGCGCGACGACTCTCACTTGCTAAGAAAGATAATTATTTTTGTTAATGGCTTTATAAATCGGTAAATAACCTGGCAATCTTAGGGATATAGATATTTCTGAATGTAAGAATCAATGTTCAGATATGTTTTTATGAGAAACCATCATGATGTTGAATTTAGGTTAAGGGCAGGTAAAGGGCTTTCGGAAGGTGAATTGGACTTTTAACCGTACAATTGCTGTGTTTTTAGCAAGTCTGGATGGGCAAATGACCAAAATTGATCGCGCAAGGAAATAATCGCTCAATTCAATCGATAAAAATAAATCATACTTCCATACAAGAGAATCATTCTCATTAATAACATCTTATTTACTTAATTGACCAGTACATGAACGATCTATTTCCTGGAAATGACAGGCGGCGCACAAAATAAGTGAAATAATCGCCGAATGTTATCATTTGTTAATTTCCGGCACAGCTCAGAACAAACCGGCATTTTGCCTGAGCGGCAGCAGCGATAGAGTCAATTTATCTATCACTCAGGAAAACAATAAATGCGTGCATTGATTTTGTTGGTCACTTTATGGAGTAGTGCATTCGCCTTGCAGGCTGCGACACCGAAAGACACGCTGGTGGTTGCCGTACCGCTGGATGGCATCATCAGCTTCGACCCCGCTGAAAGCTTTGAAACGGTCAGCAACAGCGTACAACGCAACATTTATCAGACGCTGGTGCAAGCCGACCGCAATACGCCACAGAAACTGGCACCGCTGCTGGCGACTTCCTGGCAAAGTGGCAGTACGCCGCACAGCCTGGTGTTTAACCTTAAACCTGGTGCCCGCTTCTCCAGCGGCAATGCGGTGACGCCGCAGGATGTGATTTTCTCACTGACGCGTGCCGTGCAGTTGAACAAAGCACCCTCTTTTATTCTCGCCGAATTTGGCTGGACCAACGAGAACATCGCCAGCCAGTTTAAGGTGCTGAATGATCATCAGCTGGAGATTCAGTGGCCCGCGCAGATTGGTCAGGATCTGGCGCTGCGTCTGCTCACCGCGCCAGTGGCCTCGGTGGTGGACAGCAAAACCGTGCAGCAGCATGCGGTGAATAACGATCTGGGTAATGGCTGGCTGCACACCCATACGGCAGGCAGCGGCGCGTTTACGATTCAGCAGTATGTGCCGCAGCAGGCGCTGGTGCTGAGCGCCAACCCACAAGCCAATCCGCAGCCACACCTGAAGCGTATATTGCTGAAAGGTGTCGCCGATGCCGGTGCGCGTCGTTTGCTGATCCAACAAGGTGATGTGGATGTGGCTTATCAGCTCGGCCCAGACCAGATTGATGCACTGAAAAGTGATAAGAACCTGCACATTGCGGCATTCCCTTCGAGCCTGGTGTATTACCTGGGCTTTAATACGCAGAACAAAACGCAGCCCGCACTGGGTAATCCGGCCCTGTGGGAAGCGGCGCGCTGGTTAGTGGATTATCAGTCCATCTCACAAGATTTGCTGAAAGGTCAGTACCGCATTCATCAAAGCTTCCTGCCGCAGGGCTTTGACGGCGCGCTGGAGGACAAACCGTTCCACTACGATGTGGCCAAAGCCAAAGCGATATTAGCCAAAGGCGGGATTAAACCGGGCAGCAAGTTTGCGCTGACGGTGATTAATCAGCCACCTTACATCGATGTGGCGCAGGCGCTGCAGGCCAGCTTTGCCAAAGCAGACGTGCAGATTGAGTTGCAGCCGGTGGCGGAATCCGAGCTGTGGAGCAAGATGCGCGGCCGCGATTTCCAGTCGATCTTTATCTACTGGGGCGCGGATTACGTTGACCCTAATACCAATGCCAGCGCCTTTGCTTACAACGTGCCGGGCGGCTCGAAAACATTGGCGTGGCGTGTCGGCTGGGAGATTCCGGAACTCAGCGCCAAAACACGTGCCGCAGCAGGCGAAAGTGATGCCGCCAAACGCCGTGCGCTTTACACCGACCTGCAAAACACCGTGCAGCAGAACTCTCCGTTTGTGGTGATGCTGCAGGGCGCGCAGCAGGTGGCGGTGCGGAACAACGTCAATCATGTGCAGCAAGGGATTGGGGTGAGCTTGCTGTTCTTTGATGTGGTGCAGAAGCAATAGATCCTGTTGATGGGGGATGGCTTCCCCCATCAACACTTTCAGTACAATCTTCATCCTTCCCCTCGCATCGCTTGCTATTCTTTCTGGCATAACCTGTTGCCTGCGAGTGAAAAAATATGACCACCCCGTTGCTGATTGCTCAAACGCCTGACATCCAGTTATCCCTGCTTTCCAATATGGCGAACCGCCACGGCTTAATCACTGGTGCCACCGGCACCGGTAAAACCGTGACGCTGCAAAAAATCGCCGAGTCCTTCTCCAATATCGGCGTGCCGGTGTTTATGGCCGACGTCAAAGGCGATCTCACTGGCGTGGCGACCGCCGGTGAAGGCTCGGAAAAGTTACAGGCGCGGTTGGAAAAGATTGGCGTGACCGACTGGCAGGCACAGAAAAATCCGGTGATGGTGTGGGATATTTTTGCCGAGAAAGGCCATCCGGTGCGTGCCACAGTTTCCGACCTTGGCCCGCTGTTGCTGGCGCGCTTGCTCAACCTCAATGAGGTGCAATCGGGCGTGCTGCAAATCATCTTCCGCATCGCCGACGATCAAGGGTTGTTGCTGCTGGATTTCAAAGATCTGCGCGCCATGACGCAATACATCGGGGATAACGCTAAATCTTTCCAGACGCAGTACGGCAACATCAACAGCGCCTCGGTGGGGGCGATTCAGCGCGGTTTGCTGGCGCTGGAACAGCAAGGCGCTGAACACTTCTTCGGCGAGCCGATGCTGGATATCCGTGACTGGATGCGTTGTGACAACGAAGGCAAAGGTTTCATCAACATCCTTTCCGCCGAGAAGCTGTATCAAATGCCGAAACTCTATGCCACCAGCTTGCTGTGGCTGCTGGCGGAGTTGTACGAGCAGCTGCCCGAAGCGGGCGACCTCGATAAACCTAAAATGGTGTTCTTCTTTGATGAGGCACACCTGTTGTTTACCGATGCGCCGCCGGTGCTGCTGGAGAAAGTAGAACAGGTGATACGTCTGATTCGATCCAAAGGCATCGGCGTCTATTTCGTCACGCAGAATCCGTCGGATATCCCTGATAACGTGCTCGGTCAGCTAGGCAATCGCGTGCAACACGCCCTGCGCGCCTTTACGCCGAAAGATCAGAAAGCGGTGAAAAGCGCCGCCGAAACCATGCGCGCCAATCCGGCGTTCGATACCGTGGAAGCCATTCAGGCGCTGGGCACCGGCGAAGCATTGATCTCCTTCCTCGATGAAAAAGGCAGCCCGTCGATGGTGCAGCGTGCGATGGTGATTGCGCCCGGTTCACGCATGGGGCCGGTGACGCAGGATGAACGTAATGGCTTAATCAATAACTCCCCGCTGTACGGCAAATACGACACCGAAGTGGATCGCGAATCCGCGTTTGAGATGCTGCAAAAAGGCGTGCAGGCCGCGCCGCAGCAGGCCGATGCGCCGGAAGCCAAAGGCAATAATGTCGAAGTTGATGATGGCATTCTCGGCGGGTTGAAAGACATTCTGTTTGGCACCACCGGACCGCGCGGCGGCAAGCGCGATGGCGTGGTGCAGAGCGTGGCAAAAAGCGCGGCGCGTCAGGTCACCAACCAAATCATTCGTGGCGTGCTGGGAAGTTTGATGGGCGGCCGTCGTCGATAACATACTGAAAAAATTTATTTTCCTCCGCGGCGCTATGTATGGCTCGGGCATCAGCAGCGCTGCAGTGACACCTGCGCGCCGCGACATTAATGACGCTGATTGAATAGGTGCAATGATTCGCACCGCCACCCTAAGGTGTGGTCTGCTAAGATCGTTATATGGATAAATATCAACAACTCAAACGGAGCAAGCGTCTGGCGCTCGCATTGCTGCTGGTTGCCGCAGCGACTTTTGTCGTGACGCTGTTTCTGCCACCCAATTTTTGGGTGCTTGGTCTCAAGGCCATTGCTGAAGCGGCGATGGTCGGTGCGCTGGCCGACTGGTTTGCGGTGGTCGCGCTGTTTCGTCGCGTGCCGGTGCCCTTCATCTCGCGGCACACGGCGATTATTCCGCGCAATAAGGATCGCATCGGGGAAAATCTTGGCCGCTTTGTGCAGGAGAAATTTCTCGATACCGATTCGTTGCTGGCGCTGATTCGCCGCCACGATCCCTCGCAGATGCTGGCGCACTGGCTCAACACGCCGGGCAACGCCGATCGCATTGGTCGCCATCTGTTGCAGGTGATGCGCGGCTTCCTTGATCTCACGGATGATGAACGCATCCAGCGCTTCCTGCGGCGTGCCGTGCATCGCGCACTGGATAAGGTCGATCTGACGCAATCCAGCGCGCTGTTACTGGATAGCCTGACCAAAAACAATCGCCATCAGGAACTGCTCGATGCCGCAGTACAACAGCTGCTGCGTCTGCTGCACAAGCCTGGCACGCGTGAGTTCATCGCAACTCAGATTGTGCGCTGGCTGAAGCGCGAACATCCCATCAAAGCCAAAATGCTGCCCACCGAATGGCTGGGTGAGCACAGTGCTGATGTCGTGGCCAACGCGGTCGATTCGATTCTCGATGAAGTGGCGATCAATCAGGGGCACGAGCTGCGTCTGGGATTTGACCGCGCAGTTCAGCGGTTAATTGAGAAGCTAAAAACCGACCCCGAAATGGCCGAACGTGCCGAGGTGATCAAAAACTGGCTGAAAGAGGATGAGTCGCTGAATCGCTACATCGGCGAGCTATGGCAGGACTTGCGTAGCTGGCTGAAGGCCGATCTTAACAGTGAAGATTCTCGCGTGCAGGAGCGCGTGCGTCTTGCCGCGCTATGGTTCGGTGAAACGCTGGCAGCAGATGAAGCGCTGCGTATCTCGATGAATCAACACTTGGAAGATGCCGCCCGCAGCATTGCACCAGAGTTCGCCGAATTTCTGACGCGCCACATTAGCGATACCGTGAAGAGCTGGGATGCGCGTGAGATGTCACAACAGATTGAGTTGAACATTGGCCGCGATCTGCAGTTTATCCGCATTAACGGGACGTTGGTGGGTGGCACTATTGGGTTGGTGCTGTACCTGTTGTCGCAGTTGCCGGCTCTGATTCATACTCTTAAGTAATAAAAAAGCCGCCATCATGATGGCGGCTTCTGTGAGTTTTGGTGATAGCAGCAGGCTATCCCTGAACCATCAACTGCGCTTCATCAGCAGATACAAGCTGATGGCAAAGAACGCGGCACTCGGCAATAGCGCTCCCAGAATCGGTGGGATGCCATACACCAGACTCAGCGGACCGAAGATCTGGTCCAGCACGTAGAACAGGAAGCCGAAGCTGATACCCGTCACCACGCGCACGCCCATCGACACGCTACGCAGCGGACCAAAGATAAACGACAACGCCATCAGCATCATCACCGCCACGGAAAGCGGCTGGAAGATTTTACCCCACATGTTCAGCAGATAACGCCCTGACACCTGGCCACTCTGCTTAAGGTATTTGCTGTAGTTGTACAGACCGCTAATGGACAGCGCATCCGGATCCAGCGCCACCACGCCGAGTTTGTCAGGCGTCAGGTTGGTTTTCCACTCCCCGCCCAGACTTTGGGAACCGGTAATCTGTTTCGCATCACTCAGGTTGGACTCATCTACCTGCGACAGCTGCCACAACTTCTTGTCCTTGTTCCAGGTCGCACTGGCGGCATAACGCACGCTGAGCAGACGACGCTGGTCGGTGAACGTGTAAATGCTGACGCCATCAATCTCATTGTCGCCTTTGATGCGTTCGATGTAGATAAAGTCATGGCCGTCTTTCGCCCACAGCCCATTCTGCGTCGACATCAGCGAGCCGCCGTACAGCTGCTGCGCACGGTAGTTACGCGCCATCTGCTCGCCCTGCGGTGCCACAAATTCGCCGATAGCCATGGTCAACAGCACCAGCGGAATCGCGGTTTTCATCACCGCCAGCGCCACCTGCATACGGGTAAAGCCCGATGCCTGCATCACCACCAGCTCGCTGCGCTGCGCTAGCGTTCCCAAGCCCAACAATGCACCTAAGAGTGCGGCCATCGGGAAGAAGATCTCAATATCTTTCGGCACGCTGAGCAGCGTGTAGTAACCGGCGTCGAGTGCGGTGTAGGCACCCTGCCCGGTTTTACGTAGCTGATCGACAAATTTGATAATGCCCGATAGCGACACCAGCATGAACAACGTCAGCATGATGGTGTTGAAGATGGTTTTGCCGATATAGCGGTCAAGGACCTTAAACATTACTGCGATCCTCCACGACTAAAGCGACCACGAATGCGTCGCATCGGTACCGTATCCCACAGGTTCAACATCACGGCCAGCGCCAGATAAGCCAGGTTCACTACCCACATCCAAATCGCGGGATCGAACTTGCCTTTCGCTGCGTTAGAACGTAACGAACTCTGCAGCAGGAAGAAGATCAGATACAGCAGCATCGCAGGCAGCATTGATAGCACACGCCCCTGACGAGGGTTGACCACGCTGAGCGGCACCACCATCAACGCCATCACCAGCACCGCAAACACCAGCGTTAGACGCCAGTGGAACTCGGCCTGGAACTGCGGCGTTTTGTTTTGGTACAGCGTGCTAATACTCGCCTGATCGGCATCATTCGGATCGAGCGTGGCTTCTTTATAGCCCACCAGCGCCTGATAGTTGGTGAAGTCAGTGATGCGGAAATCGCGCAGCATCGCGGTACCTTCAAAGCGCGTGCCTTTATCCAGCGTCACCACTTGTGAGCCGTCTTTGCGCTGCTCCATATGACCGCTGTCGGCGACGACCACGGATGGACGCGCATTGCCCTTCGGACGCAGCTGCGCCAGGAACACGTTACCAAACGTGTTGCCTTTGACGTTCTCAACAAACAGCACGGTATTACCGTCACTGGAGGTCTGGAACTGGCCCGCCGCCAACGCTGCCGCACCGGGGTTGGCTTTGGCATTTTGCGTCACTTCGTCCTGATAACGCGATGACCATGGCCCTAACCAGATGACGTTAACCGCCGCCACCGCGGAAGTCAGCAGCATCAGGATCATCGCGGCCTTGACCAGCACGCTTTTCCCCAAGCCGCAGGCATGCATCACCGTGATCTCACTTTCGGTGTACAGCCGCCCAAGGGTCATTAAAATCGCCAGAAACAAGCTTAGGGGCAGGATAAGTTGTGCCATTTCAGGCACGCCAAGTCCTAACAATGTCAGAACCAGATTTGTTGGGATCTCGCCATCCACCGCTGCACCCAAAATCCTGACTAACTTCTGGCAAAAGAAGATCAGTAGCAGGATGAACAGGATAGCCAGCTGGCTTTTGAGCGTTTCCCGAACCAGATATCTAATGATGATCACGCTTAGTACGCCTGTGATAACTTGTCTTTTTGCAGGAAAATCGCTAGTTTCAACGCTTATCAGCCATTTTTCTTCATCAATGGCCGTCATCGTAGCTAAAATAGTATGACGAACGCGTTAGGGTGGTGAAAAAACAACACATTGCCACCACATCTCATTATGACCGTCGGCGTTAAATTGTCATGGCGCCGCTAAAAATAATGGGTTACGAACGCGCTACATTCTAACGACAGCTAAGGCCGTTGTCTTTAAGATTCAGGAGAGTGCATGGAGTTCAGTGTAAAAAGCGGTAGCCCGGAAAAACAGCGTAGCGCCTGCATTGTTGTGGGCGTTTTCGAACCGCGCCGTTTGTCACCCATTGCTGAACAGCTGGATAAAATCAGCGACGGCTACATCAGCGCCCTGCTGCGCCGCGGTGAACTGGAAGGCAAAGTCGGTCAGACATTGCTGCTGCACCATGTGCCTAACATCCTGTCTGAACGCATCCTGTTGATCGGCTGCGGTAAAGAGCGCGAGCTGGATGAACGCCAGTATAAACAGGTGATTCAGAAGACCATCAATACGCTGAACGACACGGGTTCGATGGAAGCGGTGTGCTTCCTGACCGAACTGCATGTTAAAGGGCGTAACACTTACTGGAAAGTCCGCCAGGCGGTTGAAACCTCAAAAGAAGCGCTCTACAACTTCGATCAGCTGAAAAGCAATAAAGTTGAACCGCGCCGTCCACTGCGCAAGCTGGTGTTCAACGTGCCAACCCGTCGTGAACTCACCAGCGGTGAACGTGCGATTCAGCATGGTTTAGCGGTGGCAGCGGGCGTCAGAGCCGCCAAAGACCTCAGCAATATGCCGCCAAATATTTGTAACGCCGCGTATCTGGCGTCACAGGCGCGCCAGTTGGCAGATGCTTACAGCAAAAATGTCACCACGCGTGTCATCGGCGAACAGCAGATGAAAGAGCTGGGCATGAACGCTTATCTGGCGGTCGGGGCCGGTTCACACAACGAATCATTGATGTCGGTGATTGAATACAAAGGCAGTACCGATCCAGAAGCGCGTCCGATTGTACTGGTCGGTAAAGGCCTGACCTTCGATTCCGGTGGTATCTCGATCAAACCTGCCGATTCGATGGATGAAATGAAGTACGACATGTGCGGCGCGGCGTCCGTGTACGGCGTGATGCGCATGGTGGCGGAACTCAATCTGCCGCTGAACGTCGTCGGCGTACTGGTGGGTTGTGAGAACATGCCGGATGGTCGTTCGATGCGTCCAGGCGATGTGCTGACCACCATGTCAGGCCAGACCGTTGAAGTGCTGAATACCGATGCGGAAGGCCGTCTGGTGCTGTGCGACGCGCTGACTTACGTGGAGCGCTTCGAGCCAGAAGTGGTGATTGACGTCGCGACCCTGACCGGTGCCTGCGTGATTGCGCTCGGCCATCACGTCAGCGGTTTGATGTCGAACCATAATCCGCTGGCGCATGAGCTGATCAGCGCCTCCGAGCAAGCGGGTGACCGCGCCTGGCGTCTGCCGATGGCGGATGAGTATCAGGAGCAGCTGGAATCCAATTTTGCCGATATGGCAAACATTGGTGGTCGCCCGGGTGGTGCTATCACCGCAGCCTGCTTCCTCGCACGCTTTGCCCGTAAATTTAACTGGGCGCACCTGGATATCGCCGGTACCGCATGGCGTTCTGGCAAAGCCAAAGGCGCCACCGGTCGTCCGGTTCCGCTGCTGTCGCAGTTCCTGTTGAACCGCGCAGGATTGAACGGCGACGATTAATCGCGGTTCAAAGATAGACGTATGAACTCATGGGGCGCAAAATGCGCCCCACTGTCATTAATGGAAATAAGCTTGCCATGAAAAACGCCACTTTCTATGTGATGGAGTCGGAAAGCGCCAGCGACGGCCTGAGCGCCATCGAAGCACTGGTGTGCGATCTGGCCGAAACACGCTGGCGTGACGGCAAACGCATCCTGATTGCCTGCGAGAATGAAGACCAAGCTAATCGTCTGGATGAAGCGCTCTGGCAGCGCCCCGCCAACGCCTTTGTGCCGCACAATCTGGCCGGTGAAGGCCCGCGTTACGGCGCACCGGTAGAATTAGCCTGGCCGCAGCGTCGCGGCAGTTCCCCGCGTGACCTGCTGATTAGCCTGCTGCCAAAGTTCGCAGATTTTGCTACTGGTTTCCATGAAGTGATAGACTTCGTACCTTACGAAGAATCCCTAAAACAACTGGCGCGCGACCGCTATAAAGCCTATCGCAGCGTTGGTTTCCAATTGAATACGGCGACGCCACCTCCGCCGCAAACGACAGTGTAGAAATGGAAAAGACATATAACCCGCAAGATATCGAGCAGCCGCTCTACGAGCACTGGGAACAGCAGGGCTACTTTAAACCGAATGGCGACACCAGCCAGGAAAGCTTTTGCATCATGATCCCGCCGCCGAACGTCACCGGCAGCTTGCATATGGGTCACGCTTTCCAGCAGACCATCATGGATACCATGATTCGTTACCAGCGTATGCAGGGTAAAAATACCCTGTGGCAGGCAGGTACTGACCATGCCGGTATCGCGACGCAGATGGTGGTTGAACGCAAGATCGCCGCTGAAGAGGGCAAAACTCGCCAGGATTACGGCCGTGATGCTTTCATCGACAAAATCTGGCAGTGGAAAGCAGAGTCTGGCGGCACTATTACCCGTCAGATGCGTCGCCTTGGCAACTCCGTGGATTGGGAGCGCGAACGCTTCACCATGGATGAAGGCCTGTCGAATGCGGTGCGTGAAGTTTTCGTCCGTTTGTACAAAGAGAACCTGATTTACCGTGGCAAGCGCCTGGTGAACTGGGATCCAAAACTGCGTACCGCGATCTCCGATCTGGAAGTGGAAAACCGCGAGAGCAAAGGCTCAATGTGGCATATCCGCTACCCGCTGGCGGATGGCGTGAAAACTGCAGAAGGCAAAGATTATCTGGTGGTTGCCACCACTCGTCCGGAAACCCTGCTGGGCGATACCGGCGTGGCGGTGAACCCGGAAGATCCGCGTTATAAAGATCTGATCGGCAAAGAGCTGATCCTGCCGCTGGTGAACCGCCGCATTCCGATCGTCGGCGATGAGCACGCGGACATGGAAAAAGGCACCGGCTGCGTGAAGATCACCCCAGCGCATGACTTCAACGACTATGAAGTCGGTCGTCGTCACAAGCTGCCAATGATCAACATCCTGACCTTTGATGGCGATATCCGCGAGCGTGCGGAAGTGTTCGACACCAACGGTGAAGTCAGCGACGAATGCGCCGATGAGATCCCAGCGCAGTTCCAGAAAATGGAGCGTTTCGCGGCGCGTAAAGCCATGGTGGCTGCGGTTGATGAACTCGGCCTGCTCGATGAAATCAAACCACACGATCTGACCGTGCCTTACGGCGACCGTGGCGGCGTGGTGATCGAGCCGATGCTGACCGACCAATGGTATGTACGCACGGCTCCACTGGCGAAAGTTGCGGTAGAAGCGGTCGAAAACGGCGACATCCAGTTTGTGCCAAAACAGTATGAAAACATGTACTTCTCATGGATGCGTGACATTCAGGATTGGTGCATCTCGCGTCAGCTGTGGTGGGGACATCGCATCCCGGCCTGGTATGACAACGACGGCAACGTCTATGTGGGTCGTACTGAAGCCGAAGTGCGTCAGGAAAATAACCTGGCTGACGTTGTGGTGCTGCGCCAGGACGACGACGTGCTGGACACCTGGTTCTCATCAGGCCTGTGGACCTTCTCGACCCTTGGCTGGCCAGAGAATACCGAAGCGCTGCGTACCTTCCACCCAACCAGCGTGCTGGTGAGTGGCTTCGACATCATTTTCTTCTGGATTGCGCGCATGATCATGCTGACCATGCACTTCATCAAAGATGAAGACGGCAAGCCACAGGTGCCGTTCAAAACCGTGTATATGACCGGTTTGATTCGTGATGAAGAAGGCCAGAAGATGTCCAAGTCGAAAGGCAACGTCATCGATCCACTGGATATGATCGACGGCATTTCGCTGGAAGATCTGCTGGAGAAACGCACCGGCAACATGATGCAGCCGCAGTTGGCTGAGAAGATCCGTAAACGTACCGAGAAGCAGTTCCCGGACGGCATTGTGGCATCAGGCACCGATGCCCTGCGCTTTACCCTGGCGGCACTGGCCTCAACTGGCCGTGACATCAACTGGGACATGAAGCGTCTCGAAGGCTATCGCAACTTCTGTAACAAGCTGTGGAACGCCAGCCGTTTCGTGCTGATGAACACCGAAGAGCATGATTGCGGGCAGAACGGCGGCGAACTGAAGTTGTCATTGGCGGATCGCTGGATTCTGACCGAATTCAACAGCACCGTGAAAGCCTATCGTGAAGCGCTGGACAGCTATCGCTTTGATATCGCTGCCAACATCCTGTACGACTTCACCTGGAACCAGTTCTGTGACTGGTATCTGGAGCTGACCAAGCCAGTCATGAGCAACGGCAGCGAAGCGGAACTGCGCGGCACGCGTAATACGCTGGTTACCGTGCTGGAAGCGGTCTTACGCCTGGCGCACCCAATAATTCCTTACATCACCGAAACCATCTGGCAGCGTGTGAAAGGTCTGAAGAATATCGATCACGACACCATCATGCTGCAGCCGTTCCCGCAGTTTGATGCGGCGAAAGAAGATGTGGAAGCCAAAGCGGACATTGAGTGGATCAAGCAGGCGATCGTGGCAGTGCGTAACATCCGTGCTGAAATGAACATCGCACCGGGTAAACCGCTGGATGTGCTGCTGCGTGACTGCTCGCCAACCGCGCAGCGTCGTGTCGATGAGAACCGTAGCTTCCTGTCACGTCTTGCGCGTCTGGAAAGCCTGACCATTCTGCCTGCGGGCGAGAAAGGTCCGGTCTCGGTCACCAAGATCGTCGAAGGCGCTGAGTTGCTGATCCCAATGGCGGATCTGGTCAACAAAGAAGCCGAGCTGGAGCGTCTGGCGAAAGAGTTGACCAAGCTGGATGTCGAGATTGAGAAGATCCAGGTCAAACTGGCGAACGAAGGCTTTGTTGCACGTGCACCGGAAGCGGTGGTGGCGAAAGAGCGCGAGCGCATCGTTGAGCTGGAACAATCAAAAGCAAAACTGATTGAACAGCAGGGCGTGATTGCGGCATTGTAAGCGCATCAGTCCAATTGCTAAATCATAGCCGGGCACTGCCCGGCTTTTTTACACCGGAAGAAAATGATGACCACCGCTACGCCACTGAATTTACAGGTGCGCCCGATTGTTGCGGCCGATAATCCGCTGATTGCGCAAGTGATCCGTGATGTCTCCGCAGAGTTTGGCCTGACCGCCGACAAAGGTTACACCGTGTCCGATCCGAATCTGGATCGCCTGTTCGAGTTGTACAGCGAAGCGAACAGCGCTTACTGGATCGTCGAGCATGAGGGACGTGTTGTGGGCGGCGGCGGCGTGGCACCTTTGGCGTGTAGCGCACCGGACATCTGCGAATTGCAGAAGATGTACTTCCTGCCCCAAGTACGCGGTTTAGGGCTGGCGCGTGCGCTGGCGTTGCGGGCGATGGAGTATGCGCGTCAGCAGGGTTTCCGTCGCTGCTATCTGGAAACCACCGGCACGCTAACCCGCGCGATTAAGCTGTATGAGTCATTGGGTTTTGAGCTGATCGACAGCGCGATGGGCTGTACCGGGCACGGCGATTGTGAAGTGCGGATGCTGAAAGTGTTGTGATGTAAAAGCGGTGCGCAGATTTGCGCACCCAACTTAGTAAGCAGGCACACCGCTATGGAAACGCAGCTCACCATCCGGCTCGCTGATTAAGCGCGCTTCCGCTGCACCAAACGCCTGCACGCGCGGGGCAATGTCCTTCGCTGAAATCTGTTCCGCCAGCTTCAAATAATCCTGATAGTGACGCGCTTCAGAACGCAGCAGCGAAATATAGAACTTCTGCAGCTGTTCATCCAGATACGGCGCCAGGCTGGCAAAACGCTCGCAGGATCGCGCTTCGATATAGGCTCCGCAAATCAGCTTATCCACCAGCGCTTCAGGTTCAAACGTACGGATTTCACGAATCAGCCCTTTGGCATAGCGGCTGGCAGTGATTTTGCGATACGGCAAACCCCGCGACTGCATGATTTCCCACACCTGATAAAAATGATGCAGCTCTTCTTTGATCAGCAGAATCATCATCTCGACCAAATCATCCGCCCACGGCAGTTCGTTACGCACAATGATGCTCTTGGTCAGATTTTTATGCGCGTTAATGAAGTTGCTGTCTGGCTCTTCGCGGTAGATGAAATCTTCGTATGGCTTGAGCCACGCCAGAATGGCATCGCCACTGGGTTTATCAGCCACATACTTACGAATGATAAACACCGCGGTTTGTGCCGCTTTTAACTCGCACACCATGTGATCGGTCAACAACAGCGTCAGGTTTTCCGGCTTGCGCGCTTCGTCAATCCACGCTTGTGGCGTGCGGCAGTGCAGGAATTCATAAATGGGTTTTAACAGAGGAGCGTAATTCATCGGCGTTCTTTATCTGGCGGGGAAGTGGTTCTGGGCGGCGAGCGCCGCCCGTTTAAGACTTAGTGACGCACACCGTCGTCTTCTTCGTCGTCGATGAAATCACCATCGTCGTCTTCATCTTCCGCGTCCGGGTCTTCGAAGTAAGTGCCCCAGCCGTCGTAATCGACGTTGAACTTACCGGCCAGATTCACCAATTGCTCAACTTGTGCATCAATCAGCTCTGGCTTCAATGCGCCTTCGCTCAGGATATCCACACACATCACCGTGCCGCCCTCTTCCAGCTCCAGCTCTTCTGGCTCACTCACTTCAAAGCCCAGTTTGAAAGCCTCAACCGCGACTTTCTCCAGTGAGTCGAAGTTGTTGCAAGAGAGGTGATGCTCGATAGTGTAAAGCGCATCCGGATCGCTGCCGTCTTCCAGCAACTCTTCAATGATCAGGCGGGTTTCTTCGCGCTGTTCTTCCAGCAATGCTTCATATGCCATGTGCGTGTCCTCAAAATGTTCGACGTGAATGCAATTATTTTCCCACACTGCCTCGCGCGCCACTACACAAAACGGAAAGTTTCTTAACGCCGGGGTTGAAAATGCATATTCATACGGTTAGATTGAATTTTAATTCATTATTAATCCCCATCTGGAGCGCTGTATGAGTCAGCTGTATTCGAGACACTTCCTGAGATTGCTGGATTTCACCCCCGCCGAAATCGCTAACCTGTTAAGTCTGGCAGGTGAATTAAAACACGCTAAGAAAAATGCTACCGAAACGCAGTACCTGAAAGGCAAGAATATCGCGCTCATCTTCGAAAAAGACTCGACCCGTACCCGATGCTCTTTCGAAGTTGCCGCATACGATCAGGGCGCTAACGTCACTTACCTCGGCCCAAGCGGCAGCCAGATCGGCCATAAAGAGTCAATGAAAGACACCGCGCGCGTATTAGGTCGCATGTATGACGGTATTCAGTATCGTGGCTTCGGCCAGGAACTGGTGGAAACGCTGGCGGAATTTGCCGGTGTGCCGGTGTGGAACGGATTGACCACGGAATTCCACCCGACGCAGTTGCTGGCAGATTTGCTCACCATGCAAGAACATCTGCCGGGTAAACCATTGAGCGAGATGACGTTAGTGTATGTGGGTGACGCACGTAACAACATGGGCAACACCATGCTGGAAGCGGCAGCTCTGGTAGGGCTGGACCTGCGCCTGGTGGCCCCGAAGGGTTGCTGGCCGGAAGAGCAGTTGATTGAACAGTGTCGCGTTGCAGCACAGAAAACCGGTGGCAAAATCACCCTGACCGAAGAGATTGCCGAGGGCGTACAAGGTGCGGATTTCATCTACACTGATGTGTGGGTGTCGATGGGTGAAGCGAAATCGGTATGGGAAGAGCGTATCGCCCTGCTGCGTCCCTATCAGGTCAATAGCGCGATGCTGGCGCTGACCGGTAATCCACAGGTGAAATTCCTGCACTGCCTGCCCGCCTTCCATGATGATCAAACCACACTGGGCCGTCAGATGGCTGAACAGTATGGTCTGAAAGACGGCATGGAAGTGAGTAACGAGGTGTTTGAATCGGCGCACAGCATCGTGTTCGATCAGGCCGAAAACCGCATGCATACCATCAAAGCGGTGATGGTCGCCACGCTGGGAAACAAGTAATGCAAACGTTTACCTTGCGGCGATTTCTGCTTGATGCAAATCAGTGAATGCGTATAATGCGCCACAATTTGCCGGAGGAAACATGCAACAGCGCAGCGTACAATTTGCCGCTCTACCCCGCCTGACCACAGGCGATGCCGCTGTTTCTTTCCGTCAACCATTGATCGTAAAAAAAGCCCCTTAAGCAGGGGCTTTTTTTTGTCCGCAATCCGGCAGCGCAGAGGAGAACGCTATGGCCAACCCGCTATATCGCAAGCACATTATTTCCATTAACGATCTCAACCGCGAAGAACTGGAGCTGGTGTTACACACCGCTGCCCAGCTCAAGGCTCATCCCCAGCCGGAACTGCTGAAGCACAACGTGATCGCCAGCTGCTTCTTTGAAGCCTCGACGCGCACCCGCCTGTCGTTTGAAACCGCTATGCATCGTTTGGGTGCTTCAGTGGTGGGCTTCGCCGACGGCAGCAATACCTCGCTGGGTAAGAAAGGCGAAACGCTGGCCGACACCATTTCGGTGATCAGCACTTATGTCGATGCGATTGTGATGCGTCATCCGCAGGAAGGCGCCGCGCGCCTGGCGACTGAATTCTCCAGCGGCATTCCAATTCTCAATGCCGGTGACGGTGCCAACCAGCACCCGACGCAAACCCTGCTGGATCTGTTCACCATCCGTGAAACCCAGAGCCGCCTCGACAACCTGAATGTGGCGATGGTCGGTGACCTGAAATATGGCCGTACCGTGCACTCGCTGACCCAGGCGCTGGCGAAATTCACCGGCAACCGTTTCTACTTTATCGCGCCGGATGCGCTGGCGATGCCGGCCTACATCACCGATATGCTGGATGAGCAGAACATTGTCTGGACGCGCCACGACACCATCGAAGAAGTGATGCCGGAACTCGACATCCTGTATATGACCCGTGTGCAGAAAGAGCGTCTCGATCCGTCTGAGTACGCCAACGTCAAAGCACAGTTCATCCTGCGCGCGGCCGATTTAGCCGGCGCACGCGACAACATGAAAGTGCTGCATCCGTTGCCGCGTATTGATGAGATTACCACTGACGTCGATAGCACGCCGCACGCCTGGTATTTCCAGCAGGCGGGCAACGGCATCTTCGCCCGCCAGGCTCTGCTGGCACTGGTACTGAATAGCGAACTGGCCCTGTAAGGAGAAACCGATGACTCACGATAATAAATTGCAGGTTGAAGCCATCAAGCGTGGCACGGTAATCGACCATATTCCTGCGCAGGTCGGTTTTAAATTACTGTCGCTGTTTCGCCTGACCGAGACCGACCAGCGCATCACCATTGGACTGAATCTGCCTTCAGGTGAGATGGGGCGCAAGGATTTGATTAAGATCGAGAATACCTTCCTGACCGATGATCAGATTAACCAGCTGGCGGTGTATGCGCCTCACGCCACGGTTAACCGCATTGATGAATACGAAGTGGTGGCGAAAATCGCCCCAACCTTACCGGATCGTGTCGAGCGTGTGCTGACCTGCCCGAACAGCAACTGCATTAGCCGCAGTGAGCCAGTATTCAGCAGCTTCGCGGTGAAACAGCGTGACGATGATGTGCACCTGAAGTGCAAATATTGCGAGAAAGAGTTCGCGCGCCACGTGGTGCTCGGTCACTGGTAATCGTGCTTATCGTCCCTATAATGGGGCGAACCAATACGCGGCTGACAAAGGTCGGCTGCGCACTTTTAAGGAGAAACAATGTCTCGCGAAATCAGCACAGAAAAAGCACCCGCAGCAATTGGCCCTTATGTGCAGGGCGTGGATCTCGGCAGCATGATCATCACTTCAGGCCAGATCCCTGTTGATCCGGCGACCGGTGCCGTGGCAGATGATGTGTCTGCGCAGGCGCGTCAGTCACTGGAGAACGTGAAGGCGATCGTGGAAGCCGCTGGCCTGAAAGTGGGCGACATTGTGAAAACCACCGTGTTCGTGAAAGATTTGAACGACTTCGCCACCGTTAACGCTACTTACGAAGCCTTCTTTACCGAGCACAACGCCAGCTTCCCGGCACGTTCTTGTGTGGAAGTCGCGCGTCTGCCGAAAGATGTGAAGATCGAGATTGAGGCCATTGCCGTACGTCGTTAAGTAAAGCAATGCGCAATAAATTGCGCCGCTACAAATTTGTGCTCAACTGTAGCGGCGCGATGAGTGTGTTAGAACATCACCTTAGCGACATCAATGCATGGCGTGCTCTTCACCCCCGTAGCGACGTAATTCCATGGTGTGCCATCCTCTCGTAGCGGCGTGATTGGTCGCGCATCCGTTTATTTAGACGACCTCAACAACTTCTCCAGCGGCCTGACCAGCGCCAGCACCGTTTCATCCTGCACTTCTGCCGCAGCGTCCAGTTTGGCGCGCATCTCAGCCACTTCGCTGGCACCGTATGCCTGATTACGCTGCATCGCATTGACCAAATCGATGCCCATGCGGCTCAGTTGCGCCACCTGCTGAACCTGCTGCTGCAGCGGCTTGAGCTGATAGCTGCTCAGAATCAGCGGCATCACCGCGTCACTGTTGTTCTGCCAGCGCTGTAACTGCTGACGAATAACGTTGGCCGCCATGCGATCCTCACGGTTGGCGATCAGTGCATCGACTTGTTTATCCAGTAACCGCACCGGTTCGCTTTCGGCAGGCAGTACATCCGCCAGACGATTGAGCGGCTCGAAATAGTCATAGTGCCCTGCCTGGAATTTCAGGTGCTGACGCGTGTAATACTGCGCCGGTTCCAGCACCTCCGCCAGCACGCGCAGCGGCGTGATATCGCTGGTGTTGGCCAGTCGCATCATCTGCACCTCCGCCTGCTGATGCTGCTGTAATCCCACCGACACCGTGCCCCAGCGATCCACCGCGTTTAAGCGTTGGTACATGTTGTCGCTGTCGGTGACATCCTTCGCCGACCACAGACGCTCAGCCACCACAAAGGCACGCGGCCATAAACGCGTATCAATTACCCGGCTGTTGACGTTTTCCGCCCACAGCGCTGCTTCACCGCCAATCAGGTTGTTTTGCATTTGCTCAGGCGTTGGCACTGAAGGCTGAATACCGGTCGGCACCTGTGCCAGCTTGCTGCCCTCAGCGGGATAGCGCACATTGCCCACCAGCATGTAACCGATCAGTTTGTCCTGCGTCAGAGTGACCATTGGCTGAACCGGCCCCATCCAGGTATCGACGCTAAAGGTCAGCTGCGTGGGCGACAGCCAGCGAATATCACTCACCATACGCCGCGCTTTGCCGCTGAAATCAATAAAGCCACGCCAGCCGCTTTTAGCTTCCACCAGAGTGAAACTGCCTTTGACCGGGCTGCCCTTCAAACGCGGCATGGTGAACTGCCAGCTCTGCGCTTGCTCGTCGGCTTGAATCTGATCCTGACCCTGGAGTCCCTGCGGCCAGGGCTCGTTGCGGTAGTGGTAGGCTGCGGTTTGCGGTTGATCGAGATAGAAACCGGTTGAGAGAATGCCACGGAAATCGTGCTTCGCCACCTCACCTAACGCATCCTGTCCCTGCCAGGACTGGATCAAAATGCTTTTCGGCAGATCCGGATGGTAAACCTCATCCCAGCCAATCATGCGACGTTGATGCGCTTCCAGGATCTTCTCCACCCGCTGATTGAACCACGCCTGTAATGCGTGCGTGTCTTTCAGACCATGGTCACGCATAAACTGCTGAATTTTCGGCGAGTCATTCCATTGGGTCGGATCCACTTCATCGCCGCCGATATGGATATAAGGATCGGGGAAGATCGCCGTAACCTCGCCCATTAGCGTATCGATGAAGGTGAAGACCGCTTCGTTGCTGGGATCGAGCAGCGGTTTAAACACGCCCCAGCCGCGTTCCATCTGGTACGGGCCCGGCGCGCTGAGCAGTTCTGGCATCGCCACCGCGATTGCCGAGGCGTGCCCCGGCACATCAATTTCCGGCACCACGCGCACGCCGCGCTGGGTGGCATAACGCACCACATCACGCATCTGTTGCTGCGTGTAGTAAAGGCCGTCGCTGGCCTTCTCCTGCAACTGCGGATAGTGGCTGGAGGCAAATCTCCAGCCCTGATCATCGGTCAGATGCCAGTGGAATACGTTCATTCGCGCTGCGGCGATACCGTCGATCTGCCGCTTCACCGTTTCAATCGGCAGGAAGTGGCGTGCCGAATCGATCAGCACCCCGCGCCACGGGAAGCGTGGTTTATCGTCAATGATGACGTAGGGGATCTGCGTTCCCGTCTCATTATTCTCAATCAACTGCAGCAGGGTCTCCATGCCGCGCATCGCACCGAAACGCGTGTTGGCTTTTAGCGTCACGCCGCCGCTGTTGACCTCAAGATGATAGCTCTCATCGCTGTCCGGCTGTGGCAGGGGATCCACTGCCTGGGCAATTTGTACCTGAATGGTGGCCTGGCCGCTCGGCGCACTGGCGGGCAGCAGCGGCCAACCGGTTTGACGTGAAATACGTGCACGCCAGCGCGCTTCAGCCCCCTCCAGATGATCGCCCGTAATATGCAGCGTGAATTGCGGTGTCAGCGTCAATGCGCCGCCGCTGGCAGGCTGCACCACTTTTTGCGGCCAGGGCATTAAAGGCAGATCAGAGGCGGGGGCGGCAACAGCGGAAAAAGTCAGGGATAAACAACAGGCGAGCAGCGTTCGTTGCAGAGGCATGTAAGGCATCCTTGTAATTAAATGACGGGCCAAAAATAGGCAAAAAAAAATCATTAAACCTGCTTCGCATCGCAAATCAAGTTGTAAAAGTTCGAAGTTTGGTCTGCTTAAAACTTTTGAAGTTTAGTCCGCTTTACCATTGTGCGGCTTTCAATCTTCGTTATGTCTTCTTTGCGGCAGGTCAAAAACAACGCAATTAATTTCAGCCAAAACACCACATATTGCGATTACACTCTGCACAAATATCTACATATAGTTTCACGGAGAGAAAATGGCGGCGGTGGTGATTAAGCGAGACGGCTGTAAAGTGCCGTTTGAAGCGCAGCGTATTGCGCTAGCGGTTCAGGCGGCGGCGCAAGCTGCTCAGATTGATGATGCGAGTTGGTGTACACAAGTCGCAGAGCAAGTGAGCCAGCGATTGTCCGATCGCATTGAGGTCGATATCCGTGACATTCAGTGCGCAGTGGAAGAGACGCTGATGGCCGGACGCTGGCCGCAGCTAGCGCGCGCGTATATCGAATATCGCCATGACCGTGATTTAGCCCGTGAACAGCGTGGCAAACTGCATCACGCCATTCGCGGCCTGGTTGAACAAACCAATGCCGCGCTGCTCAACGAAAACGCCAACAAAGACAGCAAAGTGATCCCCACCCAGCGCGATTTGCTGGCAGGCATCGTTGCCAAACATTATGCCCAGCAGCAGCTGCTGCCGCGTGATGTGGTTCTGGCGCATGAGCGCGGCGAGATTCATTACCACGACCTCGACTATTCGCCATTTTTCCCGATGTTTAACTGCATGTTGATCGATCTTCAGGGCATGTTGAACAACGGCTTCAAGATGGGCAACGCCGAAATCGAGCCGCCAAAATCCATTGCCACCGCGACGGCGGTGACAGCACAAATTATTGCGCAGGTCGCCAGCCATATTTACGGTGGTACCACCATCAACCGCATTGATGAAGTGCTGGCGCCGTTTGTGACGCTTAGTCTGGAGAAACATCGCTCCGTGGCACAGCAGTGGCAGATCCCGGATGCGGAAGCCTATGCGCGCGTGCGCACCGAGAAAGAGTGTTATGACGCATTCCAGTCTCTCGAATATGAGGTCAACACGCTGCACACTGCCAACGGGCAGACGCCGTTTGTCACCTTTGGCTTTGGTCTCGGCACCGATTGGGCCGCGCGCCTGATTCAGCAGTCGATTCTGCGTAATCGCATCGCAGGGTTGGGGAAAAACCATAAAACCGCGGTGTTCCCGAAATTGGTGTTTGCCATCCGCGAAGGGGTGAATCGTCGTCCCGGTGATTTTAACTACGACATCAAACAGCTGGCGCTGGAGTGTGCCAGCAAGCGCATGTATCCCGACATTCTCAATTACGACAAGGTGGTGGAAGTCACCGGTTCGTTCAAAACCCCGATGGGCTGCCGCAGCTTCCTCGGCGTGTATGAGGAAAACGGTAAGCAGATTCACGAAGGGCGAAACAATATTGGGGTGATAAGCCTGAACCTGCCGCGCATTGCACTGGAAGCCAAAGGCAATGAAGCTCATTTCTGGCTGCTGCTGGATGAACGGCTTGAACTGGCTAAACGGGCATTGATGACGCGCATCGCCCGGCTGGAGAAAACCAAAGCACGCGTAGCGCCGATTCTCTACATGGAGGGCGCGTGTGGCGTACGTTTGAACGCTGATGACGAAGTCGGCGCGATTTTCCGCAACGGCCGTGCTTCGATCTCGCTCGGCTACATCGGCCTGCATGAAACGCTGAACGCGCTGAGCGGCAATGAAGTCCATCCGTATGATGCGCAGCACCTGCGGGAAAAAGGTGTGGCGATTGTGCAGCGACTGCGTGCTGCTGTGGATGCGTGGAAAGACGAGACCGGCTACGGTTTTAGCCTGTACAGCACGCCGAGCGAAAACCTGTGTGATCGCTTCTGCCGGCTCGATGCCGCCGAATTTGGTGTGGTGCCGGGCGTCACCGACAAAGGTTATTACACCAACAGCTTCCACCTCGACGTCGAAAAGAAAGTAAATCCCTACGACAAGATCGATTTTGAAGCGCCCTATCCCGCCATCGCCAATGGCGGCTTCATCTGTTACGGCGAATACCCCAATATTCAACACAACCTCAAGGCGCTGGAGGATGTGTGGGATTACAGCTATCACCGCGTGCCCTATTACGGCACCAATACGCCCATCGATGAGTGCTACGAATGCGGCTTTACGGGTGAATTCAGTTGCACCAGCAAAGGCTTTACCTGTCCGTGCTGTGGTAACCACGATCCGGCACGGGTTTCCGTCACGCGCCGTGTTTGTGGCTATCTGGGCAGCCCTGATGCGCGGCCGTTCAATGCCGGTAAGCAGGAAGAGGTACAGCGCCGCGTCAAACATCTGGATACCGGACAGCTGGGATGATGCGTTTTCATCGCTATTACGCCGTCGATATCGTCAACGGGCCGGGCACCCGCTGCACGTTGTTTGTCTCGGGTTGTGAACATCAGTGCCGTGGCTGCTATAACCAAAGTACCTGGCGGCTCGATTCCGGCGTACCGTTCACGTTGGAGATGGAGGAGCAGCTGATTGCCGATCTCAAGGATCAGCGCATTCCGCGCCAGGGGTTGTCGCTCAGCGGCGGCGATCCCCTGCATCCGCACAATGTGCCGCACATCCGTCGTCTGGTGAAACGCGTGCGGCGTGAATGCCCGGACAAAGATATCTGGCTGTGGACCGGCTATGAAATGGCGGAACTGAGCGCAGCGCAGCGTGAAGTGGTGGCTGAAATTGATGTGCTGATCGATGGCCGGTTTGTGGAAGCGGAGAAAGATGCGCGGCTGCTATGGCGCGGCAGCCGCAATCAGAAGATCTGGTATTTACGACAGCCACAGGGCGATCGTACCGAGGATCATACCGCTGAGCGCCACGCCAATCAGCGCGATCCAAAGGGCGCGCGCCGGGAAGGCACGGTGCAGCATCAGTAGCGATGGCACACTCACGGCGGGTAAGGTTACCAGCAGCGCCAGCGCAGGCGCGATACCCATGCCCGCCAGCATCATGGTCTGCACAATCGGGATTTCTGCAGCGGTGGGAATGACAAACAAACAGCCCGCTATCGCCATCAGCATCACCCAAAACAGCGTGTTGCCCACTGCGCCATCGGCATGCGGGAACAGCCAGACTCGCGCAGCACCCAATAACAGCACGGCAACGATATACAGCGGGATGGTGTTCCAGAACAGCCGCCACATCACGCGCAGCCAGCGAGTCAGAAACGGCTGCTCGCTGTCGGCAGCCATCACCATGGGCGCGGCAATGGTTTGTTCTGGCACGCTACGCTGCACCAGCGATGCAATGCCTGGCACCATGATCACGCCCGCCACAAGCCGAATCGCCGCGAAGTGCCAACCCAGCACAAATCCCATAAAGATTAACGTGGCGGGATTTAATAGCGGATTGGCCAGCCAAAAGGCCATCGCCGCCCCGCTCGACACCTGCGACTGACGCAACCCCGCCGCCACTGGCGCGGCACAACAGGTGCACATCATGCCCGGCAAGCCTAAACCGGTGCCGATCAGCGTCGATCCAAACCGCGAGTTGCCCATTAAGCGAAGCAACCAGTTGCGCGGAATAAGCACCTGTACCAGCGATCCCAAAATCACACCCAGCACTGCGGCTTTCCAGACGGCGAGGAAGTAAACCATCGCGTAATCCAGCGCCGCGCGCCACGGTGAATCCGCGGCATTCGCCAAAATGGATTTGCCGATTGAATGGGTTTCAGCCGCTGTGAAGGCTTTGCCGTAATAGGGCTGCCATTTGACGTACCACAGGCCAATGACGACGACGGCGAGGAACAGCAAGGGTTTCCACCATGCGAAGCGCGCCGCTGGTGCAGAAGATGCAAGTTGGGTCATAGCAGATTCCGTATTCTACAGAATAACGAATGCCGCACCGGGAAGTGAGGCGGTTAATCCATAGTGTTATTCAGGTTATTGGAATCTGCTACTCAAAGTTAGCGTAAGTTTGATCGGGCGCGGAAAATTAACTTTCGCCGGTTTTATCGCGCTGCCAAAGGATTTTTTTGCCGAAGCCCAGCGCGTTGTCAGTCATCTTCAGCTCATCCAACATAATCTCCCACAAGGGTGCCTGAACCTTGCGGGCAATCGGATAACGTTTCTGGTAGGCATGCCGCGCCTGCGCTTCACGCTCACCAGTAAGCTGCTGAATACGGCCACTGTACTGCACGCCTTTGATTAGCAACACGGTTTTCGGCTGGCCGTTAACCGTCCCCGCCACGCGCGGATTAGCTTGCATAAGGGTGCCGTGTCGCGTATCGGGTTCGGTCATCAACCAAAACGCCATTCGTGTTTCATCCAGCACGTAAAAGCAGTTGGCACACCACAGATCGTCGCCATGACTGGCGCACAATGACAGGGCACGCTGTTTTTTAAGAAAACGAATAAGATGAGAATGGTCAGACACAATGCAACTCCATGTGGCAGATAGCGAGGCTAGCCTAAGCGCGCTACACTGCCCAACAGCCATTGAACAGGAAAAGTCATATGCAACAGGGCTGGCAGCTCTATATGCTGCAAACCGCCGCCGGGATGCTTTATACAGGCATTACCACAGATGTTCATCGCCGCCTGCAGCAGCATCAATCCGGGAAAGGTGCGCGCGCATTGCGTGGCAAAGGTCCGCTGACGCTGGTGTTTAATTGCGATGCAGGCGACCGATCAGCCGCTTCTCGTCTGGAGTATCAGGTGAAGCAACTCAGCCGCACGCAAAAGCTGCTGCTGGTATCGCAGCAGCCTTCATGCCTGAATGCGTGGTTTAATCGAAACGATTAAAAGGTTCGGAGAAAGCGATTAATCCTTCTGCGCCCGTAAATGCATCATCCGCTAATTTATACACCTGAAATGCCGCTTCACTGCCCAGCCAGCGACAGTGTAAGCCGTGACGTGCCGCCGGTTCGAAGCCCAACGGGTTGTAGAATTCGGGATCGCCCAAGACCACCACCGCGCTGTAGCTGAACTCGTTCAGGGAATCGAGCCCTTCATACACCAGCTGTTTGGCAATGCCCTGCTTGCGCACGGATTCATCCACCGCCAGAGGCGCCAGCGCCACCCAATTGCGGTCTTCACCTTGTAAGGTCACCGGGCTAAAGGCGGCATAACCTAATACCTGCCCTTCATCATCCGTGGCCACTACACCTAGCGTTAATAAACCATCTTCACGCAGCTGCTGCACCAGTTCAGCCTCGGCGGAGGTCGCAAAACTACGCTTCAATAAGCTGTCGATGCCCGCCGCATCCACACCAATTTCAGTACGAATCAACATGAGATCCCCGCGCGCGCCTCAGCGGCCTCCGCGTCCTGTTTCATTCCTGCCTCAACAAAGGCAGCCAGCTGCTGCAACCCCGTGCGCAAAGACGTGGGCATGGCCTCCAGTTCAATGGCATCCATCAAATTCTTCACCTCCAAACCCAGCTCCGTGTCGCCCTCAATCACCAGACGGCGTTGGAAGAACAACATATCGGGGTCTGCTTTGCGTGCTGCCACCAGCAACAAGTCGTTGGCTTCACCGCGGAACCAGACATCTGCCTCGGCGTCGCGTGAAACGGTCAGGCGTCCATTCTGCAAGGTGGTGATCCAGCGCAGATTCACATCTGCAATCTCAATCCCAAGAAAGCGCCCTTCCAGAAAGTCTAACTCACCTTCAGACAAAGCATGACGAAATTGCCAGTTTAAGAGTTGTTGCAAAACCACTTTTTTTACAGGGAATGGGGTGAATGAAATAGGTAAGGCAAGGAATTCTGGGCCTTTTTTCACCATCAGGCCGCGTAAGCGCGAAAACATCATCAACAATCCCTTCAGAAAATTTTACCTATATTGCCACATCCAGGCGCCCTCGCCTCCACTGAGATCAAGGAAATTGCGGAACAATTGATTAAATAATCTTCACTCTGCATGCTGACTGACGCTTTCACTGCCTCAAATCAACATTCACGCCTGTCGCCTTCCCTACACTTTAACGCTTCGGAATTCGGGGGAGGAAATGTATGGAACTGCTGTGTCCAGCGGGGAATTTACCTGCGCTGAAATCGGCGGTGGAGCATGGCGCGGATGCGGTGTATGTCGGTTTGAAAGATGACACCAATGCCCGCCACTTTGCTGGCCTTAATTTTACTGACAAGAAGCTGGCAGAAGCGGCGCGCTTCCTGCACCAGCATCGCCGCAAGCTGCACGTGGCCATCAATACCTTTGCCCATCCTGATGGGATGAATCGCTGGCAAACGGCCATTGATGTGGCGGCGCAGAACGGCGCAGATGCCTTGATTCTCGCCGATATCGCTACACTGGAGTATGCCGCGCAGCGTTATCCGCAGGTGGAACGCCATCTTTCCGTGCAAGCTTCGGCGACAAATTTGCAGGCCATCCACTTTTACCATCGCCATTTTGATCTCAGCCGCGTGGTGTTGCCGCGCGTACTGTCGATGCATCAGGTTAAACAGCTGGCGCGTGAAACACCGGTGCCGCTGGAAGTCTTTGCCTTTGGCAGCCTGTGCATTATGGCGGAAGGCCGTTGCTATCTCTCCTCCTGGCTGACGGGGGAATCACCCAACAGTGCGGGTGCCTGCTCGCCGGCAAAATTCGTGCGCTGGCAGCAAACGCCGCTGGGGATGGAATCACGCCTGAATGAAGTGCTGATTGATCGTTACAGCGCCGATGAGAGCGCCGGTTATCCCACGCTGTGTAAAGGGCGCTATGAAGTGGATGACCAGCGCTATCACGTGCTGGAAGAACCCACCAGCCTGAACACCTTATCGCTGTTGCCGGAGTTGCTTCGCGCCAATATTGCTTCGGTAAAAATTGAAGGCCGCCAGCGCAGTCCGGCTTATGTGGCGCAAGTAGCAAAAGTGTGGCGCCAGGCGATTGATCGCTGTATGGCCTCGCCCGAGCAATTCGCGGTGCAGGAACCCTGGATGCGCGCGTTGGGCGAACTTTCTGAAGGTAGCCAGACCACGCTCGGTGCCTATCACCGCAGCTGGCAGTGAGGAGATGCTATGAAATATGCCATCGGGCCGGTGCTGTGGTACTGGCCAACGGAAACGCTGGAACGCTTTTATCAGCAGGCTGCCGTCAGCTCTGCTGACATCATCTACCTCGGCGAAGCGGTATGCAGTAAACGTCGTGCAACCTCATTCCAGCAATGGATGGAATTAGCACGCCACCTGGCACAACACGGTAAACAGGTCGTGCTCAGCACGCTGGCGCTGTTGCAGTCGCCTTCGGAAGTCAAAGAGCTGCGGCGCTATGTGGAGAACGGTGAGTTTTTGCTGGAAGCCAACGACATCGGCACCGTTAACATGGCAGCCGAACGTAAGCTGCCGTTTGTCGCCGGGCCGACGCTTAACGTCTACAACGCGCAAACGCTACAGTTGCTGCTCAAAGAGGGTATGACGCGCTGGTGTTTACCGGTCGAGATGTCGCGCGACTGGCTGATTCAACTGTTGCAGCAGTGCGATGCCGCAGGCCTGCGCGACAAGTTCGAAGTGGAGGTATTGGGCTATGGCCATCTGCCGCTGGCGCTGTCGGCACGCTGCTTTACCGCCCGTTCCGAAAATCGCGCCAAAGATGACTGTCAAACTTGCTGTATTCACTATCCCACTGGTCGCCGCGTGCTGTCACAGGAGGGCCAACAGGTGTTTGTGTTGAATGGCATCCAGACCATGAGCGGCTATTGTTATAACCTTGGTAACGATTTGGCCGGCATGCATAACTGGATCGACATCGTACGCCTCTCGCCGCAGGATGAAACCACGCTAACAGAGGTTGCTCGCTTCCGTGCGAACGAAGCCGGTGAAGCGCCGCTGATGATGGCGCGCGGCAGTGAATGCAACGGTTACTGGCGTCGTTTGGCGGGTATGGTGCTTGAAGGCGGACGGTAAAGGCACATTCCGGCTATATTCCTGCTGTTAATAGCAGTTTTAATATGGGTAATGATGCGTAATACTGACTGGCGCAGGTCTGATAACACCTGCGCCATCATTATCTGGAGTGCCCATGTCTGAGAAAAAAAACGTTCGCCTGTCCGTGCTGGATCTTGCACCTATCCCGCAAGGTTCTGCTGCGCGCGAAGCTTTCCACAATTCGCTGGCGCTGGCGCGTCAATCTGAAGCCCTTGGTTTCCATCGTTACTGGCTCGCTGAGCACCACAACATGACCGGTATCGCCAGTGCGGCAACCTCCGTGTTGATTGGCTATCTGGCCGCGAATACCGAAACTCTGCGCCTCGGCTCTGGCGGTATTATGCTGCCCAACCACGCACCGCTGGTGATCGCTGAACAGTTTGGCACGCTCGAATCCTTATACCCTGGCCGTATTGATTTAGGGCTGGGCCGTGCGCCAGGTTCTGACCAGCGCACCATGCTCGCGCTGCGCCGCCATCTCTCCAGCGCCCAGGCGGATAGCTTCCCGGAAGATGTAGCAGAACTGATTCGTTGGTTTGATGCCGAAGAGGGTGAACATCCTCCGGTACAACCGGTACCGGGTTTAGGCTTAAAAATTCCAGTCTGGTTATTGGGTTCCAGCCTCTACAGCGCACAACTGGCTGCACAGCTCGGCTTGCCGTTCGCCTTTGCTTCCCACTTTGCACCGGACCTGTTGTTCCAGGCTTTGCATCTCTATCGTGAGAAATTCAAGCCTTCTGCGCGTCTGGCGAAACCTTATGCCATGGTGTGCGTCAACGTGGTCGCGGCGGATAGCGAACGCGATGCGCGCTTCCTGTTTACCTCGATGCAGCAGCAATTTATTAATCTGCGCCGGGGCAAACCGGGCCCGCTGCCTGCACCTGTCGAAAACATGGATAACCTCTGGTCGCCATCGGAGCAGTACGGTGTCCAGCAGGCGTTGAGCATGTCGATTGTCGGCGATAGCGACAAAGTGCGTCAGGGATTAGCCGCGCTGATGCGCGAAACGCAGGCCGATGAAATCATGGTTAATGGCCAGATTTTCGACCCGCAAGCCCGTCTGCGTTCCTTCGCACTGGCGATGGAAGCGGCACGCTCGCTGTAACGTTTACTGCTGTGGGGTCAATCCTTCTGGCCCCACAGCCACCATACGCACATCACGAGCCGGCGATTGCCCGTAAAAACGGCTGTATTCACGGCTAAACTGCGAAGCGCTCTGATACCCCACGCGATACCCTGCGGTTCCCGCATCTAACTTATCAATCAACATCAAACGCCGCGCTTCGTTAAGACGTAACTGCTTTTGATACTGCATTGGTGTCATGGCCGTGACCGATTTGAAGTGATGGTGCAGCGACGAAATGCTCATGCCCACGCTACTGGCCAGTTGATCCATCTTGAGCGGCTGATGAAAGTTTTCACGTAGCCAGCGTGCCGCGCGCGCCACTTTGTTGCCCGGCCGCTCCGTCAACGCCATGTTGAGGATGCGGGGTCCTTCCGGCCCGGTAAGGAGTCGATAGAAAATCTCTTGCTCAATTAACGGTGCCAGCGCCGGAATATCCTGGGGCTGATCCAACAGCTCAATCAGGCGGATCACGGCATCGACCAGGGGCGGCGCCACTTTGTGTACCGTAATCCCACGTTCATTGGTTACCGTTGCGCCAATCTGCTGCAGCGGGAAATGTTCGAGGTAGTGCATCAGGCGCGTTTCATTGATGGTGATCCCGACGCCCAGATTCGGTTTCTCCTGCGTGGCCTGCACCACGCAGGATTGCACCGGCATATCCAGCGTCACTAGCAGCAGATCGCCCGGTCCGTAATGCATCACGTCTTCACCCATGCGCAATGCTTTTTGCCCTTGCGCCACCAGTGCAAAACTGGCCCAGGTGGCAATGTGCGACAGGCTCGTGGGTTTGGAGCTTCGGCCAAAAGAGAGAAAATCGATGGGGCTGAAGTGGCGGCCATCTTCCGGGGTATGGCGAGCGATCATCGCCACCAACTGCTGCCACTGTTCCTGATGAATCATGCGTTGCGCACTCCGTGATGAGTGATCACTGTCTCCGCATTCTCGCCTTTCGCTCGCGTTACGCCTAGTCCCTGCACAACACATTTGCAGGATTGTGCAAAAAGCTTGCAGGATTGCGCTACCGCAAAATTGTATGGACAGCGCATGCTTACCCTTCCCCGAATTCTCAGGTGGAGAGACACAATGAAAGCACTTGAAGGCAAAATCGCGCTGGTGACGGGCGCCTCGAAAGGCATTGGCGCCGCCATTGCTATGACTTTCGCGGCGGCCGGCGCTCGCGTCATTGTTAATTACCGCCAGGATGAAGCGGGTGCGGCAGATGTGGTTGCGGATATCTGCGAGCTGGGCAGCGATGCCATTGCGGTACAAGCAGATATCTCTCGCGAGGCCGATGTGCAGCGTTTATTCGCGCGCAGCATCGAGCAGTTTGGCGCGCCGGATATCGTGGTCAACAATGCCGGTATTTTCCATCATGGCGATTTCGCCGAACTCAGCCTCAGTGAAATGCAGCAGCAGCTCAATGTAAATGTATTGGGCACGTTACTGGTCTGCCAGCAGGCGGCGAAACATTTCCCGGCTCGCGGGGGCACCATCATTAACTTGAGCGCCCTTAACAGCCAACGCAGCACACCGGGCTCGGTGTTATGGGCAGCGACCAAAGGGGCAATTAATGCCTTAACGCAGGGCCTGGCTCGTGAATTGGGGCCACGTAATATTCGCGTCAATGCGCTGGCACCAGGAATCATCCTGACCGAAGGTTTACTGGCAGCGAAGAAGATGAATCCGGATGTCAAAGCGAAGCTGATCGCTGCTACGCCGTTGGGACGGTTTGGTCTGCCGGAAGATGTGGCGCAGGTTGCCCTGTTTCTGGCATCAGAAGAGTCAGCCTACGTGAGTGGAGAGCGCGTATTGATTGCCGGCGGCGTGTAAACATTATTTTACGAATATAAAAAAGGGACGCCGTGGCGTCCCTTTTTACTGTTTGCGTTTAGTGCTTACGCGTCACGACGACGTGGTGCAGAAGCACCTTCTGGACGTGGGCCACGACCGCCTTCACGGCTGAAGCGTCCGCCTTCACGGCCACCTTCACGACGCTCAGAGAAACGACGCGGTGCGCCTTCGCCACGCGGTGCGCCATTACCACGACGCTCGCCATCACGACCGCCTGGACGACGTTCACTACGCTCGAACGCAGGAGCATCCCCCATCAACTGCATGTTCATCGGCTTGTTCAGGATGCGCGTGCGAGTGAAGTGCTGCAGAACTTCGCCCGGCATACCTTTAGGCAGCTCGATGGTTGAGTGCGTACCAAACAGCTTGATGTTACCGATGTAACGGCTGCTGATGTCGCCTTCGTTAGCAATCGCGCCCACGATATGACGAACTTCAACACCATCATCACGGCCCACTTCAATGCGGTACAGCTGCATTTCGCCAACGTCACGACGTTCGCGACGTGGAGCGCCATCACGGTCACCGCGGCTTTCGCGTGGACCACGTGAGTCACGTGAATCGCGACGATCATCGCGGTCGCGGAACTCACGACGTGGTGGGCGTGGTGCTTCTGGTGGCAGAATCAGTGGACGTTCGCCCTGTGCCATTTTCAGCAGTGCTGCGGCCAGTGTTTCGAGATCCAGATCTTCGCCCGGCTGCATTTTGCTCAGCAGTGCACGGTACATATCCAGATCGCTGCTTTCCAGCTGCAGCTGTACTTTGGCGGCGAATTTAGCCAGACGGCGCTCGCTCAGCAGTTCTGCATTTGGCAGTTCAACTTCTGGAATAGTCAACTTCATGGTGCGTTCGATGTTACGCAGCAGACGACGCTCGCGGTTCTCAACGAACAGCAGCGCACGGCCAGCACGACCCGCACGACCGGTACGACCGATACGGTGAACGTAAGACTCAGCATCCATTGGGATGTCATAGTTAACAACCAGGCTGATACGCTCAACGTCCAGACCACGTGCTGCAACGTCGGTCGCGATCAGGATATCCAGACGACCATCTTTCAGGCGCTCCAGTGTCTGCTCACGCAGAGCCTGGTTCATGTCACCGTTCAGTGCTGCGCTGTTATAGCCGCTGCGCTCCAGCGCTTCAGCCACTTCCAGCGTAGCGTTTTTGGTACGCACGAAGATGATGGCAGCATCAAAGTCTTCCGCTTCCAGGAAACGCACCAGCGCGTCAGTTTTACGGCCATAAGCGGTCCAGTAAGACTGAGAAATGTCAGGACGCGTGGTCAGGCTTGACTGAATGCGCACTTCCTGTGGATCTTTCATGAAGCGTTTGGTGATACGACGAATCGCTTCTGGCATGGTCGCTGAGAACAGCGCGGTCTGATGACCGTCTGGGATCTGCGCCATGATGGTTTCAACGTCTTCGATGAAGCCCATACGCAGCATTTCATCAGCTTCGTCCAGCACCAGGCCGCGCAGGTTAGACAGATCTAACGTGCCGCGTTTCAGGTGATCCAGCAGACGACCAGGCGTACCTACGACAACCTGTGGTCCCTGGCGCAGTGCGCGCAGCTGAACGTCATAGCGCTGGCCGCCGTACAGGGCAACCACGTTCACGCCACGCATGTGTTTAGAGAATTCCGTCATGGCTTCAGCAACCTGAACAGCCAGTTCACGGGTTGGAGCCAGCACCAGGATCTGTGGTGCGCGGACAGATGGATCAATGTTGTTCAGTAACGGCAGGGAGAATGCCGCTGTTTTACCACTCCCGGTCTGCGCCATACCCAGCACATCACGGCCCGCCAGCAGGTGAGGAATACACTCAGCCTGGATTGGGGATGGCTTTTCGTAGCCCATACCGGTCAGTGATTCGAGGATGTCAGCGTTCAGGCCAAGGTCAGAAAAAGTGGTTTGAATATCAGTCATGTAGTACACGTGCCTCTTGGATTGCGGCGGCCAGTCTACATAACTCGTCGTGAAAATTTTCAGTCATTTTCATCAAAAAGTGTGAACCGGCTCAAATTAGAAGTTTTGACGAACAGAAAAGCCCTCACCTCGAAGATGATGACTTTACAAGTATTCAGGCAATAAAAGTTCGTCAGCTATTGCTGGTCAGATTCTGATAAATCGTCTTGTGTCTGGCCGAGTTGCGCCAGTTCCAACAATGCGTATCGGTGCTCAACAAAGTTGTTAACATTGTTAGCGACCGCCAGTTTGAACAACGCTTTCGCGTCGTCCTTCTCCCCCAGACTTAGGTAGTACTTACCTAAATAGAAGTTGGTTTCACTGAGATGTTCAGCGAGCGAGGTGTTATCCGTTGCGTCCGCCTTGAGACGTTCCATCAGCGTTTTTTCACTGATGTCGCCAAGGTAGAACTCGACAATATTCCATCCCCATTGGTCCCGGACCGCTTTGTCATGTCGCTCTCTCAGCGTGACTTTGGCCTTGTCGGCATCCATATCGCTTTCAACGAGATAGAGCCAAAGGCTGCGGAAAGGATCGTTAGGATCGTCTTGATAAAACGCCAGCAGATCATCTTGCGCTAACTTGTATCGACCGCCGTAATAGAGGGCGATACCACGGTTTAAATGCGCATAGTTGTAAGTTGGATCAAGCTCAAGTACAGAATCAAACGCTTCATAGGCAGCATCAAAGTTGCCTGCCTGCGTTAAATATATACCGAGGTAGTTAAACACCTCAGGCATATCCGGTCTTATAGACAGCGCTTGCGAGAAATCGTTCCGCGCTAATGCCCTCAGACCCAAACTATCATACAACACTCCGCGCTCATATAATAGCTGTGCGCGTTCATCATCGGTCAGGGCACGACTGGCAAGAATTTGTTCCATTCGCGCCAGGATCACCTCTTGCTGCAGTGTGGGCTGCAAAGGTACTGCCAGAACTTCGTTCTTACGCCAATTGGAGTTGCTGCATCCTGCCAGCGTGATAGCTGTCGCAACAAAACACCAGCGCAAAAAAGGCTTCATTTCCCACTCCCGAATACAAACATTGGGATAACCATCCTGTCATCCGCCTGCTGTGCACAAGGATTCCCGCCCTCGCGATGATCCAAATACCTCTCCCCAAATTGCAGGGAGAGGCCAATCAGTAAACGCTTACTCGGCGTCAGATGCATTCGTTGCAGCAGGGGTTTCTTCCGCTGGTTTCTGCTCTGTCGCTTCTTTGATGCTCAGGCGTACGCGGCCCTGACGGTCCACTTCCATCACTTTCACTGGAACTTCCTGACCCATCTGCAGATAGTCGGTCACTTTCTCAACACGCTTATCAGCGATCTGAGAGATATGGACCAGACCTTCTTTACCGCCGCCGATGGCCACGAAGGCACCGAAATCAACGATACGCGTCACTTTACCAGAGTAGATACGACCCACTTCGATTTCAGCGGTGATCTCTTCGATACGACGAATCGCTTCCTTCGCTTTGTTGCCGTCGGTTGCTGCGATTTTCACGGTGCCATCATCTTCGATTTCGATGGTGGTGCCGGTTTCTTCGGTCAGCGCACGAATAACAGAACCGCCTTTACCAATAACATCTTTGATCTTGTCTGAGCTGATCTTGATGGTATAGATACGTGGTGCGAACTCAGAGATTTCCTGACGTGGGGTGCTGATGGCCTGCTCCATCACGCTCAGGATGTGCAGACGCGCGCCCTTAGCCTGATTCAGTGCAACCTGCATGATCTCACGGGTGATACCTTCAATTTTGATATCCATCTGCAGTGCAGTGATACCGTCGCGGCTACCCGCTACTTTGAAGTCCATATCGCCGAGGTGATCTTCATCGCCCAGGATGTCAGACAGAACCACGAAGTTTTCGTCTTCTTTAACCAGACCCATCGCAATACCGGCTACGGCTGCTTTGATCGGTACGCCTGCGTCCATCAGTGCCAGAGAAGCACCACACACAGAAGCCATTGAAGAAGAACCGTTAGATTCGGTGATTTCTGACACTACACGGACGGTGTACGGGAACTCTTCCTGCTTCGGCATGACTGCCAGCACGCCACGCTTCGCCAGACGACCGTGACCAATTTCACGACGCTTCGGTGAACCAACCATGCCGGTTTCGCCCACTGAGTATGGAGGGAAGTTATAGTGGAACAGGAAGCTATCAGTACGCTCGCCCATCAGCTCATCCAGGTTCTGCGCATCACGGGCGGTACCCAGTGTTGCGGTAACCAGTGCCTGCGTTTCACCACGGGTGAACAGAGAAGAACCGTGAGTACGTGGCAGCACGCCAGTACGTACATCCAGACCACGGATCATATCTTTTTCGCGGCCATCGATACGTGGCTCACCACGGATGATACGGCTACGCACGACGCTCTTCTCGAGATCGTGAACGATGTCAGCGATTTCGCCAGCATCCAGCGTTTCGTCTTCAGCCTGAAGGGCAGCAATAGTCGCGTCTTTAACTGCGCCAACCTGAGTGTAACGCTCTTGTTTATCCGTGATGCGGTAAGCATCAGCGATACCGGCTTCTGCCAGTGCAGCAACACGTGCAATCAGTGCATCGTTCGCTGGCTCTGGCTGCCAGTCCCAACGTGGTTTGCCTGCTTCAGCAACCAGTGCGTTGATGTTTTCGATAACAACCTGCTGCTGATCGTGGCCGAACACCACCGCGCCCAGCATCTGGTCTTCTGTCAGTACTTCTGCTTCAGATTCAACCATCAGAACCGCGTTCTGAGTACCTGCAACCACCAGGTCCAGACGTGAAGTTTTAATTTCATCAGCGGTTGGGTTCAGAACGTATTGGTCATTGATATAACCCACACGTGCAGCACCGATTGGGCCATTGAATGGCAGACCAGACAGCGCTAATGCAGCAGAAGCACCGATCATCGCAACAATGTCCGGGTTAACCTGTGGGTTAACAGACACAACGGTCGCAATCACCTGCACTTCGTTGATGAAACCTTCCGGGAACAGTGGACGCACTGGACGGTCAATCAGACGAGAAATCAGGGTTTCGCCTTCGCTTGGACGGCCTTCACGACGGAAGAAGCTACCCGGGATACGACCAGCAGCGTAAGTACGCTCCTGATAGTTAACCGTCAGCGGGAAGAAATCCTGACCTGGTTTGGTTTTTTTCTGGCCAACAACAGTCACGAATACCGCGGTGTCGTCCATGCTCGCCATAACTGCTGCAGTGGCCTGGCGCGCCATCATGCCGGTTTCCAGCGTGACGGTATGCTGACCATATTGGAATTTGCGTACGATCGGGTTCAGCAAAATTTAAGTCCTTAAATTCGAGGGGCAGAGCGCTCTTTGGCTCGCCGGGGTTTACCGATCTTTAGTTGCATCCTCGCGACTAATGACAATCTTCAACCGCTCATGCGGTAAAGCCTCTCATTAGCCGCGCGAAACGCTGCAAGCAAAGATCACTCTCAGCAACAATACATGAGTTTGGTACGGAATGCTGCGGATTGCTCGAAAAAAGGGGCCATAAAGGCCCCCTTTTCGCGAAACTCGCACAAATCTGATCGTCAGATGCGCTTTTCTGCATAGTGCATGTGCTACATCGTTGATCAGATTCTTCAGACTTAGCGACGCAGACCCAGGGTTTCGATCAGGCTGGTGTAACGTGCAACGTCTTTACGCTTCAGGTAGTCCAGCAGCTTACGACGCTGAGATACCATGCGCAGCAGACCGCGACGGCTGTGGTGGTCTTTTTTGTGCTCAGAGAAGTGACCCTGCAGGTGGTTAATCTGAGCAGTCAGCAGAGCAACCTGAACTTCAGTTGAACCGCTGTCGTTAGCACCACGACCGAATTTAGCAACGATCTCTGCTTTAGCTTCTACGCTTAGAGACATAATAAACTCCGAAATAATAAATGAATGGTTGGGTGCCGATCTCTAATTCAGCAGCCCGCTTTAAAAGCCGCGCTATTCTACTCTTCGCCTGATAGCAACGCAAATGCGCCGTAAGGTCAAACGTGAGCGTATTGATTAGGCGGGGAACTCTACCACCAGACGACGCGGCGCCACGCGCCCATCCTCAGCGATTTCTGCCATGCCGATAAATTTATGTTCTTCACCTTCGGTAACACGCACCAATCCCTGTTCAGGCGCATTCGCCACCTGCACCGGCATCCCCTGCTTGAAATAAGCGGCGACAGAGGGCAGCAAATTGACGATGGGGAACTCCTCCGCAGGGCTATCCATTGGCAGCAGCAGTGCATCCAGTGCACGGTAGTCTGGCGTTTCTGCTGCGTTCGCTTCAGCCGCCATCGCCTGCAACTGCTCAAAGGTGATCATGCGATCAATCGGATACTTCGCCACCTGCAAACGACGCAACATAATCACATGTGCGCCGCAGCCGAGCTTCTCGCCGAGGTCATCGATGATGGTGCGAATATAAGTGCCCTTGGAAACGTGAATTTCCAGCTCCAGCTCATCCCCTTCCCAGCGAATAAACTGCAGTTCAAACACGGTGATCGGTCGTGCTTCACGCGGTACGGTAATGCCTTCACGCGCGTATTCATACAGCTTGCGGCCCTGGTACTTCAACGCAGAGAACATGGTGGGTACTTGTAAGGTGTCACCACGGAAGCTCTCCAGCGCCGCATCAAGCTGGGCTTGATTGAAGGTCACCGGGCGCGTTTCGACGATATTGCCATCAGCGTCTGAGGTATCCGTACGCTCGCCGAGGCGGGCAATAACGCGATAGCGTTTATCGGAATCGAGCAGGAACTGCGAGAACTTCGTCGCTTCACCGAGGCAGATCGGCAGCATGCCTGTTGCCAGGGGATCAAGCGCACCCGTGTGACCCGCTTTGTTAGCATGGAACAGACGCTTCACTTTCTGCAGCACATCGTTCGAGGATGCGCCCTGATGCTTATCCAGCAAAAACACACCGTGGACGTCGCGACCGCGACGACGAGGACGACTCATTAGTCCTCCTTGTCATCTTCCGCCGGGCTTTCGCCACGACGCTCAACGTCACTTTTGATCACGTTGCTGACCAGGTTAGACATGCGCATCCCTTCGATCAGCGAATTGTCATAGAAGAAGGTCAGTTCAGGCACGATACGCAGACGCATCGCTTTCCCTACCAGAATACGGATATAACCTGAGGCTTCTTTCAGCGCTTTCAGGCCATTTTTTACCGCATCTTCATCCTGATCATTCAAAAAGGTCACGAAGACTTTGGCATACGCCAGGTCGCGCGACACTTCTACGCCGGATACCGTTACCATCATGCCGAGGCGCGGGTCTTTAATTTCACGTTGCAGGATAATTGCGATTTCTTTCTGCAGTTCCTGAGATACGCGCTGTGGGCGGCCAAATTCTTTTGCCATTTTTTCTTTCTCCCAAATAATTCGGGAGGCCAGAGGCCTCCCAAATTGCAACACATCAAGTGATGATCAATCGATGGTGCGTTTAATTTCAATCACTTCAAAGACTTCGATCATGTCACCAACGCGAACGTCGTTGTAGTTCTTCACGCCGATACCACACTCCATGCCGTTACGCACTTCGTTGACATCGTCTTTAAAGCGACGCAGAGATTCCAGCTCGCCTTCGTAAATCACCACGTTGTCGCGCAGTACGCGAATCGGGTTGTGACGTTTGATGTTGCCTTCGGTGACCATACAGCCAGCAATGGCGCCAAATTTCGGTGACTTGAACACGTCACGCACTTCGGCCAGACCAATGATCTGCTGTTTGAATTCCGGTGCCAGCATGCCGCTCATGGCTGCTTTTACTTCGTCAATCAGATTATAGATAACGGAGTAGTAGCGCAGGTCCACGTTTTCAGCGTCAATCACGCGACGCGCAGAAGCGTCAGCACGGACGTTAAAGCCGAGGATGATGGCGTTGGAAGCCGCTGCCAGGGTCGCGTCGGTTTCGGTGATACCACCCACGCCCGAACCGATAATCTTCACCTTCACTTCGTCGGTGGAGAGTTTCAGCAGCGAGTCGGAGATCGCTTCCACCGAACCCTGTACGTCGGACTTCAGCACGATGTTCAGCTCGGACACTTCGCCTTCGGTCATGTTGGCGAACATGTTCTCCAACTTCGACTTCTGCTGACGCGCCAGTTTCACTTCGCGGAATTTGCCCTGACGATACAGTGCAACTTCACGTGCTTTCTTCTCATCACGCACAACCGTCGCTTCATCGCCCGCAGCTGGCACACCAGACAGACCGAGGATTTCCACTGGAATGGATGGACCCGCTTCCAGCACTTCACGACCCAGTTCGTCACGCATCGCACGGACACGGCCGTATTCGAAGCCGCACAGTACGATATCGCCTTTGTTCAGCGTACCTTCACGCACCAGCACGGTCGCAACCGGGCCACGACCTTTGTCGAGGAAGGATTCGATAACCACGCCGCTCGCCATACCTTCACGAATGGCGGTCAGTTCCAGCACTTCAGCCTGCAGCAGAATCGCATTCAGCAGGTCATCAATACCGGTACCCGCTTTCGCAGAGACGTTAACGAACATGTTTTCACCGCCCCACTCTTCCGGAATGATTCCGTACTGGGTCAGTTCATTCTTCACGCGATCCGGGTCTGCTTCTGGCTTATCAATCTTGTTCACCGCAACCACAACCGGCACTTTGGCCGCTTTGGCGTGCTGGATGGCTTCGATAGTCTGTGGCATCACGCCGTCATCGGCAGCAACCACCAGAATTACGATATCCGTTGCCTGCGCACCACGTGCACGCATCGCGGTAAACGCGGCGTGGCCCGGGGTATCCAGGAAGGTTACCATACCGTTGTCAGTTTCAACGTGGTAAGCACCGATATGCTGTGTAATACCGCCAGCCTCGCCTGAAGCGACTTTGGTTGAGCGGATATAGTCCAGCAGCGAGGTTTTACCATGGTCAACGTGACCCATGATAGTGACCACCGGAGCGCGTGACTCCTGCGCTGCATCGGTATCACGATCGTCCATCACCGCTTCTTCCAGTTCGTTCTCGCGGCGCAGGATCACTTTGTGCCCCATTTCTTCCGCAACCAACTGGGCTGTTTCCTGATCGATGACTTGGTTAATGGTCGCCATTGCGCCCATTTTCATCATCGCTTTGATAACCAGTGAGCCTTTCACCGCCATTTTGTTTGCCAGCTCGGCAACAGTAATGGTTTCGCCGATGATCACATCACGGTTAACAGCCTGAACGGGTTTGTTGAAGCCCTGCTGCAGTGCGCTTGGCTTACGGTTTTTACCACCTTTACCACCACGGAACTGCGCACGCGCTTCTTCGCGATCAGTTTTCGCTTCAGAATGCTTGTTGCCTTTTTTGGCTGGGCGCGCTGCTTTGGTGGTACGCGCACGTCCACGTCCGCCTTCAACTTCACGGTCGTTTTCGTCTTCAGCCTGACGGGCATGAGTGGAAGTGGTGACATGGTAGTCGCCTTTGTCTTCTTCCTCTGGTTTTTCCCATTCAGCTGATTTCTCTTCAGCCAGGCGGCGGGCTTCTTCTGCCACACGGCGAGCGTCTTCTTCCAGCTTACGGCGTGCTTCTTCTTCCGCTTTGCGTTTCAGATCAGCCGCTTCGGCTTCACGACGCGCCTTATCAGACTGCGCAGCCTTGGTTACTTCATCGGTAGGTTGATTAGTCACTTTCTCATTTTCCGCTGCTTCACGCTTGGCCTTTTCAGCGGCTTCGCGCTTGGCTTTATCTTCGGCTTCACGTTGCGCTTTTTGTTCAGCTTCGCGACGGGCTTGTTCTTCCGCCTCGCGACGCGCCTGCTCTTCCGCTTCACGCTGCGCCTCGGCTTCAGCTTCTGCCTGAGCTTGCTCAGACTCAGCATCACCTTTCACGTATGTGCGTTTTTTGCGGACTTCGATTTGCACCGACTTACTTTTACCCCCGGTGACGGGAATATTCAAGGTGCTGCGCGTTTTGCGCTGTAATGTCAGTTTACTTGAACCGGTCTGACCGTGCTCACGATTCAAATGGGACAGTAAGGTTTCTTTCTCTTGCTGGGACACCGCATCGTTTTCAGACTTGCGGATCCCTGCGTCAGCAAATTGCTGTACCAGGCGATCGACCGGAGTCTGAATTTCGGCGGCCAGCGATTTTACGGTTACATCTGTCATGCTGTTCCTTCCTGTTATTACGCGTCATCGCCGAACCAGCAGATATTACGTGCAGCCATAATCAGCGCACCGGCCTTCTCATCATCCAGCCCTTCAATATCTGTCAGATCGTCAACACCTTGCTCAGCGAGATCTTCCAGCGTGCAAACGCCTTTGGACGCCAGGCGATACGCCAGCGCACGATCCAGGCCCTCAAGATTCAGAAGATCCTCAGCGGGCTCCTGATTACCAAGGCTCTCTTCTTTCGCTAATGCCAGGGTGGTCAACGCATTTTTTGCTCGTTCACGCAGGGCTTCAATGGTCTCTTCGTCGAGGCCGTCGATTTCCAGCAACTCGTTGATTGGCACATAAGCCAATTCTTCCAGCGAAGAGAAGCCCTCTTCCACCAGTACGGTGGCGAACTCTTCGTCGATGTCGAGATGTTTGGTGAACATATCGATCGCTGCGTGGGCTTCAGCCTGATGCTTAGCCTGCAGATCATCGACGGTCATCACGTTCAGTTCCCAACCACTCAGTTGGGAAGCCAGACGCACGTTTTGGCCGTTACGGCCGATCGCCTGAGCCAGATTGCCGGCTTCAACAGCGATATCCATGGTGTGATTGTCTTCATCCACCACAATTGACGCCACATCGGCTGGCGCCATGGCGTTAATGACGAATTGTGCCGGGTTATCGTCCCACAGCACGATATCAATACGCTCGCCACCCAGCTCGCTTGATACAGCCTGGACACGCGCACCGCGCATACCCACACAAGCACCGACCGGATCAATGCGTTTATCGTTGGTTTTCACCGCGATTTTAGCGCGTGAACCTGGATCGCGCGCTGCCGCTTTGATCTCGATAACTTCTTCACCGATTTCTGGCACCTCAATGCGGAACAGTTCGATCAGCATTTCTGGCTTAGAACGGGTGACAAACAGCTGTGCACCACGCGCTTCCGGACGAACAGCGTACAACACGCCGCGAATTCGGTCGCCTGGGCGGAAGTTTTCACGTGGCAGCATATCTTCGCGTCCGATCACGGCTTCAGCATTGCTGCCCAGATCGAGTGAGATGCTGTCGCGGTTTACTTTCTTCACCACGCCGGTGATGATTTCACCTTCGTGTTGACGGAACTGATCAACCACCATCGCGCGCTCAGCTTCACGGACTTTCTGCACGATAACCTGTTTAGCGGTTTGGGTGGTGATACGGTCGAAGGTGACAGATTCGATCTGGTCTTCAACGTATTCGCCCAGATTGAACGCTTCGTCTTCAAAGCGGGCCGCATCCAGCGTAATTTCACGAGTCGGCTGTGTTACTTCTTCCACAATCTGCCAGCGACGGAAAGTATCGAAATCACCGCTGCGACGGTCAATGCTGACGCGCACTTCGATCTCTTGCTCATACTTCTTTTTAGTCGCAGTGGCCAAAGCGCTCTCAAGCGCCTCGAAGATTTTCTCACGTGGCAGGGCTTTTTCGTTAGAAACGGCTTCTACTACAGCTAAGATCTCTTTGTTCATCCTGGTTAGCCTCAATCCGGACTTTTAAAAGTGGGGGACCAGGTTCGCTTTCTGAATATTACTCAGCGCGAACACCTCATCGTTACCCTCAACGGTTACCGTGATCATCTCACCTTCCACGGATTTGATGATCCCCTGCCATTTACGGCGGTTCTGTACGGCCATACGCAGTGTCAGGCTCACCTCATCACCGGCGAAACGTGCATAGTGTTCAGCAGTGAAAAGAGGACGCTCGAGACCTGGCGAGGAGACTTCAAGGTTGTAAGCCACCGTAATGGGATCTTCCACATCCATTACCGCGCTGACCTGGTGGCTAACATCGGCACAATCATCAACATTGATACCATTCTCACTATCAATATAGATGCGCAAAGTCGATGTGCGACCGCGAACGAATTCGATACCGACCAATTCGTAGCCAAGCGCTTCTACTGGAGCGGTGATCAAATCAGTCAATTTTTGCTCTAATGTGGACAAGCCCACCCCCAAGACATAAAAAAAGGGCCTATAGCCCAGTATTGCGATTCCTGATAATAAAAAACCCCGAAAATTCGGGGCTTTTTATCACTGGACCCTGTACGCCGCAGAGCGGCATCGGCACACAATCCAAAAGAATTTTTTTCAAAAAAACACTGAGGATGCGTCCGTCGATGCATACAGTATATTTGAAAAAGAACTCTAAGGGAAAGTGGTTGCGGGGGCCGGATTTGAACCGACGACCTTCGGGTTATGAGCCCGACGAGCTACCAGGCTGCTCCACCCCGCGTCCGAAAACGTGGCGAATAATACGCCGACCTTGCTTAAAAAGCAAGTTTTACTGAGATTTGGTACCGAGGACGGGACTTGAACCCGTAAGCCCTTTCGAGCACTACCACCTCAAGGTAGCGTGTCTACCAATTTCACCACCTCGGTACTGCACTGACTGCGACGTTATGTTGTCGCTAAAGCATTGACGATGTTACTGCGGAATATCATTGCCCGGGATTGCCGGTTTAGATGGCTGAGTCTGCTGTTCAGACTGAGCTGGCGCAGTGAGGTTTTCCCACTCGCTTCCTTTAGAAGACTTGTTCGTGTTCAGATTGCCCAGAATCAAGCTGATAATGAAGAACAGGGTCGCCAGTACTGCCGTCATACGTGTCATGAAATTACCAGACCCGTTTGAACCGAACAGTGTACCAGAGGCGCCTGCACCGAATGAGGCTCCCATATCAGCGCCTTTGCCTTGCTGAAGCATGATCAGACCCACGAGGCCAATCGCAACAATAAGGAAAACAACTAACAGAGCTTCGTACATAATCAACCTGTTTCCTTGCGCGTTATCCGCACAGTTAAAGCTTCACCAATATTGACGGGGAGTATCGTCATCACCCATCAGAAGCGGGTGTGAATACTAACCAATGGGACATACCTCTGCAAGCGCAATTTTCACGAACTTTATTGATTGCGGAAAAAAGCGCCAGGATGGTGATTTAACAGGCGGAAAGTCGAAATCTCGCCGCCTGTTAACACGCTTAGACCGCTTTCACCGCATCAGCAATTTTATGCGCCAGTTCGGTGACTAACGCTTCATCTTCACCCTCGACCATCACGCGAATCAGCGGCTCAGTCCCCGATTTACGCAACAGCACACGACCGCGCCCTGCTAACGTTTTCTCCACTTCAGCGCTGACAGCCTTAACGCTCTCGGATTCAAGAGGATCATGACTGCCACTGAAGCGCACATTCACCAGAATCTGCGGCAGCATTTTCATGCCACTGCACAAATCATGCAGACTCATGTGATTACGCACGATAGCAGTGAGTACTTGCAAACTTGCCACGATGCCATCGCCAGTGCTGATTTTATCCAACAGAATGACATGCCCGGAGTTTTCAGCCCCCATGCGCCAGCCTTTCTCCTGCATTTTTTCCAGCACGTAGCGGTCACCCACTTTGGCACGCGTGAAGGGAATGCCCAACTGTTTCAACGCCAGTTCCAGCCCCATATTACTCATCAACGTACCCACCACGCCGCCGCGCAGTTGCCCCTGACGTAAGGCTTCACGTGCAATGATGTAGAGAATCTGGTCACCATCGACCTTCATGCCCAGATGATCCACCATCATGATGCGGTCACCATCGCCATCGTAAGCAAGGCCCAAATCGGCCTTCTCTTCCAGCACGCGCTGCTGCAGCATGCGGAGATCGGTTGCGCCGCACTCTTTGTTGATATTCATGCCATCGGGTTGAACGCCAATCGCAATCACTTTGGCACCTAATTCACGCAGCACATTAGGCGCAATGTGATAGGTCGCACCGTTGGCGCAATCCACTACGATTTTCAGACCGTTAAGACTTAACTCGCTCGGGAATGTGCCTTTACAGAACTCAATATAACGACCAGCAGCATCAACGATACGGCTGGCGCGCCCCAACTCAGCGGACTCAACGCAGGTCAGTGGCTTCTCTAACTCAAGCTCGATGGCCTCTTCCACTTCATCCGGCAATTTAGTGCCTTCCGCAGAGAAGAATTTGATGCCGTTATCGTCGAAGGGGTTATGCGATGCAGAGATCACGATACCGGCTTCTGCACGGAAGGTACGCGTCAGATAGGCAATCGCGGGGGTTGGCATAGGCCCGGTAAAGGCCGCCGACAAACCAGCAGCAGCCAGGCCCGCTTCCAGTGCCGATTCCAGCATGTAGCCAGAAATACGCGTATCTTTACCAATTAATACCTTACGTGATCCAGAGCGCGCCAGAACCTTACCCGCAGCAAAACCCAGCTTTAGGACAAAATCAGGGGTAATCGGTGCTTCACCGACCTTGCCACGAATACCATCTGTACCGAAATATTTACGATTACTCATGCTTTATCCTTTTGCTCTCCGTGTCGCTTCAACAATACGCATCGCTTCGACAGTCTCTTTCACATCATGCACGCGAATAATTTGTGCGCCCTGCATAGCGGCAATCACCGCACAGCTCAGGCTGCCGGTCAAACGCTGCGTCGGACCGACATTTAACAGCTGGCCAATCATCGATTTGCGCGACATTCCGACCAATAGCGGTAAGCCAAAATGGTGGAAATGGCTGAGTTCAGCCAGCAGTTGATAATTGTGGTTGAGATTCTTACCGAAACCGAAGCCAGGGTCGAGCAACAGATTCTCTTTTTTAATGCCTGCCGCTTCGCAACGTGCAATCTGTGCCTGGAAGTAAGCGTCCACTTCACCCACGATATTCTGATATTCAGGTGCTTGCTGCATAGTGCGCGGTTCGCCCTGCATGTGCATCAGGCATACCGGCAGACCGGTCTCCGCTGCTGCTGCCAATGCACCCGATTCTGACAGTGAACGAATATCATTAATGATGTGAGCACCCACTCGCGCCGATTCACGGATCACCTCTGGCTTTGAAGTATCAACAGAAATCCACACTTCAAAACGCTGGGCGATAGCTTCAACCACCGGAATCACGCGTGCTAACTCTTCATCTACGCTGACTTCATCGGCTCCTGGCCGCGTAGATTCCCCGCCGACATCGATGATGGTTGCGCCCGCATTCACCATCTCATTGGTATGGGTCAGCGCATCCACCAATGTGTTGTGTGTTCCGCCATCAGAGAAGGAGTCCGGCGTGACATTCAAAATACCCATCACATGGGGAAACGACAGATCGAGATGGGAATCACGGGCGAACAACTTCATGGTGGGAATCTCCTTGGGAATCACGGTATCACTGAATGTAAAAAACCCCGGACCGGCCGGGGTTTTTGCTGAGGTTTGTGGCCTCTTATTTGTCGAGCTGTTCTGACATGGTGTTGCCAGGATTTGGCGTACGCGGTTCATCAACCGGACGTGGCGCCTTTGGCGTCCCATTGTTGTCCGATGAACTGTTGCTGCCTGAATCATCCCAACCTGCTGGTGGGCGAACTTCACGGCGAGCCATCAAGTCATCAATCTGTGGCGCATCAATGGTTTCATACTTCATCAGCGCGTCTTTCATCGCGTGAAGGATGTCCATGTTCTCACCCAGCAGAACACGAGCACGCTGGTAGTTGCTGTCGATCAGGTGCTTAACTTCCTGGTCGATGATGCGTGCTGTTTCATCTGACATGTGTTTCGCCTTAGCCACAGAGCGGCCGAGGAACACTTCGCCTTCTTCTTCAGCATACAGCAACGGACCTAACTTCTCGTTGAAGCCCCACTGCGTCACCATGTTGCGCGCCAGGTTAGTGGCGACTTTAATGTCGTTAGATGCACCGGTAGAAACGTGTTCTGCGCCGTAGATGATCTCTTCCGCCAGACGACCGCCATACAGCGTTGAGATCTGGCTTTCAAGCTTCTGGCGGCTGGCGCTAATCGCGTCACCTTCTGGCAAGAAGAAGGTCACACCCAGCGCACGTCCACGCGGGATAATTGTCACTTTATGCACCGGATCGTGTTCCGGTACCAGACGACCAATAATCGCATGGCCCGCTTCGTGGTAAGCGGTGGATTCTTTCTGCGCTTCCGTCATCACCATGGAGCGACGTTCTGCACCCATCATGATTTTGTCTTTCGCTTTCTCGAACTCAACCATCGAGACCACACGCTTGTTGCCACGTGCAGCAAACAGTGCCGCTTCGTTGACAAGGTTAGCGAGGTCAGCACCCGAGAAGCCCGGCGTACCACGTGCGATGATCGCTGCATCGATGTCAGTGGCCAACGGCACACGACGCATATGCACTTTCAGAATCTGTTCACGACCGCGGACATCTGGCAGACCGACCACAACCTGGCGGTCAAAACGACCTGGGCGCAGCAGCGCGGGGTCAAGTACGTCTGGACGGTTAGTTGCGGCGATAACGATGATGCCTTCATTACCTTCGAAGCCATCCATCTCAACCAGCATCTGGTTCAGCGTCTGCTCACGTTCATCATGACCACCGCCTAAACCGGCGCCACGTTGACGGCCTACAGCATCGATTTCATCGATAAAGATGATGCACGGCGCGGCTTTCTTCGCCTGCTCGAACATGTCACGCACACGAGATGCACCGACACCCACGAACATTTCAACAAAGTCAGAACCGGAGATAGTGAAGAACGGCACTTTTGCTTCGCCAGCAATCGCTTTAGCCAGCAAGGTTTTACCGGTACCCGGAGGACCGACCATCAGGACGCCTTTCGGGATCTTACCCCCCAGTTTCTGGAAGCGGCTTGGCTCGCGCAGATATTCAACCAGTTCACCCACTTCTTCTTTTGCTTCATCGCAACCTGCGACATCAGCAAACGTGGTCTTGATCTGGTCTTCGGTCAGCATGCGGGCTTTACTCTTGCCAAAGGACATCGCGCCTTTGCCACCGCCGCCCTGCATCTGCCGCATAAAGAAGATCCAAACGCCAATCAACAGCAGCATTGGGAACCAGGAGATGAAGATGGAAGCCAGCAGGCTTGGCTCTTCTGGTGGTTCGCCAATCACTTTGACGTTTTTGGTCAAGAGGTTATCAAGCAACTTTGGATCGTTGACAGGAATGTAAGTCGTATATTTATTACTGTCTTTTTTGACAACGTTAATCTCACGCCCGTTAATACGTGCCTCGCGGACCTGATCCTGGTTCACTTCCGACAGGAAGGTTGAATAATCAACCCTACGGCCATTCGACTCGCTGGGCCCAAAGCTCTGGAAGACAGACATCAGCACGACCGCGATGACTAACCAGAGAATCAGGTTTTTCGCCATGTCACTCAAGGGATTAACCTCATATTACAACGGTGTTAACAGACAGCGTAGGGTACTATATATCCTTCAGACCTGGAATCGCGGCGCTGATGATTTTACTGCTTTTCACTGAAACTCAGAATTACACATCAGAGTAAACGCAGTTCGCCTTGCTTTGATTCCGGTACCGAGAGCTATAGTTTGCGCCCTGTCGCCACAATGTACACTTCACGCGAACGTAAACGAGAAGCGTCTGGCTTACGAATTTTCACTTTCGTAAATAGGGAGCGAATTTCCCGCAGGTATTCCTCGAAGCCATCTCCCTGAAACACTTTCACTACAAAACTGCCGCCAGGCGCCAGGATATCCCGACACATTTCCAGCGCCAACTCTACCAAATACATTGATCGTGGAATATCAACCGCAGGTGTACCACTCATGTTCGGTGCCATGTCAGACATAACAACTTGCACCTTTTGATCACCTACTCGCTCCAGCAATGCGTTCAGCACTGCCTCTTCACGAAAGTCGCCCTGTAAAAAATCGACACCGACGATCGGGTCCATGGGAAGCAAGTCACAGGCAATAATACGACCGTTCGATCCAATCTGTTGTACCGCATATTGCGACCAACCGCCGGGCGCAGCACCCAGATCTACCACTGTCATGCCGGGTTTGAAAAGCTTGTCACCCTGCTGAATTTCGTCCAGTTTAAACCAGGCGCGCGAACGCAACCCCTTTTTCTGTGCCTGCAACACATATTTATCGCTAAAGTGTTCCTGTAGCCAGCGACTGGAACTGGCCGAACGCTTTTTACCCGTCATAATTTTTCCAATTAAATCTTCATCGTAGCGATAAATCAGTACGCAATGAGTCGCGTTGATTTGGCGATATACCCGAGATGGCGGTAGAATGAACCGTTTTCAATCCCTGAGTAAGTAAAAAATACGATGAATCTGAGTACCAAACAAAAACAGCACCTGAAAGGCCTTGCCCATCCACTGAAGCCCGTTGTTATGCTGGGCGGTAATGGCTTGACCGAAGGCGTGCTCGCCGAAATCGAACTGGCGCTCGAGCATCACGAATTGATCAAGGTGAAAATTGCCTCTGAAGATCGTGAAACCAAGCAGCTGATCGTTGACGCTATCGTACGTGAAACAAAAGCTTGTAACGTACAGGTCATCGGCAACACGCTGGTGCTGTATCGCCCTGCAAAAGAGCGCAAAATTACTCTGCCACGTTAATTAAGCCGTAAAGGCTGCCATGACGGGCAGAGAAAGTGCCATGCTCCTGCATGGGATAAAAGGCCGCTATGCGGCCTTTTTCCTTTCTTTACAATATGCGGCTACACATTTCAAAGCGTAGCAATATCTTAAAGGTATTCCACCTTTAACACTTCATATTCCACATCGCCGCCCGGTGTCTTCACAATCGCAACGTCGTCTGCTTCTTTTCCAATCAAACCACGCGCCATCGGCGAGTTCACTGAAATCAGGTTTTGTTTGAAGTCAGCTTCATCATCACCCACGATGCGGTAAGTGAATTCTTCGTCCGTATCCACATTCAAAATGGTCACGGTAGCACCAAAAATCACGCGGCCGGTTTTCGGCATCGTCGTGATATCAATCACCTGAGCGTTGGAGAGTTTGGCTTCAATCTCCTGAATACGTCCTTCGCAAAAACCCTGTTCTTCACGGGCAGCGTGGTATTCGGCATTTTCTTTTAGATCGCCATGCTCACGGGCTTCGGCAATAGAGGCGATGATGCGCGGACGCTTCACGGTTTTCAGTTCGTTCAGCTCTTCACGCAGGCTCTCAGCGCCTTTCAACGTCATCGGAATCTGATTCATTTTGGCTCCTCGTCATCTATCCTGGTTAACGGCGTCATCCTGACCGGTGACAGCAGAAAACAGCTTCTGCGGCGCGTTACCTCTTTTCACAAGCAAAAGAAGCCTGACCCGGAAAGCTTTCCGGGTCAGGTTCGGTTTTGCATTTTGATACGTATTTTACCCCAGAGTTCCCTGTGGGTCATCGTTTACTTTGCACCGCCTCGGGAAGTAGTATTGACGCCTTCACCCGTCAGTTACCGCGAGATTATGCGATTTTCACGACTTGTTACCGGATTAACCTGTGCGTTTATGCTGCAGGCACAAGCAGCCCCCGTTGAAGAATACATGCAGTATTTGCCAGACGGCGCAAACCTGGCGCTGATGGTACAAAAAGTGGGCGCATCAACCCCGATAATCGACTATCACGGCAAACAGATGGCATTGCCGGCCAGTACCATGAAGGTGATTACCGCGCTGGCGGCCCTGCTGGAACTCGGTCCGGACTTCCGTTTTCAAACCACGATGGAAACCAAGGGTGCAGTCAGCGATGGCACGCTCAATGGCGACTTAGTGGCGCGCTTTGGTGGCGATCCGACACTGAGCCGTCAGGATCTGCGCAACATGGTGGCGGCCCTGAAAAAGCAGGGCATTACGCATATCAAAGGCAATCTGGTGATCGACACGTCCGTGTTCGCCAGCCACGATATGGCACCCGGCTGGCCGTGGAATGACCTGACGCAGTGCTTCAGCGCCCCACCTGGGGCGGCCATTGTCGACAAAAACTGCTTCTCAGTCTCGCTCTATAGCGCCACCACGCCGGGCGAAAACGCCTTTGTGCGCATTGCGTCCTATTATCCGGCACATATGTTCAGTCAGGTGCGTACCATTGGCCGCAACAGTGGTGATGGGCAATATTGCGAACTGGATGTGGTGCCAGGCGAACTGAACCGCTACACGCTGACCGGCTGCATGCGCCAACGCACCGAACCCTTGCCGCTGGCGTTTGCGGTGCAAGATGGTGCCGCCTGGGCGGGCGAAATCCTCAAGGCCGAACTACGTGCCGCGGATATCGATTACAGCGGCCATTTAGTGCGTCAGACGCAGGTTACCTCACCGGGAACCGTGCTCGCGTTGACGCAATCCGCGCCGCTGCACAATCTGCTGCACACCATGCTGAAGAAATCGGACAACATGATTGCGGATACGGTGTTCCGCACCATCGGCCATCACTATTTCAACGTACCCGGCACGTTCCGCGCCGGTTCCGATGCGGTACGCCGCATACTGCGTGAAAAAGCAGGCGTCGATCTCGGCAACAGCATTCAGGTCGATGGTTCAGGCTTGTCGCGTCACGATTTGATTGCGCCAGATACCATGATGCAGGTACTGCAATACATCGCGAAAAACGACTCAACGCTGAACTATATTTCGATGCTGCCGTTGGCGGGTTATGACGGCACGTTGCAATATCGTGGTGGCCTGCATGAAGCCGGACTGGATGGCAAAGTCTCGGCAAAAACCGGTTCGCTGCAGGGCGTTTATAATCTGGCTGGATTTATTACCACTTCTAGCGGTGCACGTGTCGCCTTTGTGCAGTATCTTTCTGGTTATGCGGTGCCGCCTGAAGATCAGAAAACGCGGCGCATTCCTCTGGTACGCTTTGAAAGCCGCCTCTACTCGGATATCAACAAAAACAACTAATGAAATTGCTGATCGTTGAAGATGACGCGCTGTTGCAATCGGGCCTGGCTCAGGCCCTTAGCGCACAAGGATATGCTGTTGACTGCGCGAGTACTGCTGCAGAGAGTAATGCTTTCTTACGCAGTGGGCAGTACAGCCTGATCGTTCTGGATCTGGGTTTACCGGATCGCGATGGTGCCACGCTGCTGCGTCAGTGGCGGCGCGATGGCATCAACGTACCGGTGTTGATCCTGACGGCGCGTGATGCACTGGAGGATCGCGTGGATGGCCTGGATGCCGGTGCCGACGATTATCTGGTCAAACCCTTCGCGCTGGTAGAACTGCAGGCACGCGTGCGTGCACTGATTCGTCGTTTTCAGGGCCACAGCGATAATTTGCTGCAACAAGGTGATCTCACCCTCAATCTCAGTTCGCAGCAGGTTTTGCTGGAAGAGCGTCCACTGGAAATTACCCCAAAAGAGTTCGCACTGCTGACGCGCTTGTTAATGCGCGTCGGTCAGAACGTCCATCGCGAAACGCTGCAGCAGGATCTCTATAGCTGGAATGACGATCCCGGATCTAACACCTTAGAAGTTCATATCCACAATCTGCGCCGTAAGCTCGGAAAAGATCGTATCAAAACCGTGCGTGGCGTGGGCTACCGCCTGGAAGTGCGCGAATGAATAGCATGCGTCAGCGGTTACTGATTATGCTGGCGCTGATTCTCCTCACCTGCCAGGTGATGAGCGCCATCTGGTTATGGCATGAGAGTCGCGAACAGATCAGTTTCCTGGTCAACGAAACGCTGTCTGCTCAGGCGCGTAACGACCGCGTCGAGAATGAGATCCGTGAAGCCATCGCTTCCCTGCTGTTGCCTTCACTGGTGATGATCGCTCTGACGCTGCTGCTGTCATTCTGGGCGATTAACTGGATCATTCGTCCATTACGATCCCTGCAGGATAGCCTCGCCCATCGCTCCGCCGATAATCTCACCCCGCTGCCGGTTTATTCAGAAATGGATGAAATCGTTGCCGTGACCACCTCTATTAATCAGCTATTTTCGCGGCTCGACCACACGCTACAACAGGAACGCCTCTTCACCGCCGATGCCGCGCATGAATTGCGTACCCCTTTGGCCGGTTTACGTCTGCACCTTGAACTGCTGCACCAGCAGAACGTGCCGCAGAGTGAGATGCTGATTGAACGTATCGACCAGTTGATGCACACCGTGGAGCAACTACTGATGCTGTCGCGAGCCGGCCAGGCGCTGGCAGGCGGTCACTATCAGCAGTTGCTGTGGCAAAAAGACATCATGCAGCCGCTGCAGCCGGAAATGGCCGAACTTTATGCACAGCGACAGCAAACACTGCACTGGCCGAACGGCAAAGATATTCCGCAACAGGGTGAAGCCGTGTTGCTGCGCCTGATGCTGCGTAATCTGCTGGAAAACGCCTCACGCTACAGCCCGGAAGGCAGTGAAGTGAAGGTGAAAATGCAGCAGGACAAGCAGCAGGTGATTATCGAGGTGTGGGATCAGGGGCCGGGCATTGAGGCCGATGCGGCAGAAGAACTGACGCAAGCCTTCCGCCGTCGCGATCAGCGCTACGGTGGCAGCGGATTAGGTCTGAACATTGTGCTGCGCATTGTACAGATGCACCGTGGCAGGCTGGAGCTGGTCAACCGTAAAGATAGCAGCGGGCTGATTGCCCGCTGCTATTTACCGCATCAACTGCTTTAGAAGTGAGTGTTGAGGCTCATGTAGTAAGTACGGCCTGATTCGTTATAAGTATTGGCACCCGCACCGTACAGGTAGGCGCCTGTTGTGGCGTTACCGGTGGTTTGCGCATTACCTTCGCGGAAGTGGCGCTTATCAAACAGGTTGTCGATACCCAGGGTCACGCTGGCGTACTTATTTACATCATAAGTCCCGCTCAGACCAATAATGGAGTAAGGACTCACTTTATCGGCCGCGCTACCCGTCACCGGTTGACCTTTGTAGTCATACTTTTTCGGTGTTTGCGTGCCGTACCAGGTCAACGTGGTCTGCAACGACAGATCCTGCGTTGCCTGCCAGCTCAGCGTTGAGTTCAGGGTGTATTCCGGGATGATCGACAGACGATCGCCGGTTTCCTTGTTCTTACTCTGCAGCATGTAGGTGAAGTTGTTGTTCCAGCTCACGCTATCCGAGAACGGCACATTCACCGTACCTTCCAGCCCTTCCACCACCGCTTTCGGTACGTTTTCCCACTTGTAGATATCCGTGGTGCCATTAGAGGCTTTACCGACGGCTGCGTAACCCGCTTCAATCTTGTTGCGGTAATCGTTACGGAACCAGGTCAGACCCGCCTGATAGCCTTCGTGTTTCCACTCCAGTCCAATCTCTTTGTTGAAACTGTTTTCGGCTTTCAGGTCTGGGTTACCTTGCAGATAACAGGCACCGGTGCTGGCAGCACAGCCCTGACCGTTGCTGTACAGCAGGTAGTTCGGGTTAGTCTGGTACAGGCTTGGCGCTTTATAAGCCAGGCCCGCCCCCATCTTCAGTGTGAAGTCATCACCCAAACCTTGCGACAGGTTCAGAGACGGGCTCCAGTTGTTACCCACAATCGAGTGATGATCGAAACGCAGACTCGGCGTCAGCATGGTGCTGTCGGTCAGTTCCATGTTGTCTTCAGCGAACAGCGAGAAGATTTCCGCCTGCGAATACGGGCTACGACCGGTATTCGACACGCCAGGTACAGAACCATAGTTAGCAGCCTGAGTGGTTGAAGAGGGATCCTTCATGCTCTGCTGGTTCCATTCGGCGCCCAGCGTTGCCGTCTGATTAATCAGCCACTCAAACGGAATGCTCACTTCGCTGTGCAGCAAAATATCGTCTAACTGAATGGTGTTGAAACCATCGTTAGAGAAGATACCTTCCGTACCGCCCGCCAGACCTTCATTGATACGGGTGTTACGGGTTTTCTCATAGCGCGCATAGGTATTGGTGCTGACACCGTTATCCCAGGCACCGGTCCATTTCAACGAGATATTCTGGCGATACAGGCGGTTAGTTTCATCGCCATAGAGGCTTTTCACCAGCGCACTGGTGTTGGTGTTCTGCGTATCGCCTGCGTAAAGGTTGCCTTGACGGCTGTAACCCGCTTGCAACTCCAGGGTTTGCATCGGAGCAAACGCCCAGCTAAGTAACGCATTGATATCTTTATTGACCGAGCCTTCACGACCAGAAGGATAACTGCCCGCATACGTACCGGTACGCGCTGCCGCATGACCTTCGTTGATGTCATAAGCATCGGCCTGGGTTTTCGCTAAGCCACCGTACAAGCGGAAGTTGAAGTCATCACCCAGCGGCCCTTCGAGGCTGAAGTTAGTGCGTTTGGTCGCGCCTTCCGATTTGTGTTCCGGCGCATTGAAGTAGGTATTCCACGAACCGTGCCACTGCTGATCGGTATATTTCTTGGTGATAATGTTCACCACGCCGCCTGCTGCGCCGTTACCGTAACGCACCGCGGCCGGGCCACGAATCACATCAATGCGTTCGATCATCTCTGGCGGCACCCAGTTGGTGTCACCGCGGGTATCACGCTCACCACGCCAGCCCAGACGCACCGAGTTGCGGCTGGTGATCGGCATACCATCCACCATAATCAGGGTATTTTCCGGGCCCATGCCGCGAATATCGATCTGGCGATTGTTACCGCGCTGGCCACTGGTGGAGTTACCGGTCAGGTTAACGCCCGGCATGGTGCGAATAATTTCAGAGACATCACGTGCAGGCGGATGCTTTTTAATTTCATCTGCAGTGATGGTAGAAACGCCGGGCGCCTGTAGATTCTGCTGCTGGGCGGTCACCATCAACGTGCCGCCGTTCATCGATTCGGCGTCGGTAGTGGATTGGCTGCTGGTCGTCTTGCTGGAAGTGTCTGTTGCCCAGGCGCTGCCGGAGAGCAGTGAGGCGCTCAGCCCCAGTTCAATCAAAATAGCTAATGATAATCGTGAGTAACGCGTCATTGTTTTTCATTCCTGGATGGCCAGTAAAATGCCGTTGGATTCTTAACTGGCGAGCCGGTGAGAATATCCCTGTCCTTATCGCGCCCAGTTCCAGACCTGGCAGTGCCATCCGTTGCGTAACCTTCCAGGAAGGAAAGAGTCAGGCGGAACGAGCGTGCTCTTTTGAGCGGAAACACCCTATTGCAAATGCAAATAGTTATCAATAGTATTAATTATTAATCTTATGTAAATCTTTCCCTACACAGTGACTGGCAGCCCCTATGACCTGGCGAAATGATGTAACCGGTAGCGAAGCCTGGTGGCAGGAGCAACAAACTCAGGGTATTCCGCGAATTGACCCTCAGCAGGATGGCACCTGCCTGGTGACCTTCTTCTGGCGCGATCCCCAAGGCAGCGAAAAAACGTCAGCGATTCAGCGTGTATGGATCAACATCACTGGCGTGACCGATCACCACCAGAAACGTCCACCTCAGTCATTGGTGCGCGTAACGGGTACCGATGTGTGGTACTGGCAAACTGCGCTGCCATCAAACTGGCGCGGCAGCTACTGTCTGATGCCCGATGAGCAGGCAACCGACTTTAGCGGTGAGGCGGACATGTATGCCTTGCGAAACTGGTGGCGTGACAAATTCCCCACGGCGAAGGCCGATCCCCTGAATACACTGCGCGGCTGGGCCGGTGGGCGTGGCATGGGCGTTTCGCCGCTGCATCTCCCGCAAGCCCCTGATCAGCAAATCTGGCAAGCCGTGGATGATGGCAGCGCATCGGCTGTTTCTTTGCAACAATATCAGTGGGATAGCGCGTTACTAAGTAACAGTCGCAAAGTGTGGATTTATGCCACCGGCGAATCCGATAACGCGCAACGTCCACTGGCCATTCTGCTGGATGGGCAGTTCTGGGCGAATCAAATGCCGATTGCCGGGCCATTGCAGCAACTTACTGACGCAGGGAAACTCCCACCTGCCGTTTATCTGTTTATTGACATCATCGATCGTGAACACCGTAGTCGTGAACTGCCCTGTAATCCGCAGTTCTGGCAAGCCGTGCAGCAGGAGTTACTGCCGCAGGTGGCGCAATGGGCACCCTATCGCCAACAGGCAGACAGCACACTGGTGGCTGGACAAAGTTTCGGCGGGCTGGCATCGGTGTTTGCCGCGCTGCATTTCCCGGAGACGTTTGGCAATGCGCTGAGCCTATCTGGATCATTCTGGTGGCCCGAACGTGGCAACCCATACGGCTGGCTGTTGCAGGCGCTGGATAGCGGACTGGCTCCGAAACAACCGCTGCGTTTCTGGCTGGAGGCGGGTAAACGTGAAGGCCTGATTCTGCAAGCCAATCAACAATTAGAACAAAAACTTACCGCTGCCGGTTATCAGGTGAATTACCTGCCGGTGGAGGGCGGCCATGACGCGCTATGCTGGCGCGGTGGTCTGCTCGACGGTCTGCAAGCCCTGTGGCGCAATCCGACTTAACTTCATCACGCAGGACGCAAACCGGAGCACAGATGTCTGAATCTCTGATGAACAAAACCATGACCGACCAACACACCTTGCCCTTAGTGGCAGCCCAGCCCGGCATCTGGATTGCCGACCAGCTGACCCAGCACCACAATGCTTATGCGGTGGCACACTTTGTCGAATTACGCGGCGCGATTAACAGCGACCTGCTCGCGCAAGCCATCGTGGCTGGCATGCAGGAAGCCGATACGCTGAATATGGCGTTTGCCGAAGTCGAGGGCGAAGCACTGCAGTGGCTGCAACCGCAGACGTTCAGTGCGCCAAAAATCGTGGATTTGCGCGCTGACACCGATGCCGCCACCAAAGCCCGCGCGTTAATGCGTGAAGACATGAACGGTGATCTACGCGTACTGAGCGGTGCACCTTTATGGCATCACACGCTGTATCGCATTGGCGATCAGCACTGGTTCTGGTATCAGCGTTATCACCACTTAGTGGTGGATGGTTTCAGCTTTACCGCCATCACTCGCCGTATTGCTAACCTTTACACTGCCGCCGTGCAGCAGCAAGAGGCCGAGCCGACGCCGTTTATCCCGTTTAGCGAAGTCGTTGAAGAGTACCAGCGTTATCAGGAATCCTCTTCATTCACGCGCGATGGTGATTTCTGGCGCGAAAAAGGCGCAGCGCTGCCCTCACCGGCTTCGCTATCATCGCTGCCGCTGGCGGGACAAAGCGCGACCACCGATCTGCTGCGCCACAGCGTGACGCTCGATCGCAGCACCTTCCAGAAGCTGGTTAATCAGCATCCACAATCCAGCGCTGCTGACCTGGCCTTTGCGCTGGTGGCGCTGTGGCTGGCGCGACTCAGCGGACAAAATGATTTCGCCGCTGGATTCATCTTTATGCGCCGCATCGGATCCGCCGCGCTGTGTGCCACTGGTCCGGTGATCAACGTGCTGCCGATGGCCGTGCATTACGATCCCACCCAGCCGCTGAGTGCGCTGGCTGCCCAACTGGCTGGTGAAGTGAAGAAAATGCGCCGCCACCAGCGTTATGACGCGGAACAGGTGCAGCGCGATCTCGGACGTTTGGGCGATGGTGACCCTCTGTACGGTCCGGTGATCAACCTGAAGATGTTTGACTATCAACTCGATTTTGCTGGCGTTGAAGGCATAACCCATCAGCTGGCATCAGGCCCGGTGCGCGATCTGGAAATCGCTATCTACATCAACGAACAGGGTGAACTGACGCTGGAGTTGCTGGCGAATGCGGAGCGCTATAGCGAATCGACGCTGATTCGCCACGCCAGCCGTTTTGCTTTGCTGCTGGATCAGCTGGCGGAGCAACCGCAGCGTGCGTTGGGTGAACTGGATCTGCTAACCGCAGAAGAGCACGTACAAATTGCCGGTATCAACCAGACCGCGCATCCTGTTCCGGCAGAAACGCTGGCCTCACTGTTGGCGCAACAGGCCGCGCGTACGCCTGATGCCCCGGCGCTGGCTGATGCGACGCACCAGTTAAGCTACCGTGAGATGCAGCAGCAGTTGTATGCTCTGGCAGCGGATCTTAGTGCAGCGGGCGTCCAGCGCGGCGATATCGTCGCAGTGGCATTGCCACGTTCAGTGCATCTCTCACTGGCACTGCAGGCGATTGTGTCGCTCGGCGCGGCCTATCTGCCGCTCGATACCGGCTACCCCGACGAACGTTTGCAGCTAATGCTGGAAGATGCCGCCCCCAAAACGCTGATCACCTCAGTGGAATTGAGCGCCCGCTTTAGCGCTATCGATTCTGTTAAGCAGCTGCACTTTGATGCGCTCTATACAGCGCCAGACGCGCCACCACCCGCCAGCGAGCCGACACCACAGGATGGCGCTTACATCATCTACACCTCAGGATCTACCGGGCGTCCGAAAGGCGTATTGGTCGGTCATGAAGCGATCGTCAACCGCCTATTGTGGATGCAGGATCGCTATCCGCTGCAAGCTGACGACGTGGTATTGCAGAAAACCCCAAGCAGTTTCGATGTATCCGTATGGGAATTCTTCTGGCCGCTGCTGGTAGGCGCGCAACTGGTGATGGCACCGCCGGAAGCGCACCGCGATCCGGAAGCCCTTCAGCAGTTGTTTGCGCGTTACAAAGTGACTACCACGCACTTTGTCCCTTCGATGCTGGCCGCCTTTGTCGCGGCGCTGGACAGTGCGCCAGCGATTGCCTGCTGTGGCAGCTTACGTAACGTCTTCTGTAGCGGTGAAGCGCTGCCGACCGATCTGTCGCGTGAATGGGAAAAACTGACGCAGGTGCCACTGCACAACCTGTACGGCCCGACCGAAGCGGCAGTGGATGTCAGCTGGTATCCGGCGTTTGGCGAAGCGTTGGCAGCCGTTGAAGGGGCCAGCGTGCCGATTGGTTTCCCGGTGTGGAATACCGGACTTCGCATTCTTGATGCACGTATGCAGCCGGTGCCGCCTGGTGTGGCGGGCGATCTTTACTTAACCGGCGTACAGCTGGCACACGGCTATCTTGGCCGCCCGGATCTGACCGCCAGCCGCTTTATCGCCGATCCTTTTGCCGCTGGCGAACGCATGTACCTAACCGGTGACGTGGCGCGCTGGCTGGATAACGGCGCGGTGGAATACCTCGGACGCAGCGACGATCAGCTGAAGATCCGTGGCCAACGTATCGAACTTAATGAAATCGATCATGTGATGAGCGCACAGCCCGGTATTGAGCAAGCGGTGACGCATGCTGTGGTACTCGGCGGTGCCGCTGCACAAGGCGGCGATGCGCGTCAGCTGGTGGGTTACGTCGTCGCAGAGCACGTTGTCGATGGCGACGCGCTGCGTGATGCGCTGGCGCAGCGCCTGCCTGCACATATGGTGCCGGTGGCGATTGTGCAACTGGATGCCTTCCCGTTGAGCAGCAATGGTAAATTGGATCGCAAAGCCTTACCGCTGCCAAAAAATGCAGCTGACAGCGTGGGCCGTGAACCGCATCCCGGTCTGGAAACCCAATTGGCGCAGGCTTTCTGCCAGTTGCTGGCGCGTGACACCATCAGCGCCCAGGATGATTTCTTCGCCCTCGGTGGACACTCACTGCTGGCAATGCGCTTAGCTGCCCAACTGCGCCGCGAACTGCAACAGCCGGTTTCGGTGGGGCAGATTATGGTGGCTTCAACGGTGGAAAAACTCGCCCGGTTGCTGAGCGATACTCAATCGCATCAGCAGGCAGGTTTTGAAGCCGTTCTGCCGCTGCGTCAGGGCAACGGTCCGACACTGTTCTGCTTCCATCCGGCGTCGGGTTTTGCCTGGCAGTTCAGTATTCTGCAGCGCTATCTCGATCAGCGCTGGTCGCTGGTGGGGATTCAGTCGCCGGATACCCAGAGCCCGCTGAACCAAAGCGCACATCTCGATGAAGTGTATGATGCGCATCTGCAAACCTTACGTGACGTGCAGCCGCACGGGCCGTACTTCTTCCTCGGTTATTCGCTGGGCGGCACGCTGGCGCAAGGTATTGCGGCACGACTGGAAGCGGCAGGTGAAGAGGTAGCCTTCCTCGGCCTGCTCGATACCTGGCCGCCGGAAACGCAGAACTGGGATGAAAAGCGTGGCGAGAATGTGCTGGATCCGGCGGTGCTGGAAGAGGTGAATCGCGAGCGCGAGCAGTTTATCGCTGCCCAGCGCCATCAGGCGGGCGAAGAGATGCGCGCGATGTTCGATACCATCGAAGCCAACTACGCCAGTTCGGTGCGTCTGTTGGCCACCGCGCGCAGTGCGCGTTTCAACGGTCGCGCCACACTGTTCCTCGCCGAGCAGACGCAGCAGCCCGGTCAGGATGCGCGTCGCGCCTGGGCACCGTATGTCGGTGAGTTAGAGGTTTGGCCGATGGATTGTGCACACGTGGAGATTATTTCCCCGCAGATGTTTGAGCAGATTGGCCCGCTGTTGCAGCGGATATTAGGCTAGCGTCAGCCGATTTCCGGGAGGTCGAAAGGCCTCCCGGCGATAAACTTCTCTGCCTTTTACAGGGCGTTGAGATGAAGCCTCACTGCAATCAACCTGCCTGCCCTGTGCAGGGCACTGCGTTAAGACCTCGCGACACGATGCTCCACTGTGGTGTGCCGGTCACAGCATTTAGATTCCCGCGATAACATGCTTTATGCAGCCAGACCGCTTACTTTCCTCTTCCCAGCGGCACGATCATTGGCGTGTGCGCCACCGGATCTTCCACAATCACGCAGCGTAAACCGTACACCTGTTCAATCAACGCGGGTGTTACGATCTCTGCGGGCTTGCCTTCGGCCAAAATCTTGCCGTGACGCATGGCGATCAAATGGGTGGCATAACGGCAGGCGTGATTAAGATCGTGCAACACCACCACCAGCGTGCGGCCATGCTGCTGATTCAACTCCTGCATCAGTTCCAGCAGTTCAATCTGATGGGTGATATCCAGCCAGGTAGTCGGCTCATCCAGCAACAGCAGCGGGGTTTGCTGCGCCAGCACCATGGCAATCCATACGCGCTGACGCTGCCCGCCGGACAAGGTATCCACTGGCTGCTGCGCCAAATCCGCCACGCCGGTTGCCCGCATCGCGCTTTGCACCGCCTCTTCATCTTCACTGCGCCAGCGGCCAAACAGCGCTTGATGCGGGTAACGCCCACGTGCCACCAGTTCGGTAACGCTGATGCCCGCCGGTGCGTTGGAACTCTGCGGCAGCAGCCCAAGTCGACGCGCCACCTCTTTGGTCGGATAACGCGCTATCGCCTCACCATCCAGATACACCTCGCCTTTCAGCGGAGTATTGAGGCGGCTCAGGGTGCGCAGCAAAGTGGATTTACCGCAGGCGTTGGGGCCGATAATCACTGTCAGCTCACCTTCCGGGATCGCCACCGACAGGTTTTCTGCCACCACTTTCTTGTCGTAGCCGAGCGTCAGGCCTTCGCCATACAGCCGTGAAGGGATATCGATCATTGGCGTCGCGCCTCCCGCACCAGTAACGCAATCAGATAAAGTCCACCGAGGCTGACGGTAATTACGCCAACCGGTAATTGATAAGGCAGGAACAGATGCTGCGCAGCAAAATCGGCCGCAATCAGCAGCAGTGCGCCACACAGCGCTGCCAGCAGCAGCGCGCCTTTTTCGCCGCCGCCGAGTCGACGCGCGATCTGCGGCGCCAGCAGCGCCACAAAGGAGATCGGCCCTACCAACGCGGTAGATGCCGCCGTCAACACCACACCAATCAGCATCAGCAGCAGCCGACTGCGCTCCACCGGTACGCCGAGTGCACTGGCGGTATCATCGCCCATCTCCAGCAAACGCATGCGTCGGGTCAACAATGCCATCAGCAACAGTGACAGCAGCAATACCCCAATCACCGGCGGCGTTTTCGCCCAGGTGATGCCGTTAAGCGACCCGGCACTCCACAATCCGGCGCTGAGCGCGGATTCCAGCGAAGCACTAATAATCAGCCAGGCATTCAGCGCCATCAGCAAGGCGCGCACGCTGATACCAACAATAATCAGGCGGAAGGTTTCTACCCCGTTGCGCCAGGCAAACAGATACACCAATGCCGCCGTGCCGATACCGCCAACCAACGCTGCACCGGTCATGGCGGCGATGCCCTGATTGAACAGCACCAGCGCCACCAGCACGCCGCTATAGGCACCGGTATTGAAACCGAGAATATCCGGGCTGCCGAGCGGGTTGCGCAGCAGTGACTGGAAAATCGCGCCGCTGACGCCCAGTGCCGCGCCAATCAGCAGCGCCATTAGCACACGCGGCAGTCGCCACTCTAAAACGATCAGCTTGACGTTGCTGGCACCGTTTCCCGCCAGCACCTGCCAAAACTGCTCAGCCCCAATCGGCAATGCGCCTCGCGTCATCGCCAGATACGCCAGCAGTGCGCATCCGAGCAACAACCACGTGGTATGTAATCCAACCCGACGCGTCATAACGCACCTCGCCCGAGTTTACGGCGCACCAGCACAATCAGTACCGGCGCACCCAACATCGCCGTGACGATGGAGACGCGCAGTTCGCCCGCCACCAGCAGTCGTCCCAGAATATCCGCTGCCAGCAGCAGAATTGGGGTAATGATCGCCGTGGCGGGCAGCATCCAACGGTGATCGTTGCCGACCATCCAGCGTGCAAAATGCGGCGTCATCAGTCCGATAAAAGCAATCGGCCCCACTGCCGCCGTCGCCGCACCACACAACAACGCAATCGCCACTAAACCAAGCAGTTGCGTGCGCGCCACCCGCGTGCCCAGCGCGGTCGCCATATCGCCGCCCATGCTTAAACTGTTCAACGCCTGCGACAAATAGAGTGCCACTCCGCTGCCGATTAGCACGGCCGGGAACAGGGTGCGCAATACAGTGAAATTGCGAATATCCAGCGAGCCGCTGTGCCAGAAACGCAGATAATCATAAATATCGGGATTGAGCAGTGACAGACCAGACGTCAGGCCATCCAGCACCGCGCCCAGCGCCACGCCCGCTAACGTCAGTCGCACCGGATTGACTCGCCCGCCGCCAATCGCCCCCGTCATCGCTACCAGCAATGACGCCAGCAGTGCACCGGCAAACGCGAAGCCGAGCCAATCGAGGGGAGAATCCGCGCCAAACAGCGCAATGCCGATCACCACCGCAAACCCGGCACCTGCGTTAACGCCGAGAATGCCCGGATCGGCCAGTGGATTGCGCGTCAGGCTTTGCATCAGTGCGCCTGCTAACCCAAGGGCGACACCCGCCAGCAATCCGGCCAGAGTGCGCGGCAGGCGTGCATCACGCACAATCACGCACTCAGCGTTGTTACAGCCTGAGGTAAGAGAATGATAAACATCGGAAATGGGTATCGATTTTGCCCCCAGCATCAAGCTGAGCGCGATGAGGAGCAAGAGCAGAATCCCTGAGCCTGCTAATGCACGGATCTGGCGCATCGTTCTAAACCTTCACTGTTCAACGTCGTCGCATGCGCAACGCAATTTGATAATGGTTATCGTTATTACTCGCGTTTGCCTATGTTACCATGACTCGCCTCGCGGACGATGAGGAAAATTGGTGCAAAAAGGCGAACAAATGAACAAATCTTCCCACTTTATCGATCTCTCCCTGCTGAAAACCCATGCGGCATTTCGCGCAGTATTTATTGCCCGATTCATCTCGATTGTCGCATTAGGCATGCTCGCCGTGGCGGTGCCGGTGCAGATTCAGCAGATGACGCACTCCCCGCTTTTGGTGGGATTGGCCGTCACCCTCGCCGCATCCGGTATGTTTATTGGTCTGCTGACCGGCGGAGTGTTAGCCGATCGCTACGAGCGTAAGAAACTGATTTTGCTTGCCCGATCCACCTGCGGCTTGGGCTTTATCGCGCTGGCGATTAACGCTGCGCTGCCGCAGCCTTCACTGATTGCGGTGTATCTGCTGGGATTCTGGGATGGCTTCTTTGGCGCGATTGGCGTCACGGCGCTGCTGGCGGCCACACCGGCGCTGGTGGGGCGCGAAAACATTATGCAGGCCGGCGCCATCACCATGCTGACGGTGCGTTTTGGCTCCATCCTCTCGCCAGCCATTGCCGGACTTGTCATTGCACACGGCGGCGTGGTGTGGAACTACGGCTTAACCGCGTTTGGCACACTGATTACCGTACTGACGCTGCTGAAATTACCGCAACTCCCGCCGCCACCTCAGCCGCGTGAACATCCGCTGAAGTCGCTGGCCGCCGGGGTGCAGTTCCTGTTTGCCAGCCCGATTGTCGGTATGGTGGCGCTGATAGGTGCTCTGGTCACTCTGGCCAGCGCGATTCGCGTGCTCTACCCCGCTCTCGCACCACATTGGTCAGTGAGTGCTAACCAGCTAGGCATGCTCTACGCAGCCGTGCCGCTGGGTGCCGCCATCAGCGCGTTCACCAGCGGTAAACTGAAACATGCAGCCCGACCGGGACAGCTGGTGCTGGGCAGTGCGGTGGCCGGATTTATCGCGCTGGGATTATTCAGTCTGATGCCCAACCTGCCGCTGGCGCTGCTGTGTCTGGTGGCGTTTGGTTATTTCAGTGCCATCAACAGTCTGGTGCAGTACGCGATGATTCAACTGCTGACGCCAGACCATCTGCTGGGCCGCATTAACGGCTTGTGGACCGCGCAAAATGTCACCGGAGATGCGATCGGTGCGGCGATGATTGGGGCCATGGGATCGTGGTTATTGCCGCCACAGGCTGCCGCCGCGTTTGGTTTTGCGGCAGCGCTGTTGGGGATTGTAATGTGGTGTGTAATGGGCCGTTTACGTCGTTATGCGCCGCCAGCCCCTGAGCTGGCGGAGCAGGCATCATGATTTAACGAACAGTTTCTCCAGACGCGCCAGCAGATTGCTGGCGCTGTAGTAATCCAGACGGAACGAATCGACGCCAAGCGGGAATACCTGCTTATCCTTAACCGCCGCGTTTTGCGCGAGGAACGGATTGCCGATCACTGACTGTGTGGTTTTGTCATCAGCCGCAAACAGCAGGAAGGTTTTGCCCGTCAAACCGCTTCCCACATTCTCACCCGACAGCTGAATGATGTCTTTACGCTGGCCCATGCTGTGGCCTTGCTGCACGCTGGCGGGTGGAACGGCGAGGGTAAAGCCAAGTTGCTCCAGCAGTTTGCCCTGCGCTGACTCCGTGGTCCACACGTTGACGGCACGCCCATCGCCGTTCCACACCATGGCAGACACCGGCTGCGGCGGTAAGGTGATGGCTTTTTTCAACGCCGCTTCACGATCGTCAAACGCTTTCACTCGCTGTGCCGCCTGCGCTTCGTGGCCGGTTGCCTGGCCCAGCAGCGTCACCACATCCTGCCAGCTCTTGTCGTCGTAATTCACCACCAGCGTCGGTGCGATGGCGGAAAGCTGGCTGGCGAGTTTAATCGCAGAATCATTACCTGTGGCGCTCACCAGAATCAGATCGGGTGCTTCTGCGGCTACCGCTTCGGCGCTCGGCTCGCCAATATAGAGACGTTTTACATGGCGCTGTTTTGCCACCTCACCCCATTGACGGAAAAAGCCATGATCGTCGGCCAGACGGCTGTTCGGAGCGGTCGCACCGGAAGCCACCACCGGTGCATCAATTGCCAGCAACGATCCAGTTAAGGTGACGCTGGTTGAAACAATACGCTGCGGAGCTTTGTTTAAGGTAATTGAACCCTTTGCCCCCTGCACCGTGCGCGGCCATCCCTGTTCTGCCTGTGCGAGCCCTGTGAAAGTCTGGAAAATAAACAACAGGGCGGTCAGGCCCAATAAACCGCATTTATTCATAAGTTTTGGTCCACCTTTTAGCTTATTGCACGGCTCGACGTCACCTTCCGATTACGCCTAAATCATGCGGGAAATCCCGCGAATGGATTGACTCTTTTGTCCAATCGACGTAGGTTACAGGCCCATAATAAAAATGATAATCATTCTTAATAATCTTATCATTTATAGGTGAAAATTATGGTGGAATCATCCATGTTTGAAAATGCCTTATTAGAGGATTTTTCTGCGTTATGCCGTGGGTTCCTCTTTACCTCGCCGTGGCAAAGCCTCGCGACTCAAGGCTGCTATACCACGATAACCACCTCTGTGGCAGACGCTGCATCATTGCAGGGTGATTTTCAACTTCAGCTGCATCAACATTTTGCGGCGGCAAAACAACAAGGCATTGAGAATCCGATCCTGGTGGGTGCGATTCCGTTTGACGTGAGTCAGCCTGCGGCCCTGTTTATTCCTGAAACGTATCAAACTTTTCATCGTGCCGACCTACAGAATGCGCTGCCAGCGGCTGCCAGTGAGCTGCCGCAGGTACGTCGTCGCGTGGCGGTGCCCGATCACGATGTCTTTACCCAAATGGTGGCCGATGCGGTGACAGCAACGCAACGTGGTGACCTCGATAAAGTGGTGCTGTCGCGCCTGATGGATATTGTCACCGAGCAGCCAGTGGATACCGCGGCGCTGATGCAACGCGTCATTGCGCAGAATCCGAATAGCTATCACTTCCATCTGCCGCTGCCGCAAGGCGGTGCACTGGTGGGAGCCAGCCCGGAGCTGATGCTGCGTAAGCAGGGCCGCGATTTTAGCTCGTGCCCGCTGGCGGGCTCAGCACGTCGTGATCACCACGATAGCCTACAGGATCAGGCAGCGGGCAATACGCTGATGGACTCCAGCAAAGATCGTCATGAACACCAGCTGGTCACAGATGCGATGCGCGATACGCTGCAACCGCGCAGTCGCCTGCTGTCGGTGCCGACGGTACCGTCATTGATCACCACCGCGACCTTATGGCACCTCGCGACGCAAATCGATGGTGAGGTGCAGGATGATCGTGAGAACGCTTTGTCGCTGGCCTGCCTGCTTCATCCGACCCCCGCATTAAGCGGCTTCCCACACCAGCGTGCTCAGCAGCTGATTCAGCAGCTAGAGCCTTTTGATCGTCAGCTGTTTGGCGGCATTGTGGGATGGTGTGACAGTGAAGGAAACGGTGAATGGGTGGTGACAATTCGTTGTGGCACCGTGCACGGTGCACGCGTGCGACTGTTTGCGGGCGCAGGCATCGTTGCCGATTCCCAACCTGAATCAGAATGGCGCGAAACCGGCGTGAAGCTGGATACCATGTTGCGCGCTTTTGGACTGCAATAAAGGAAAGAGCATGAGCATTCCCTATACCCGCTGGCCTGAAGATTTGGCTGCGCGCTATCGCGAAAAAGGCTATTGGCTCGATGTGCCAATGACCGATATCCTGGCGCGTCATCAAGAGAATGATGCAATCGCGGTCATCGACGGCGATCGTCAAATCAGCTATCGCGAGCTGAATCAGCTAACCGATAACCTCGCGGCAGCCCTACAGCGCCGTGGCCTGCAACAGGGTGATACTGCGTTAGTGCAGCTAGGCAACGTGGCGGAGTTTTACGTCACGGCCTTTGCGCTGTTTAAACTGGGCGTAGCATCCGTCTTCGCGCTGTATAGCCATCAGCGCACCGAGCTGACCGCCTATGCCGCGCAGATTGAGCCTAAACTGCTAATTGCCGATCGCAGTCACGCGCTGTTTGGCGATGACACCTTTATTGGTGCGCTTTGTGCCGCTCAACCGTCACTGCAGCAGATCATCCTGCGCAATGACGGTGATAAAGAAAACACCCTCGAAGCTTTGATGGCGGAAGCGGCGGGCGATTACCAGCCAACGCCAACTGCTGCCGATGAAGTGGCGTTTTTCCAGCTCTCCGGTGGCAGCACCGGTACGCCGAAGCTGATTCCTCGCACGCACAACGACTACTACTACAGTATTCGCGCCAGCGATGAGATCTGCGAAGTCACGGCTGACACGCGTTATCTGATCGCCCTGCCCGCACCGCATAACTTCGCCATGAGCTCACCGGGTTCACTTGGTGTGTTTTATGCCGGGGGCCAGGTGATTCTTGCCGCTGACCCAAGCGCCACGCTCTGCTTCCCGCTGATTGAGAAGCACCAGGTCACCGATACCGGTCTGGTGCCACCCGCAGTGAGCCTGTGGCTGCAGGCGATTCAGGAATGGGGTAGCAACAAGCAGCTGGCTACGCTGCAGCGCATTCAGGTCGGCGGCGCGAAGCTCGGCGAAACCCTGGCGGCACGCATCCAGAGCGAAATTGGCTGCCAATTACAGCAGGTGTTTGGCATGGCCGAAGGTCTGGTGAACTACACCCGCTTTGGCGATGACGAGAAAACCGTGCTGACCACTCAGGGCCGACCGATTTCTGAAGATGACGAAGTCTGGGTGGCGGATGAACACGGTAATGCGCTGCCGCACGGCACGGTGGGTCGCCTGATGACACGCGGTCCGTACACCTTCCGTGGCTACTACAAAAGCCCGGAACACAATGCCACCAGCTTTGATGCTAACGGCTTTTACTGCTCCGGCGATCTGATTGAGATCAACCCGCAGGGTTACATCACCGTGCAGGGCCGCGAGAAGGATCAGATCAACCGTGGCGGCGAGAAGATCGCCGCAGAAGAGATCGAGAATTTGCTGCAGCGCCATCCGGATGTGATTCATGCCGCGCTGGTGTCGATGACTGATGAACTGATGGGTGAAAAAAGCTGCGCCTTTATTGTTGCCAGCCAGCCGATCAAAGCGGTGGCGCTGCGCCGTCATCTGCGCGATCTCGGTGTCGCCGAGTTTAAATTACCCGATCGTATTACCTGCGTAGATGCCCTGCCGCTGACCCCGGTTGGCAAGGTGGACAAAAAACGTTTACGCCAACAGCTTGCTGACCAACAAGCGCAAGCCTGAACCTATTCCGGAGATTGTAATGGCTATTCCAAAACTGAATTCTTACGCGCTGCCTGCCGCCACTGAGCTGCCGACCAACAAGGTGAAATGGACCGTAGAGCCACAGCGTGCTGCCCTGCTGATCCATGATATGCAGGCTTATTTCCTGAATTTTTGGGGCGAGAACAGTCCGCTGATCGATCAGGTTGTGGAGAACATTGCCCGCCTGCGCGCCTATTGCAAAGCGCAAGGTATTCCGGTGTTCTACACCGCGCAGCCCAACGAGCAGAGCGATGCCGATCGCGCACTGCTTAACGACATGTGGGGACCGGGCCTGAATAAGCATCCGGATCAACAGAAGATCGTGGATGCACTGGCGCCAGATCAGGACGATCAGGTGTTAACCAAATGGCGTTACAGCGCCTTTGTCCGCTCGCCGCTGGAATCGATCCTGCAGGAGATGGGCCGCGATCAACTGATCATTACCGGCGTTTACGCCCACATCGGCTGCCTGACCACCGCCACTGACGCCTTTATGCGTAACATCCAGCCGTTTATGGTGGCGGATGCGCTGGCCGACTTCAGCCGTGAAGAGCACATGATGGCACTGACCTATACCGCTGGCCGCAGTGGCAAAGTGGTGATGACCGCCGATCTGATGCCGCTGCCGCTGAGCAAAGACGATCTGCGTGCACTGATTCTGCCGCTGCTGGAAGATGACGATGTGCCAGAAGATGATGAGAATCTGATCGACTACGGCCTGGATTCCGTGCGCGTGATGGCGCTGGCGGCGCGCTGGCGCCAGGTGCACAACGACATCGATTTCGTTAGCCTGGCAAAAAACCCGAGCATTGATGGCTGGTGGGCTCTGCTGTCACGGACACCTGCCAAATGAGTGCTTCTTTCGACTTTAGCGGAAAAATCGTCTGGGTAACCGGCGCGGGTAAAGGCATTGGTTACCATACGGCGCTGGCATTCCATCAGGCAGGCGCACAGGTGATCGGCTTCGATCTGCGTTTTGATCAGCCCGACTATCCGTTTGCCACTCAGATTCTGGATGTTGCCAACGCGGCGGAGGTGAAAGCCGTGTGCCAGCGTCTGCTGGCTGAGCAGCCTCGTCTGGATGTGCTGGTCAACGGCGCCGGGATCCTGCGCGTCGGCAGTACCGAAGCACTCGCATTCGAAGACTGGCAGGCGTGTCTGGCGGTGAACGCCGGTGGCGCCTTTAATATGTTCCAGCAAACGCTGCCGGTATTCCGCCAGCAGCGCGCGGGGGCGATTGTTACCATCGCTTCTAACGCGGCTCACGCGCCACGTCTCGGCATGTCCGCTTATGGCGCTTCCAAAGCCGCACTACGTAGCCTGTGCCTCACCGTCGGTCTGGAAATGGCACCGTTTGGCGTGCGCTGCAACATCGTTTCACCGGGTTCAACCGATACCGATATGCAACGTAGCCTGTGGCATACGCCGGAAGCGGAACAGGAGATGATCAATGGCTTCCCGGATCAGTATAAGCTGGGGATCCCACTGCGTAAGATCGCGAAACCGCAAGAGATCGTGAACAACGTTCTGTTCCTCGCTTCGGATCTTGCCAGCCACGTGGTGCTGCAGGATATTGTGGTCGACGGTGGCGCAACGCTGGGATCCTGACATGGCAATCTGGAAACGATCGGTTGATCTGGCAACCTTAAATACCCTCGGTGATAACTCGCTGGTGTCGCACGTCGGCATCGTGTTCACGGTGATTGGCGACGATTACCTTGAGGCAACTATGCCAGTGGATACCCGCACGCAGCAGCCGTTTGGCCTGCTGCACGGCGGTGCGTCAGTGGTGCTGGCTGAATCGATGGGATCGATTGCCGGTTATCTGAGTGTGGAAGAGGGAAAAAGTGTGGTGGGGATTGAGGTCAGTGCCAGCCACCATCGCGCGGTGAGCAGCGGTGAAGTGCGCGGCATCTGCCGTCCTTTGCACCTTGGCGCACGCAACCAGAGCTGGGAAATTGAGATTCGCAATGGACGCGATCAACTGTGCTGCACATCGCGATTGACGGTGGCGGTGCTGGGGTAATTTTCCGCGACGGCCCTCACCTCCTTATTCCAGGGGGAAGAATCATCGCGCCGGATTGCTGCACACGATGCCCTTTCATCGGGAGGTGAAAATGGCACTCAGCAGCCATAAAAAAAGCGGCCAATTGGCCGCTTTCTGTTTTGCGATTAACGCTGGTAAATGATTTCGACGCCTTCGTCGTCTTCCTCGTCCCAGTCGTCATCCCAATCGTCGTCTTCTTCCACTTCCTGAGCGGTTTCCATGGCTTCGCGGTGATAATCATCCCACATGAAGGCCACTTTCTCCGGCTCTTTCGCTTCTTCTTCCGCTTCTTTCGGGTTCTCGATGATGAAGGTCATCACGTCCCAGCAGAGATCTTTCACGCCGTCATGGCTGGCCGCAGAAATCAGGTAGTATTTGTCTTCCCAGCCCAAAGCTTCCACAACCGCTTTAGCGCGGCTTTCCGCTTCTTCACGGTCCAGCAGGTCACATTTGTTAAACACCAGCCAGCGTGGCTTCTGGAACAACTTCTCGCTGTATTTTTCCAGCTCACCCAGGATGATGCGGGCGTTTTCGACCGGATCGGATTCATCGATCGGCGCAAGGTCGATCAGGTGCAACAGTACACGGCAACGCTCAAGGTGCTTCAGGAAGCGAATCCCCAGACCGGCACCATCCGCTGCGCCTTCAATCAGGCCCGGGATATCGGCGACGACGAAGCTCTTTTCGTTGTCCATGCGCACCACGCCAAGGCTTGGCACCAGAGTGGTAAACGGATAATCCGCCACTTTTGGTTTAGCCGCAGACACGGAGCGAATAAAGGTCGATTTACCGGCATTCGGCAGACCGAGCATACCGACATCAGCCAGCAGCATCAGCTCCAGCTGCAGGTCACGCTTCTCGCCCGGCGTACCCATGGTCTTCTGACGTGGGGAACGGTTAACCGAGGATTTAAAACGCGTATTACCCAAGCCGTGCCAGCCGCCTTTCGCGACCATCAGCTTCTGCTCGTGGCGCGTCATGTCACCCAGCGTTTCGCCAGTACCCTGGTCAATCACGCGGGTACCGACAGGCACCTTGATAATGATGTCTTTGCCGCGTTTACCGGTGCAATCACGGCTCTGGCCATTTTGACCACGTTCGGCGCGGAAAGATTTCTCGAAACGATAGTCGATCAGGGTATTCAGGTTTTCATCCGCCAGCAGGTAAACATCACCGCCGTCACCGCCGTCGCCGCCGTCCGGGCCACCGCGTGGAATGTATTTTTCGCGGCGGAAGCTGACGCAACCATTACCGCCATCGCCTGCGACCGCAAGGATCGTCGCTTCATCTACAAACTTCATTTTATTTCTCCGTCACGCTATCGTTCGCGGCGACTAAAGCACAGCAAACGGGTCCGCCAGGGTCTTCTGCGCTGACCGGCGGCGGATAATACAAGACTGGCAAAGCCAGGAGTACATAAATTGTACAGCAAACTGCGCATTTTGGTCAGAGGGAATCCCGCAACCTGCGGCAGAATGTAAAAAGCCCCGCAAAGCTGCGGGGCCTTCAATTCGTGTGTTCAGACGTTAACCGTCTGCGTCACAACAACCTTACTCAGCAACGATGCTGATGTACTTGCGGTTGTTAGGACCTTTAACTTCGAATTGTACTTTACCGTCTGCGGTAGCAAACAGGGTGTGGTCACGACCACAACCTACATTGGTACCTGCGTGGAATTTGGTGCCACGCTGACGAACGATGATGCTACCTGCCAGAACAGATTCACCACCGAAGCGCTTAACACCCAGACGTTTTGCATTGGAGTCGCGACCGTTACGAGTCGAGCCACCAGCCTTTTTATGTGCCATTTGTCAGATCTCCTCTTACGCGCCGATCACAGTGATTTTCACATCAGTGAACCACTGACGGTGACCAGCTTGCTTACGGTAGTGTTTACGACGACGAAACTTAACAATCTTAACTTTCTCGCCACGACCGTGAGCAACAACTTCTGCCTTGATCACACCGCCTGATACCAGTGGCGCGCCGATTTGCACGTCTTCGCCATTTGCAATCATCAGAACCTGGTCGAACTCAATGGTTTCGCCGGTTGCGATGTCCAGCTTTTCCAAGCGAACGGTCTGACCTTCGCTTACTCGGTGTTGTTTACCACCACTTTGGAAAACCGCGTACATATAAAACTCCGCTTCTGCGCATGCCTTTCTATTCATCAGGCGGCGCGATAAATATTCACAATAGGGCGCGAATTCTACGCAAATCTCCAGCAGAAGACAAGTGCACTTTGCACTCTCTTGCAGAAAAAAAGCGCAGGACGAATGCAAACGTTTCTCAGCCCGATTTTTCAAGTACAATCAGTAACAGATTACCTGAACTCACGCTGGGTAAAAGCGCTTACCATGCAAAATACGAGTCAAAGCTGAACAGACGAATGAACTTAGAACAGATTAATGAATTAACCGCGCAGGACATGGCGGCCGTCAACCAGACCATCCTCGACCAGCTGAATTCAGATGTCTCACTGATTAATCAGTTGGGTTACTACATCATCAGCGGCGGAGGCAAACGTATCCGGCCCATGATCGCGGTGCTCTCGGCACGTGCGCTCAACTATCAGGGATCGCTACATGTCACCAATGCGGCGCTGATCGAATTTATCCACACGGCGACTCTGCTGCACGATGATGTGGTGGATGAATCCGATATGCGCCGTGGCAAAGCCACTGCCAATGCCGCGTTCGGTAATGCTGCCAGTGTGCTGGTGGGGGACTTCATATATACCCGCGCGTTTCAGATGATGACCAGTATGGGATCCTTAAAGATCCTCGCGCTGATGTCTGAAGCAGTGAACGTGATTGCGGAAGGTGAAGTGCTGCAGCTGATGAACTGCAACGATCCCGATATTACGGAAGAGAGCTACATGCGCGTCATCTACAGTAAGACCGCGCGCCTGTTTGAAGCGGCTTCTCAAGCCTCCGCGATTCTGGCTGAAGCCACGCCGGCGCAGGAAAAAGCGCTGCAGGATTATGGTCGCTATCTGGGTACCGCTTTCCAGTTAATTGACGATTTGCTGGATTACAGTGCGGATGGCGAAACCCTGGGTAAAAATACCGGTGATGACCTGAGCGAAGGCAAGCCGACACTGCCGCTGCTCCATGCCATGCACAACGGTACACCAGAGCAAGCTCAGATGATCCGCAAAGCAATTGAAGAAGGCAACGGTCGCCATCTGCTGGAACCGGTACTGGATGCCATGCAACAAACTGGCTCGCTGGAATGGACGCGCAAACGCGCTGAAGAAGAGGCGGATAAAGCCATTGCTGCTCTGCAGGCCCTGCCAGAAACGCCGTGGCGTAGTGCACTCGAAGCATTGGCCCACATGTCAGTGCAGCGTGATTTCTGATTGCTATTACGGGGCGGCATAGCCCCGTTTTCTTTCCTGCCTTACCCGTATTCTCCCCTGCTTTACTTCCCAGCGCTTCACCTGACTGCCCATTACATTCCTTGCATCGCTTTTGCGAAAGAGGGCTCAGTTTAATGCGAGGCCAAAACAATTACTGGAAGCTTATGGAAATTATTTGCTATAAGGTTTTTGTTTTTTCCTAATATCTCTGTATTGGATACGCCCGTTGCGGCAGAGACAACGCAATAACATGGACAAGGAGCAGGACGTTATGAAAGCAAGGAAACAGGATTGGCATCCCGCAGATGTGATTGCAGCACTGCGTAAAAAAGGCACATCAATGGCTGAATTGTCACGCAATTCGGGGCTGAACTCGTCCACACTCTCCAACGCACTTTCCCGCCCCTGGCCCAAAGGAGAGTGGTTAATCGCTGACGCGATCGGTGTTCATCCCGCCGAGATCTGGCCAACTCGCTATTATGATCCCATTACATCGCGCTTGCTGGATCGCAAAAAACGTATTCGATCCCCCAGGGTTCGGCAGGAGATCTGAGATCCAGGACATAAAAAAACCAGCCACGCTGCCGTGACTGGTTTTCTTCGCGTGCGAGATCGGTGTTATTCGCCGCTGACGCGCTCGATATTGGCACCCATGGCCTTCAGTTTATCTTCGATGTGCTCATAGCCACGGTCGATATGATAAATACGGTCCACAATGGTGGTGCCTTCCGCGATGCAACCGGCCAGTACCAGGCTCGCAGAAGCGCGCAGGTCGGTTGCCATCACTTGTGCACCTGACAGCGTCTCAACACCGTGGCAAATCGCAGTGTTGCTTTCGATTTCCGCGTGACCGCCCATACGAATCAGCTCAGGGATGTGCATGAAACGGTTTTCGAAGATGGTTTCGGTGATCACGCCAGTGCCTTCCGCCACCATGTTCAGCAAGGTGAACTGTGCCTGCATGTCGGTTGGAAAACCTGGGTGTGGTGCAGTACGGACGTTAACCGCCTTAGGGCGCTTACCGTGCATATCGAGGCTGATCCAGTCTTCACCGGTTTCAATCTCAGCACCCGCATCACGCAGCTTTGCGAGTACCGCATCCAGCGTATCGGGCTGGGCTTTATGGCACACCACTTTACCGCGGGAAATCGCAGCAGCAACCAGGAAGGTACCGGTTTCGATACGATCCGGCAGAACGCGATACACACCGCCACCCAGACGTTCTACGCCTTCGATGGTGATTTTATCTGTGCCTGCACCGCTGATTTTTGCGCCCAGTGTGTTGAGGAAGTTTGCCGTATCGACAATTTCCGGCTCACGCGCGGCGTTTTCAATAATGGTCGTGCCAGTGGCAAGTGTTGCCGCACTCATGATGGTCACGGTCGCGCCAACGCTGACTTTGTCCATGACGATATGCGCGCCTTTCAGGCGGCCATTAACGGAAGCTTTGACGTAACCTTCTTCCAGTTTAATTTCCGCACCCAGCTGCTCAAGGCCAGTGATGTGCAAATCAACCGGACGTGCACCAATAGCACAGCCGCCTGGCAATGAAACCTGACCCTGACCAAAACGGGCCACTAGCGGACCCAGTGCCCAAATCGAGGCACGCATGGTTTTCACCAGATCATACGGTGCGCTGAAGACATTAACTTCGCGAGCATCAACGTGAACCGAACCATTACGCTCAACGCGCGCACCCAGCAAATTTAGCAGCTTCATGGTGGTATCGATATCACGCAGCTTCGGCACGTTCTGAATCTCTACCGGCTCTTCTGCCAGCAGCGCAGCAAACAGAATTGGCAGCGCAGCATTCTTCGCCCCGGAAATGGTCACTTCACCACTTAAACGGGTGGGGCCTTGCACACGAAATTTGTCCATTAACGGCTCTCAATTATCTATCAACAAAACAACCTGTGAGGCGCTTAGAAACCGTTGAGTTTACGGTCGCGCGCCCACTCGGTTGGGGTATAAGTTTTGATGGAAACCGCATGAATACGGTTATCCGCAATGTATTCCATCAGCGGCGCATAAACAGCCTGCTGTTTTTTCACACGACTCAGTTCACCGAACATCTCACCCACCGCGATCACCTGAAAATGACTGCCGTCGTTGCTGAGAACATGTACTTCATCTAATGGCAGCGCCTGCATCAGCACGGCCTGAACTTCACTATTTTCCATCGCTCTTTGCTTCACTTAATAATAATAAGGCGGATATCTTAGAGGAAAGCGCCTGACTCTTAAATACGCAAAAGCCCCTGAATAAATCAGGGGCTTTTGGCGATGACTACGTTATCAGGCGATTTTTTCCGCAGAAACAATAATCTGCTGCAGGTTATACAGCGCAATTAATGACTGGAGTTTGTCGTTGATACCGGTGAAAAGTGGCGTGCTACCTTGTGCCCGCGCGATCTCGCGCAGGTGGACTAACAAAGCCAGTCCCGCTGAATCCACGCGCTCCAGCGCCGCGACATCAATGGTCGCGATATCCACCATGGCGGTTTCACGTTCATGCCACAATGACAGCAGGGTATCGCGATCCAACATGCCGCTTAAAGATAGCGTGCTGGCATTGCGCTGCCAGCGTAACGGTTCGCTCATGCTTACTGTTTATCCAGAGTGATAGGCTGCGCTGCGTAGGTTTTCAACTGCGCGGTCAGACCATCAATGCCCTTAGTACGCAGCAAATCACTCCATTCATTTTGTTTGGTAGTGATCATGCTGATGCCTTCAGCCACCATATCATAGGCCTGCCAGTTGCCGGTCTGGCTGTTCTTGCGCCATTGGAAATCAAGGCGCACAGGCGGACGGCCGTTCGGATCCAAAATAGTCACGCGAATCGCCACGATGTTAGCATCGCCAATCGGCTGTGGTTGCTGAATCTGGTAGGTTTGACCGTGGTACAACGCCAGCGCCTGGCCATAAGCCTGAGCCAGATAATCGCCAAATGCGGCAAAGTAAGCGTCGCGTTGCGCGGGCGTGGCTTCACGATAGTATCGGCCCAGCACTAATGCACCCGCGTACTTGATCTGTACATACGGCAGCAACTCCTGACGCACCACCTCACGCAGATAGTTAGGATCCTGCTTGATTTTAGGTTGCTCGTTTTTCAAGCGGGTGAAGGTCTTCGCCGCCGCTTCATTCATTAGTTTATAAGGATCGCTCTGATCCGCTGCATTGGCCGCCAGCGGCACAATCGCCAGCATGGCAATCATCAGGAAACGTTTAAACATTGTGTTTTACCTCTCTATTCCGTTGTAGCAGGTGCTGCCGGAGCAGGCGCACTCTCGGTGCCCTGCTTTTGATTATCGTTTTTATTGTCGCCGCTCTTGTAGAGGAACTGGCCGATCAAATCTTCCAGCACCATCGCGGATTTGGTGTCACGCAACGTGCCGCCATCTTTCAGCATTGCCGAACCCAGTTCTGGATCGTCAAAGCCTAAATTCAGTGCGAGGAACTGTTCACCCAGCAGACCTTGCGTGCGAATGGCCAGCGAGCTGGTGTCCGGGATTTTGTCAGCATACTGATCGCTGATGTCCATGGTGACACGCGGCGACAGCGTTTTATCATCCAGCGAAATATCCGTTACTCGACCAATCACCACACCACCAATTTTCACCGGTGAGCTGACTTTTAGGCCGCCAATATTATCGAAAGTGGCATACAGCTTCCATGTCGGTTCGGTGCCAAGTGACTTGAGATCGGCCACGCGCAGGCTGAGGAATAACAGTGCCAACAGTGCTGCCAGCATGAAGACGCCAACCCAGATTTCGTTTTTCTTGCTTTGCATTGCATCAATTCCCAAACATCAGTGCTGTCAGCACAAAGTCCAAACCGAGTACCGCCAGTGAAGCATGCACTACGGTACGCGTTGTCGCCCGACTAATCCCTTCCGAGGTCGGGATGGCATCATAGCCATTGAACAGCGCAATCCAGGTTACCGTCACGGCAAAGACTGCGCTTTTAATGATGCAGTTGATGACATCGGTGCGGAAATCCACGGCATTTTGCATCGCTGACCAGAAGAAGCCCGGATCGATGCCTTTCCAGCCCACGCCCACCAACGCCCCACCGGCAATACCGACTGCCGTAAAGATCAAGGCTAGCAGCGGCATGCTGATAAACCCTGCCCAGAAGCGCGGCGAAACCACGCGACGCAGCGGATCAACGGCCATCATTTCCATGCTGGAGAGCTGTTCGGTGGCTTTCATCAAACCAATTTCTGCCGTCAGGGCTGAACCCGCGCGTCCTGCAAACAGCAATGCCGTGACCACGGGACCCAGTTCGCGCAGCAGCGATAAGGCCACCAGCATGCCGAGACTGGTTTCAGCGCTGTAGGTCGTCAGCACCAGATAACCCTGCAGGCCCAGCACCATACCAATGAATAAACCCGAGACCACAATGATCAGCAGCGACAGCACACCCACGCTGTACAGCTGTTTTACCAGCAGTGGCGCGTGGCGGCGGAAAGCGGGTTTACCCACCAGCGCATGAAACAGCATCAGGCCTGCACGGCCAAACGCCGCGCAAGTATTAATTCCCTGACGTCCAAGTGACGCCAGCGCCTTTAGCAACATCAGTTTACGTTCTCCCTGCACGAGTCAGATCGCTGAGGTAATCCCCGGCAGCGAAGCGGAATGGCACTGGACCGTCCGCATGACCCTCAATAAACTGGCGCACGCGCGGATCGGGATTTTCCCGCAACTCCGGCGCACTGCCCTGGGCAATAATCTTTTGACCGGCAACAATATAGGCATGGTCAGCAATGCTCAAGACCTCTGGCACATCGTGTGAAACCACAATGCATGTCACACCTAACGAGTGGTTCAATTCATCGATCAATTTCACCAGCACGCCCATGGTAATCGGATCCTGGCCGACAAAGGGCTCATCGAACATGATCAGGTCCGGCTCCAGCGCAATCGCGCGCGCCAGTGCGGCACGGCGCGCCATGCCACCAGAAAGCTCGGCCGGCATCAGTTTGGCTGCACCGCGCAGGCCGACTGCTTCCAGCTTCATCATCACCGTGCTGTGCAGCAATTCCGGCGGTAATTGTGTGTGTTCACGCAACGGCCAGGCAACGTTATCAAAGACGTTAAGATCGGTAAAAAGTGCACCCGACTGGAACAACATGCTCATTTTTTTTCGCACTTCATACAATTTAGTGCGGGAAAGCGCTGGGATATTCTGGTCACGGAACCAAATTTCCCCTTTATCCGGTTGCAACTGACCACCAATCAGGCGCAGCAGCGTGGTTTTTCCAATCCCGGATGGCCCCATAATAGCAGTCACTTTACCCGCTGGCACGGTAAGCGAAATGTCATCAAAGATGACGCGGTCTCCGCGAGTGAAGCTGACGCCACGAACCTCAACCAGATTCGTTTTTTGCTGGATCATCGTTACCTCTTTATGCGGATCGGGCGTAATCAAAGTCGTGGATGGTAGCCTGGTAGACCACAATGCACGATAGTTTTACAGAAACTTACCCGTCAGGTGTGGCGAAAACGGCCTTAAAATTTACTTTTGCCTCTCAGACAGTCAAAATCAGCGCCTGTTTCCGCGCGCGCAATGTATTTACCTGTCGGACAAGGTTTGCCGACACACCTATCCATCAAGGATTTTTCATGTTCGTAGCCACTGCCCTGCTGTTTATTGGATTGATTTTACTGGCTTACGGTGCTGACCGTCTGGTTTTCAGTGCCGCGATCCTGTGTCGATCCTTCGGCATTCCTCCGCTGATCATCGGCATGACAGTGGTAAGCATTGGCACATCGTTACCCGAACTGATCGTTTCTTTTTCTGCAGCGCAGCATGGGCAAATGGATTTAGCTGTAGGGACGGCGCTGGGCTCAAACATTACCAATATTCTGCTGATCCTCGGCGGTGCCGCACTTTTGCACCCATTGACAGTGCACTCCAACCTGATTCGGCGCGAACTCCCCCTGATGCTGCTGGTCTCACTGCTGAGTGGCATCATGTTGTTTGATAATCACCTTAGTCGACTTAATGGCATCGCGCTGCTGCTGATTGCTTTAGGTTATCTGCTGATCGCCATTCGCATCGCCCGCCGCGCAGAGCGGGATAACAACGACACGTTAACGCGCGAACAATTGGCTGAACTGCCGCGCGATGAAGCTGGCAATACCGTGGCCTTTCTGTGGCTGGCGGTGGCGCTGATTATTCTGCCGATGTCAACGCGGATGGTGATCGATAATGCCACCGTGTTTGCCGACTATTTTGGTGTCAGCGAGCTGGTCATGGGTCTGACGTTGATTGCCGTCGGCACCAGCCTGCCTGAACTGGCTACCGTATTGGCGGGTGCATTGAAAGGTGAAGACGATATCGCTATCGGTAACCTGATTGGCGCTAATATCTTTAATCTGGCCATTGTGCTGGGCCTGCCCGCGCTGGTGCACCCCGGCAGCGTTGATGCACACGCTTTCGCACGAGATTACTGGGTGATGCTAGGTGTCAGCGTGCTGTTCGCCCTACTTTGCCTGTTACGCAAACGCCGGATTGGCCGCGTAGCGGGCTCTCTTTTGTTATCGGGATTTATTGCGTGGGTTCTGTGGCTGTGGCTCAGCCCTGCGCTCATCACAAGTTATTAAGGACGGACTGACCATGTCACATCAGCAACCGGTTTTTGATTACCAACAGTCAGGTAAAGCGGTACTGCGCATCGAACGCGAAGGGCTGGAGCAGCTCGATCAGTATATTAATGCCGACTTTAGCCGCGCCTGCGAAATGATCATTGCCTGCCGTGGAAAAGTGGTGGTGATGGGCATGGGCAAATCCGGTCATATTGGTGCAAAAATGGCAGCGACTTTTGCCAGTACCGGCACGTCCTCGTTCTTTGTTCATCCTGGCGAAGCGAGCCATGGTGACCTCGGCATGGTGACAGCAAACGACGTGGTGATCGCTATCTCTAATAGTGGCGAATCGAACGAAATTCTGGCGCTCATCCCGGTCCTCAAGCGACAGAAAGTGCCGTTGATTTGCCTCACCAGCCGTCCGGAGAGTGCCATGGGGCGTGCCGCTGACGTGCATTTATGCGTTAAGGTTCCACAGGAAGCGTGCCCGCTCGGTCTGGCACCGACCTCCAGTACTACCGCCACGCTGGTGATGGGCGATGCGCTGGCAGTTGCCCTGCTGGAAGCACGCGGCTTTACTCAGGAAGACTTCGCGCTCTCGCATCCCGGTGGCGCACTGGGCCGCAAACTGCTGCTACACGTGAGCGATATTATGCACAGTGGTGACGAGATCCCACACGTCAGCCGCGATGCGTCGCTGCGGGATGCGTTGCTGGAAATTACGCGCAAAAACCTCGGCCTGACGGTGATTGTTGACGACCTGATGAAAATCGAAGGCATTTTCACTGATGGCGACTTACGCCGCATCTTCGATATGGGCATCGATTTCCAGTCAGCCAGCATTCAGGATGTGATGACGCGCGGCGGGATTCGCGTGCGCCCGAATATGCTGGCTGTTGACGCACTGAATCTGATGCAAAACAAAAACATCACTGCGGTACTGGTCGCCGATGACGATCGTCTGCTCGGTGTGGTACATATGCATGACATGCTGCGCGCTGGCGTAGTTTGAACAGGAACAAATAATGAGTGTTGAAACCACGATGATCGATACCTGCTATGGCCCGGTGAGTGCCGAGGTAATGGCTCGGGCGGCGCGGATTCGCCTGCTGATTTGCGATGTGGACGGTGTGATGTCTGACGGCGTGATTTACATGGGCAACAACGGCGAAGAATTGAAAGCCTTTAACGTCCGTGATGGCTATGGTATTCGCTGCCTGCTGACCTCTGATATCGAAGTGGCTATTATTACTGGCCGCAAAGCGAAGCTGCTGGAAGATCGTTGCCAGACGCTCGGCATTACGCATCTTTATCAGGGACAATCAGATAAGCTTTTGGCGTGGCGTGAACTCCTGGATAAACTGTCATTATCTGCTGAGCAAGTGGCTTACATCGGCGATGATTTGATCGACTGGCCTGTGATGGCGGAGGCCGGTTTGAGTGTGGCCGTCGCCGATGCCCACCCCGTGTTATTACCTCGTGCACACTACGTCACCCGTATTGCCGGTGGCCGTGGTGCGGTACGTGAACTCTGCGATCTGATTTTGATGGCGCAGAACAAATTTGAGGATGCCAAAGGGCAATCAGTATGAGTAAGAGCAGGCGTTGGATAACGCTGATTTTGGCCTTGATTGCCCTGGTGCTGATCGGCTGGAATCTCACCAACCAGGACGATAGCGAAGCGCCGGTGGCGACCAATAGCCAGGAGCCAAGCTATACCAGCGAGAAGTCCCATTCTGTGGTGTATAACCCCACGGGCGCGCTGGCGTACAAACTGATCTCGGATAAAGTGACTTACTTTGCGGCAGATGAGGTGAGCTGGTTCGATAATCCGGTTGCAACCACGTATGATGAAAATAAAGTGCCCACCTGGACTATACGTGCCGATAAGGCAAAGCTGACCAAAGATCGTATGCTGTATCTATATGGTCACGTCGAAGTGAATTCCCTGACCCAGGATTCTCAACTTGAGCGCATTATTACCGATACGGCTCAGGTTAATCTGGTCACCCAGGATGTGACATCTGACGATCAAGTCACCCTATTTGGCCGCAGTTTTAATTCCACTGGCATGAAGATGCGCGGCAATTTACGAACCAAGAATGCCCAGCTGCTTGAAAAGGTCAAAACTTCCTATGAAATCCAAAATGAACAAAAACAGCCTTAAGTTGTTGTTGGTAAGCGCCTTACTGGCGACCAGCCTGCCCGCGCTGGCCCTGACGGGAGACTCTGACAAACCCGTTAATATTGATTCGGTGAATCAGGCGCTGGATCTGCAAGGCAACGTAGCGACCTTTACCGGCAATGTCATTGTGACCCAGGGTTCAATCAAAATCACCGCTGACAAAGTGGTGGTCACACGTCCAGGTGGCGACAGTAAAAAAACTATCGTGGATGCCTACGGCGCTCCCGCCACTTTCTACCAGATGCAGGATAACGGCAAACCCGTGCAGGGCCACGCCTCAAAACTGCATTATGAGCTGGCGAACGATTTCGTTGAACTGACGGGCAATGCCTTCATTCAGCAGCTGGACAGCAACATCAAAGGCGATCGCATCACTTACCTGGTGAAAGAGCAGAAAATGCAGGCATTTAGCCAGGGCGAAAGCAAACGCGTCACCACCGTACTGGTGCCGTCGCAGTTGCAGGACAAAAACGGCTCGTCCACGAGCCCTAAAAAGAGTAACTGATCGCTATGGCCACATTAGTCGCTGAAAACCTGGCGAAAGCCTATAAAGGCCGCCGCGTGGTGGAAGATGTCAGCCTGCAGGTAAAATCTGGCGAGATTGTCGGCCTGCTGGGTCCAAACGGTGCCGGCAAGACCACCACATTCTATATGGTTGTCGGGATTGTGCCGCGTGATGCAGGCCGCATCGTGATCGATGACGAAGATATCAGTATTCTGCCGCTGCATGCGCGAGCGCGCCGTGGTATTGGCTATCTGCCGCAGGAAGCGTCAATCTTCCGCCGTCTAAGCGTGTTCGACAATCTGATGGCGGTGTTGCAAATCCGCGATGATTTAACGGAAGAGCAGCGTCAGGATCGTGCCAATGAGTTAATGGAAGAGTTCCACATTGAGCATCTGCGTGACAGCATGGGGCAGGCGCTTTCCGGTGGTGAACGCCGCCGTGTTGAAATCGCTCGCGCTCTGGCAGCCAACCCCAAATTTATCCTGCTGGATGAACCTTTTGCCGGTGTTGACCCGATCTCAGTCATCGATATCAAAAAAATCATCGAACACCTACGCGACAGCGGTCTTGGCGTGTTGATCACCGATCACAACGTGCGTGAAACGCTTGCGGTGTGCGAACGTGCTTACATCGTGAGCCAGGGACATCTGATCGCGCATGGCACGCCGGATGAAATTCTTGCAGATGAGCAGGTTAAACGGGTTTATTTGGGCGAAGAGTTCAGACTCTGATAAGGTGTCGTTATTCACGACATTTGCTTAGGAAATTCAAGCAGAATTATGAAGCAAGGTTTGCAACTCAGGCTCAGCCAACAGCTGGCGATGACCCCACAGTTGCAGCAGGCCATTCGTCTGCTGCAACTCTCTACGCTTGAACTCCAGCAGGAACTGCAACTGGCGCTGGAAAGCAATCCGCTGCTTGAGCAAACCGATCTGCATGAAGAAGTCGATTCACGTGAGCATCAGGAGAGCGACTCGTTAGACACACGTGAAGCCCTCGAACAGAAAGAGATGCCCGAGGAGCTTCCACTCGACGCCACCTGGGATGAAATCTACACCGCGGGAACGCCTTCTGGCACGGGTACCGATTACCAGGATGATGAGCTGCCGGTTTATCAAGGCGAAACCACCCAGTCACTGCAGGACTACCTGATGTGGCAAGTGGAGCTCACGCCGTTTACGGATACCGACCGCGCGATTGCCACTTCAATTGTCGACGCCATTGATGACACGGGCTATCTCACCGTTTCCGTCCAGGACATCTGCGACAGCATTGGTGATGAAGAGCTGACGCTGGAAGAGGTTGAAGCGGTGCTGAAGCGTGTTCAGCGCTTTGATCCTGTCGGTGTCGGTGCACGTGATCTACGTGACTGCTTGCTGGTGCAACTTTCACAATACGCTGCCGATGCGCCAATGCTGGCAGAAGCGCGGTTGATCGTCAGTGAACATCTGGATCTGCTGGCCAACCACGATTTTCGCAGCCTGATGCGTATAACACGCCTCAAGGAAGAAGTGCTGAAAGACGCGATGCTGCTGATTCAGTCACTCGATCCCCGTCCCGGCCAATCGATCAACACCAGCGAACCCGAGTATGTGATTCCTGATGTACTGGTGCGTAAAACCAGTAAGCGCTGGACCGTTGAATTGAATTCAGACAGCTTGCCGCGCCTGAAGATCAATCAACATTACGCCGCGATGGGCGGTTCCGCACGTAACGACAGCGACAGCCAATTCATTCGCAGTAATTTGCAGGAAGCCAAATGGCTGATTAAAAGCCTCGAAAGCCGCAACGACACACTGCTCAAAGTGACGCGTTGTATTGTCGAGCAGCAGCAGGCGTTCTTTGAACAGGGCGAGGAATACATGCGGCCGATGGTGCTGGCAGATATCGCCCAGGCCGTGGACATGCATGAATCCACCATTTCCCGTGTGACCACGCAAAAGTACCTGCACAGCCCGCGTGGCATCTTTGAATTAAAATATTTTTTCTCCAGCCATGTGAATACCGAAGGCGGTGGCGAAGCCTCTTCCACGGCGATCCGTGCCCTGGTGAAGAAATTGATCTCCGCGGAGAACCCCGCAAAACCCTTGAGCGACAGCAAACTCACCTCCATGTTATCCGATCAGGGCATCATGGTGGCGCGACGTACGGTTGCTAAATATCGCGAGTCTTTATCTATACCGCCATCAAACCAGCGTAAGCAGTTGGTTTGACCGAACGAAGAAGGAAGACCTATGCAGCTAAACCTGACCGGACTGAATGTTGAAATCACTGAACCGCTGCGCGAATTTGTAAATAGCAAATTTGCCAAACTGGAACACTACTTTGATCGTATCAATCAGGTTTATATTGTTCTGAAAGTGGAGAAGGTGACGCAGATTGCGGAAGCAACACTGCACGTCAACGGCGGAGAGCTGCACGCCACAGGGGAAGCGGAAGACATGTACGCGGCCATCGACGGGTTAATCGACAAGCTTTCCCGTCAGCTGACCAAACACAAAGACAAACTGAAAAAACACTAACCTTCATGCTTGCAGAGTGCTGACCGATTCGGCACTCAGAGCGCAAATGGGGCGGGTTAACCGCCCCGTTTTGTCATCTGCGCAAGCGCCAACGGGAGACTCGCCATTGTGTTATGAATGGCGTTAACCTTGCGGCTATGTGAACTCGCAAGTGAAACGATGATGAACAACGATCTGACACTGGAATTGAGCTCGGTCCTCTCACTGGACTGTACCCGTAGCGGCGTACACTGCCAGAGTAAAAAACGCGCGCTGGAAATTATCAGCGAGCTGGCAGCGAAGCAGCTCAATCTGCCGCACCAGACACTTTTTGAAGCCATTCTGACTCGCGAACGTATGGGCAGTACTGGCATTGGCAACGGTATCGCCATTCCGCATGGCAAGCTGGAGGAGGATACGCTGCGCGCCGTTGGCGTATTTATCAGCCTCGACCAACCAATCGCTTTTGACGCCGTGGATAATCAGCCGGTTGATCTGCTGTTTGCTCTGCTGGTGCCTGCAGACCAGTGCAAAACCCATTTGCATACGCTGTCGCTGGTCGCTAAACGTCTGGCAGACAAAACCGTCTGCCGCCGTTTGCGTGCGGCACAGAGTGATGAAGAACTCTATGCCATTATCACAGAAGCTCAGGAAGAACACTCTTAAGCGACAGACACATTTACCGGCCTATTCGTCGGTTTAAAACGGGAGAAATGTGATGGTGCTGATGATCGTTAGCGGTCGGTCAGGCTCAGGAAAATCGGTCGCACTGCGTGCCCTGGAAGACATGGGATTTTACTGTGTCGATAATCTACCCGTGGTGCTGCTACCGGAATTAGCGAACACCCTAACAGAGCGCAATATTTCAGCGGCCGTCAGCATTGATGTGCGCAACATGCCTGAATCGCCGGAGGTGTTTGAAACGGCGCTCAACAATCTGCCGGATTCGTTTTCACCACAGTTACTGTTCCTGGACGCCGATCGCAACACGCTGATACGGCGTTACAGTGATACTCGCCGCATCCATCCGCTCTCCAGTAAAAACCTGTCACTGGAAAGTGCGATTGATGAAGAGAGTGACCTGCTTGAGCCTTTGCGTTCGCGGGCAGACCTGATCATTGATACTTCCGAAATGTCGGTCCATGAGTTGGCTGAAATGCTGCGTACGCGCCTGTCAGGCAAACGTGAGCGTGAGCTGACCATGGTGTTTGAGTCCTTCGGCTTCAAACACGGCATTCCCATTGATGCCGATTACGTCTTCGATGTGCGTTTCCTGCCAAACCCGCACTGGGATCCCAAGCTGCGTCCGATGACCGGGCTTGATCGTCCTGTTGCGGCTTTCCTCGACCGCCACACTGAAGTACATAACTTCATTTACCAGACGCGCAGCTATCTGGAGCTGTGGTTGCCGATGCTGGAAACCAACAACCGCAGCTATCTAACGGTCGCGATTGGCTGTACCGGGGGTAAACACCGTTCGGTTTACATCGCCGAACAGCTGGCAGATTACTTCCGTTCACGCGGCAAAAATGTGCAGTCTCGTCATCGCACTCTGGAAAAACGTAAATCATGACCGTGAAGCAAGTCGTTGAGATTCGCAATAAGCTGGGCATGCATGCGCGCCCGGCAATGAAACTGTTCGAGTTGGTGCAGAGTTTTGACGCAGAGGTACTACTGCGCAATGAAGCCGGTACGGAAGCCGAAGCCAGCAGCGTGATTGCGCTGCTGATGCTCGACTCCGCGAAAGGCGGCCATATCGAGATTGAAGCCAGCGGTCCGCAGGAAGTCGAGGCGCTGGCTGCGGTGATTGAGCTGTTCGAAGCCGGGTTTGACGAAGACTAATTGCTGTTAATGCAATTTGTAACGCGCGAGGAAACCTTCCCCACCTAACTGACGCATCTGGCGCATTATCCACTGCTGGCGCATTCGTATATACCCGGAAGGTGCATCAGCGCGGAAGCGAATCGGGTTTGGTAGTACCGCCGCCAGCAGCGCCGCTTCAGAAATCGTCAGACGACTGGCTGGTTTGTGGAAGTAGCGCTGTGAAGCCTCTTCTACACCAAACACGCCGTTGCCAAACTCCGCAATATTCAAATATACCGTCAGAATGCGGCGTTTGGTCCACACGGTTTCGAGTCCAACGGTTAAACCGGCTTCCAGCCCTTTTCGCACCCAGCTGCGGCCATCCCATAAGAACAGGTTTTTTGCGGTCTGCTGCGACAGCGTTGAGGCACCACGCATCTGTTCTGAGCCATCGTTATCCAATACTTTTTGTATCGCATCGACATCAAAGCCCCAGTGCTCCGGAAATTTTTGATCTTCAGAAGCGATCACGGCCAGCGCCATCCACGGAGAAATCTCATCCATGCTGACCCAATCGGAGTGCGCCACATAGTCGAACCGACCACTGAACCAGGCGCCCAGTTGACGCTCCACCATCACCGCAGAAAACGGCACAGGTAAAAAGGCAAAGATCACGATGCCTGCCAGCCAAATTCCCAACCACGCCAGCAGCACTTTAGCAATCAGCACTTTAAGGCGTTGCCCCATTTTCCCTTTACTCTTACTCATGCAATTTTCTCTTACCTGTTCCCTGCATTAATCAATCACCCCGGTCACAATTTTGATTACCTGTAATCCTGGGCAAAACTTTACCGCTTATCGCGTGAAAGTTAGAGATGAAGTTATTACCTGCGTCATCATCGTTCCTCTATTAGAGCCAATCACATCAAGCACTTCCATTATGAGGGAATCGGTTCCATGGTGAAAAATCCAGCAAAACCCTTACAATCGGATACTTCATACAAAGTGATAAAGATCACGTTTAAACTTTCACAATACTTAACAATAAACTTTCAAAGCGTTTGAATAAGCGCACTGATGAGCGCAGCCGTTTCAATAAACGTGGCTGAAATCGCGTCAACATCATCATGATTAGCCCTGACAATGGTAAAGGATTTAGCCTTCCGTTTGGTTTACATTGCACCGCAAAACCTTAAACTGGAACTTTCAGCAGAGGGTTTCCAAAACGTTTTGGATAACCCACCAGAACCACCTTATTTGTTACCTAATATCAGCATGTTAAGTTCAATCAACTCTGATTTTTCGGCTGATTAGGAATTTCAGTGCAGCTGTCAGGCTTTTCCTGCTTCAGGCTGAAGGAAATTCAGGCAAAAAGCAGAACAATTGGTCAAAAATAGTGCAATACGGCAAAGAAATTAATTCCTTGCTTGACTGTGTCAGCAAATTAATGTTTTCTGTATTTAATCGCTGCTCAACTTCACACAATTTAATGAATCTTGTCACAAGCGTTGGCGAATTTGTTAAGGTGATTTCGAAGCGTTAACCAATACCATACTGTTGCTGATCTATTCGACTTCTAACGATAGCAGCAGTACCCATTTCCCTGGTGTTGGCGCAGTATTCGCGCACCCCAGTTTCGACTGGGGTCATTTTTTTCTGGCGTCCGAAGATTTTTCCCTTTCAGCTACCCACTCGCGTAACACGTTAACGTCATGCAGCCACTCATGTTTTAATTCGTCGATCCACTCCTGCACGTTGTCCCACCATGCTGGCAGTTCCGGTGACTGTATCTGTTTCGCCAGTTTCTGCAGATGCAACAGTCCTACTGAGCCCGCAGCACCCTTAATTTTATGCCCTTCTTCCGCAATCCCTTTTTGATCGCGCGCCATCATGTTGGAATCCAGCACGTCGAGATAGCCCGGCATCATTTGTTCAAACATCGTCAGGCTTTGTGTAATCAATCCTGGGCCGACCAATTCGATATACTGTTCCAGCATCTCCACATCGAGCAGCATGCGCGAGTGTACGTCTGAGGACGTCTGAATCTCTTCTTCCGGTTCGCCCTGGTAATCCCAGAACTTTTTAATCATCGCTGTTAAGGCCGGCACCGCCAGCGGTTTACTCAGCACATCATCCATACCGGCGTCGAGATACTCTTTTTTATCTTTCAGCACGTTGGCGGTCAGTGCCACCAGCGGCGGCAGCGCCATGCCAGCATGGCGTTGGTGAATAGCGCGTGACACATCCAGTCCGGTCATATCCGGCAGTTGAATATCCAGCAACACCAGATCAAATTCCTGCGGATCAAACATCGCCAGCGCTTCAGTGCCGGTCATCGCCACTTCCACACTGCATCCCAGTTTCTCCAGTACCGAGCGCGCCACAATGACGTTCAGTTCAATATCTTCAACCAGTAATACGTGCAGCGCCGGCAGTGGCATGCTGTCGTCGAGATCTTCGTCTTCCACCTCATCGGCCACACGAGGTGCATTTATCTCGACCACAAAGCATGAGCCCTGCCCCGGCGCACTACTCACGCTAATATCGCCGCCCATCGCCTGTGCCAGACGACGAGAAACCGCCAAACCAATACCGGTACCGGTGGCGGGTTTTCCGCCGTGCTGATCTTTAACCTGGTAATACATGGCGAAGATCTTGTCCTGCTCTTCCTGCGGAATTCCCATGCCAGAATCCTGCACTTCAAAGCGCAGCGTTTCGTCCTGGTGATAGGCGACCCGCACCACAATCTCACCCTGCTGGGTGAATTTCACCGCGTTACCGATCAGGTTCCATAAAATTTGACGCAGGCGCGTGCCGTCAGCAGAGATGATGTGCGGCAGTGGCAGCTCCGGTGCCATCACGAACTTCAGCCCTTTCGGCTGCGCCAGTAACCCGGAGAGGTTTTCCAGATCGGCAAGGAAGCCGGTGAAGTCGAGCGGCTGATTATCCAGCTGCACTTTGCGGCGCTCGATTTTGTCCACTTCAATCACGTCATTAAAGATGTTGCCAAGCGTGATGGCCGAGACATGGATGGTTTTCAGGTACTTCAGTTGTTCCTGATTGAGATCGGTGTCCAGCAGAATGCGGCTCAAGCCGACAATGCCATTCAGCGGCGTACGCAGTTCATGGCTGATGGTTGAAATAAAAGTGGTCTTCTCACGGCTGGCATTCTCCAGCGCGTCCTGATAACGCTTACGCTCAGTAATATCGCGACCAAAGCCCATCAGGCCGCTGCGTTTACCGACGCGATCGTAATACGGCACTTTGCGGATTTCGAAGCAGGCTTTGCGCCCATCAGGATATTGCAGCCACTGTTCGTACGTCAGGGAGACGTTATGGCGGAATACCTTCTCATCGGTCTCCAGCACCTTGGAGGCGGCATCTTCGTCGTAGATGTCGCGCGGCGTCAGACCAATCAGCTGCTTCTCGCTCATGCCGGTCAGTAGCTCCATCGCGCGGTTACAGCCCGAGAACTGCTTGTCGATGTTGCGATAGAATACCAAGTCCGGTGAGGCATCGAGGAAGGAGCGTAAGAAAGAGGATTGCTGTTCCAGCTCGATTTGCGCCTGTTCGCGACGCGCCATCTCTTCGCGCAGTTTATCCATCACCTGCTCGCGGGCCTGCTCCGCTTTGATACGATCGTTAATTTCCTGATTCAGCTGAGCGATGGTCTCTTTCATTTGCTGATTAAGTTCAAGATCGCGTGTGCGCATCTCTTCCAGCTTATCGACCAGCTTTGTCAGGCGCTGGCGAGACTCTTCCAGCTGATCAACCACCACCGAGAGAAAATAGACGGCCCAGGGCGTGATTAAGAGACCAAAGAACACCGATCGCACCACATCGATACTCTCAACATGGCCACGCAGTACCATGGTGACCGCCATCTGCACCACCATCGCCAGCACCACCAGTGCTGAAGCTAACAGTAGCGAGAAACGCACCAGCCCCAGCTTGACCATCAAATCAACGTAGTACTGCGCTAAAAGACGAATCTGTTTCATCACGAGCTCCCTGAACGAAATCTGGCTCATGATAGCGTAATTATCGCGGCACTGCGCCGACTCAGCGTGTCATTGCCTGCTGACTTTGCCTCATTATGGTGCATCGCAGCGCCTTTTCGCCGATGTTCGCGTCGTTATGCGCAAATCGCTTGACTAAATCTGCCAACTGAATAATCTGGAGGGCCGCGCTTTTGCGACCTTTTTGTCACATCCCGTGCTATTCCGCCTCCCGGCAGCCATTTCATCTGATGGTTGCGCCTCGTTATTGCATATTCATTCAACTTTAGCGCCATTTTACTCACAATCAGCTTGATTAATTTTACTAATGACAGCCCTATTTTGATTCAAATATGACGCCATAAGAAAAACAGATACATGCTGTGCGTGAAACCGCCCCAACAGAATTTTATGCTGATGGAATGCAGTTATTCAGCATTGATTAGATATCTGAGGCGTACCTCACAGTGAGACGGCTCACACTTCATAGGGGAATCAGAATCGTCAGATTGACAGTTATTTACGTAATAAATTGTTCATAATCATGATGTTAATTGGTAAAACAGCCGATTAACCGCAACAAAGCTGGCTATTTGACCTGAGTTCGCTTTCCCGATAAGTTGGAATTCCGCTGGATGCTTTCCAGTCGGGACTGTGTCTCGGCATATCTATGCAGCAAGAAACTCCCTCTGGATGCAAGTTATCTCCCGTAAGAGACCGGAAGTAAGAGCAGCTCATCAAGGACGAGACCATACTCTCTTGAGAGCCTTTGCTCGGTATTGCGACGTCCGCGTTTAAGCGGCGAAAACGAATTTGATACAGCACGCAGCGGTGCTCTGTGCTTGAAATAATGCAGGTAATGTCAAAAGCAGTTTAAGGAGACCCTCAATGTCCACTCAAAAACCTCATCCCTATGGTTTGTATGATCCCTCAGCCGGTAGTGATAGCTGTGGTGTTGGGTTTATTACCCGTAAGGACGGCGAGCAGACCCATGAGATCCTGCAGATGGCGCATAGCGCACTGTGCACGGTACCGCACCGTGGCGGCATGTCTGCTGAGGGCGTGGGCGATGGCGCAGGTGTCAACGTCGACCTTTCTCTGAACTTCTTCCGTAAAGTCACCGGCCAACCGCTGGAAGCCGGTCGCTTTGGCGTCGGTAACTTCTTCGTGCCAAAAGATGGCGAGCTGCGCGCGAACGCTGAGCGTCTGGTGGAAGAAACCCTCGCTGCCCATAACTTCCCTGTGCTGATGAAGCGTGATATGCCGCTGGACGGCAGCGTGACGCGTCCAGCCGCTCTGCAATTCCAGCTGCCGATTGTGCAGTGGATCTTTGCGGCTCCGCAGGAAGTCACCGAACAACTCGAGTTCGAGCGCCACATCTATCGTGCGCTGCTGGACATCGAAGCGCGTGCCTTTACTGAAAGCGAATTCGGTGGTCTCTATCCGCTGTCGCTCTCTTCACGCACTCAGGTATTTAAAGCACGCCTGAACTCTAATGAAGTGATTCCGTACTTCAAAGATTTGACCGATGCCGATCATCAGGTGCGCGGGCTGTTCTTCCATACCCGCTTCTCGACCAACACCGATCCGCACACCACCATGGCACAGCCGTTCCGTCTGATGGCGCACAATGGTGAATTGAACACCGACCGTAAGAACCGTATCGCTGAAGCGGCGCTGATGCTGGCGCGCGGTAAGAAAATCGTGCGTCCGAAAGGCCAGTCCGACAGCTCGCGTCTGGACCAAAGCATTCATAGCCGTTTGATGGAAGATAACCTCGACCTGATCAACGCCGTAGTCTCAATGATGCCACCAGCGTGGGAAAACGACACCTCACTGTCAAATGAAGTGCGCGCCATGCTGGAGTACTTCTCTCTGTATGAAGAGAAGAACGATGGCCCGGCAGCGTTGATCTTCGGTAATGGCGAAGTGATCGGGGCACGCCTTGACCGCCTGGGTCTGCGCCCATTGCGTTCTGTCGAAACCGCCGAATACATCGGTGCGATGTCAGAAGCGGGTCAGATTGCCTTCCCACCGGAAAGCGTACTGCGTCGTGGCCGTATCGAAGCGGGCGGCATGCTCTATTACGATCACAAAGAAAAACGCTCTTACACCACGGTGGAAGCGCTGGAAAAACTGGCAGCAGAGAAAGATTACCTTTCACTGCTGAGCGCGGCTCGCGTGGACCTGCACGATCTGCCGGAGATTCAGGCAGAGCAGCTGGGCTCACCGCTTCGCTATCGTGGTGACCTCAAAACCTATCAGCGTTTTGTGGCGTATTACTACAACCAGGAAAGCTTCAAATTCATGATGGACCCGATGCTGCAAACCGGCGCTGAGAAGATCTCGGCGATGGGTTACGGCAACGCCATCAATGGCCTGTCCGACCACGAAGGCGGCATGGCGCACTACTTCTCACAACGCTTTGCTCAGGTCACCAACCCGCCGCTGGATTCTATCCGCGAAGCGGACGGCATGACGCTGCGCGTGGCACTGGGTGCAAAACCGCACCTTGGCCGCAGCAAAGGTCAGCAGGTTATCGTGCCAACGCCGATCCTGACACACCTCGATATGCTGCGTCTGCGCGAGCAAACCGTCGCACCTTATGCGCGTTTCGAGATGCTGTATGAGCCGGTCATCGGCAAAGATATCGTCAGCCGTGCCGCCAACGCCAAGGCGCTGGAAAACGCCATTGATAATCTTGCACAGCAGGTCGTGGATTTCGCACGCCAGCAGGGCGGCATTGCGGTAATCACCGACCGCCACATCTCTTCAACTCACGCGGCGATTCCTATGCTGCTGATGGTCTCTGCCATCAACCAGCGTTTGGTGCAGGAAGGTCTGCGTCTGGATGTTTCTCTGGTGGTAGAAAGCGGCCAGAGTATCTCCTCTCACCACATTGCAGCCACTTTAGGCTTTGGTGCGTCAGCGGTTTACCCGCTGGGCGTACAGATGCGCGCGGAAGAGAAATATGGCGAAGGCGAAGAAGGTAACAAAGCCTTCAAACGCTATGCCAAAGCCGCCGAAAAAGCCTTGATGAAGACCATGGGTAAAGTGGGTCTCTGTACCGTTGAGAGCTACAGCTGTGGTGAATTCTTTGAACCTAACTTCCTGAATACCGACGATCCGGTTCTGAAGAAGTACTTCCCGAATATCAAAACCCCTGTGGGTGGCGCGGGCTTCCCGGCTATCGCTCAGATGGCGGTTGACTGGCATCAGAGTGCGCTGAAAATCCAGGGCGAGGCAGAAGTGCCACTGCTCGGCTTGTTCAAAGAGCGTGCGGAAGGTGCAGGTCACTCTTACGGCACCATCGCCGTGCGTACCTTTATTGATATGACGGAACAGCCGATTCGCTTCGCGGACAAAGCACGCGAAGAGGACAATTTCATCCGTCTGATGACGCTGGCCAAACTGGACAATGCCTTCAGCATTAAAGCTGACGCATTCAAAGACAGTAGCTTCGAACGCATCCCGAACGAGGTCATTGACTCACTGGCGATCACGCCGGATTACCGTCAATTCTCCAGCCTGATGCACGCCGAGCGTAAACGTCGCCCTGCTGCGCTGCGTGACATCCTCGCGCTGCCGTGTGATTTGACCCACGTTGACAGCGAAGCGGAGTTTGGTCGTAAACTCGGCCGTTACTCACTGGTCAACAACGGTTTTGCCACCCGTGGATTGAAGTGTGAAGCGGTGGAAGGCAGCCTGAACCAGTTCGAGCTGCGCCTGATTGATTCCATCGCGGGCCTGAAGCCAGAAGATGAACGTCTGGAAGCGCTGGCACGTGCACTGAAAACCCGCTTTAGCGACGACATCGAAAGCAGCAGCGTGGCCGGCGGTGTATTGCACATCACCGCTTACGGTAAAGCGGCAGATTATCTGTCACTGATCTTTACCGCACTGCCTTCTCTGCCGCTGGAAGAGATTCAACCGGCACACGAAATTACCCGTACTTTCGCCTCAGGTGCGATGAGCCACGGTGCGTTGGTGGCACCTGCACATGAAGCGGTAGCGCACGGCACTAACATGGTCGGCGGCATGAGTAACTGTGGTGAAGGTGGCGAGCACTATTCCCGTCACGGCACCATCCGCGCGTCACGCATTAAGCAGTTGGCGTCAGGCCGATTCGGCGTGTGGGCGGCTTATCTGGCCGATCCGATGCTGGAAGAGCTGGAGATCAAAATCGGTCAGGGCGCGAAGCCGGGTGAAGGCGGACAGCTGCCTGCACCGAAAGTGACCGTGGAGATCGCCGCCGCGCGTGGCGGTACGCCGGGTGTTGAGTTGGTTTCCCCCCCACCGCACCACGATACCTACTCCATCGAGGATTTGGCGCAGCTGATCCACGACTGTAAGGCAGCGCGCGTGCGCGTTATCGTGAAACTGGTGTCTTCAGAAGGCATCGGTACCATCGCGGTGGGCGTGGCAAAAGCTGGCGCAGACGTCATTAACGTGGCAGGTAACACCGGTGGTACTGGTGCGGCCTCGGTCACCAGCCTGAAATACACCGGACGCGTTGCCGAAATCGGTATCGCGGAAGTGCATCAGGCGCTCTGCGCGAATGGCCTGCGTGACAAAGTGCAGCTGCGTTGCTCTGGCGCACAGCAAACCGGTAGCGACGTGATCAAGTCAGCCCTGCTCGGCGGCGACAGCTTCGAGTTCGGCACCACCGCGCTGATGATGCTGAAATGCGTGATGGCGAAAAACTGTAACGTTAAATGCCCGGCCGGTTTAACCACCAACGCCGAAGCCTTTGATGGCGATCCGCGTCAACTGGCACAGTACTTCGTTAACGTAGCGCAAGAAGTGCGTGAGTTCCTCGCCCGCCTTGGCCTGCGTTCACTGCGCGAAGCGCGTGGTCGTTCTGACCTGCTGCACCTGATGGATCACCCGCTGGAAGTCGGCAAACTGGACCTGCGTGCGATGTTGACCGTGGTGCCAGAGCAGAAAATCGCGAAGCCGGTCTATCTGGAAAAAGATTTTGAGCTGGATGATGGCTGGGTTGAAGAGCTGAAAACACAGCTGATCGACCAGGCGAGCCGCGATATCGCGCTCGGCGCAGGCATTACCCTGAACAACCGTAACAAGAGCGTGGGCGGCCAGTTAGCCATCGACATCGAGCGCATGCTCAACCACGAACTGTCTGCTGAACAACGTGCTGCACTGCCAGCGGTGTTCAAAGACGATCGCGGCCGTCATTATCTGGCACCGCGCACGGTGAATATCCACACCAGCGGTTCTGCTGGTCAGTCATTCGGTGCCTTCTGCAACGATGGTATGCAGATGAAGCACTACGGCACCTGTAACGATGGCGTGGGCAAAGGTCAATGCGGTGGCGAACTGGTGGTGATGTCACCGGGCGGCGGCGCTCAAGACAGCGACGGCAACGTGCTGATCGGTAACTTCGCGCTGTTTGGTGCGACCGGTGGTCGTTTGTTCGTACAAGGCCAGGCGGGCGACCGTTTCGCGGTTCGTAACTCCGGTGCAACCGCAGTCGTCGAAGGCGTCGGCGATTTCTGCTGCGAATACATGACCAATGGCGCAATTCTGAACCTCGGCACCTTTGGTAAAGGTTTCGGCAACGGCATGAGCGGTGGCTTTGCTTACCAGTACGATCCGTACGGCGCACTGGCAGGACACGCAGCGGGTGATTCCGTGCTTTTCGGTTCAATCGCTGACGAAGATGAATTGGCGCAGGTTCACAAGCAAGCCGTGCTGACCATGCTGAACTGGCACCTGGAAGCCACCAACTCACCGCGCGCAGCCTGGCTGCTGGAGAATTGGGAAACCGAGTGCCACCACTTTGTCTACGTGATGCCGCGTTCATTGCTGCTGTATCAAGATGGTGGCGAGATCCTGAAAGCGAAATCACGTAAGGATCTGCTGGAAGAGCTGTCAACCTCACTGGCTGCACATCAGGTTGCCAAATTCAAAGCGGCCTGGCGCACGGGTAAAACCATTGCGGATGGCGCCGTACCGGCTTACGGTGCGACGGATACAGCGGAAATGTTCGTGTTGCTCAACAACTACACCGTGCTGAGCTTCGCGCAGCAGCTGGCGCTGGGCAAACTGCCGAAAGGCACGCCTGTTGAAGATGCTGCGGTTGAGAAAGCGGTTCGTAACCTGCTGATGACCGAAGATTTTGCGCTGGTGAGCAAACTGCAACGCCATGCACGCTCAGCCATTGAGGGCTACAGCGATGACGAACTGGCGAGTCTGATTGCAGCAAAACGTATGTCCGATTACAAAGCAGCATTAACGCAACGCAACATTCGCTCCATGGACAGCCTGGCGACCTATGGCTGGATCATTTATCAGGATGCCCGCAACCGTGAGGTGCTTGGCCATCTGCCTGATTTCGAAGAGCTATTTGCACGCGCCGCGCTGCCAGAAATCGCCGCTGCTGTCGGGAAACTTTCCTGATAGCAGCACCAATGAATGTGTGTATATTGACTGAACATCACGAGACGGGTTTGAGTACAGATATCCATGAAGATTCCTTACATTCCTGAAGATGCGCCGTTTAACGGCGAACAGAAATACTGGCTGGCGGGTTTTCTCGCTGGTCTCCACTCGCGTCTGTTGGTATTAGAAGATAAGCAGACGGCACCTGCGGCCGGTGGCGCCACCAACACGCAGTTGCACATTCTGTTCGGTTCACAGACCGGCAATGCTGAAGCGCTGGCGCAAACTGCCGCAAAAGCCGCGCGTGCCAAAGGTCTGGTGCCGGTGGTTCAGGCATTGGGCGAAGTGGATTTGGACGTGTTTGCGACCATGCGCCATGTGCTGATTGTCACCTCCACCTACGGTGAAGGCGAAATGCCGGACAACGCCCAGCTGTTCTGGCAGGCACTCTCTGCCAGCACCGCACCACGCCTGGAGCAGATGCATTTTGCTATCCTGGCGATTGGTGATACCGGATACGATGGCTTCTGTCAGGCCGGTAAATTCTTCGATATGCGTCTGGAACAGCTGGGTGCAAAACGTGTCTTTGACCGCATCGACTGCGATATCGATTTTGAAGAGCCGTCGAGTGCATGGATTGGCGATGCAATGCCACAATTTGCCGCCAGTGCGGGTAGCAGTGGCACGGTATTAGAGAGCGCGCCAGAAGCGCCAGTCATTCCTGGTAGCAACAAGCAAAATCCTTATGCTGCTGCATTGGCGACCAACAAGCGTCTGTCAGGCGAATCATCGGCGAAAGATATTCGTCACTTTGAATTCGACCTCACCGACAGCGGTCTGAAATATGAAGCCGGTGATGCGTTGGGTGTCATCCCAGTGAACGATGCTGAGCTGGTTAGCCTGCTGTTGAGCGAATTGAAAGCGGATTACGAAACGCCAGTACCTGGCTTTGACCGTAACCTCGGCGACCTGCTGACCTATCAGTTCGAAATCTCCGAGCCATCGCGCAAGCTGATTGAGTGGGTGGGTCAGCACACTGCCAACCAGGAACTACTGCACGTATTACAGCACGACGATAAAGACACGCTGGCTAACTGGCTGTGGGGCAAAGACACGCTGGACCTGCTGCAGCTTGAGTTGAAGCGCACGCTGTCTGTTCCAGAACTGGTGGCGATGCTGCGTCCGTTGCAGCACCGTGCGTACTCCATCTCTTCCAGCTCCAAAACGCATCCGAATCAGGTGCACCTGACGATTGCTTCCGTGCGCTATCACAGCGGTGGCCGTGAGCGTAAAGGCGTATGTTCAACCTACCTGGCTGAGCGCGTGCGCCGTGGTGAGAAGCCAGCGATCTTTATTTCGCCAAACAAAGCGTTCCGGGTGCCGGCTAACGGCAATGCTCCGCTGATTATGGTTGGACCTGGCACCGGTATTGCCCCGTTCCGTGCCTTCCTGCAGGAACGTCAGTCAACCGGAGCTGAAGGTAAGAACTGGCTGTTCTTCGGCGATCAGCATCAGGAACACGACTACATTTATGAAGATGAGCTTAATGGCTGGCAGCAAAGCGGTCTGTTAACACATCTCGACCTGGCATTCTCACGCGATCAGGAAGAGAAGATCTACGTGCAGAATCGTATGCTGGAAAAAGGCGCTGAGCTGTATGCCTGGCTGCAGGATGGCGCGTACTTCTATGTTTGTGGCGATGCTTCGCGCATGGCGAAAGATGTGGATGCAGCGCTGTATGAAGTGGTGCGCCAGTTTGGTGGACTCTCTAGCGAACGTGCAGCGGCTTACATTGACCAGTTGAAGAAAGATAAGCGCTATCTGCGTGACGTCTACTAAGGCCCAAAAAAAGGAAGCTAATGAGCTTCCTTTTTTACATCTGCTGTCGCGGCACGATGAATCGCACCATGTAAACGCGGTTCAGATGCGCGATCAATCGCGCCGTTATTGAGAAATGCATCCATAAAAAAACGGGCCAATTGGCCTAATGCCGATCAGTTAAGGATCAGTTGAACGATCCAGTGGCTGTGTAAGAATCCGGAAACGCTTCGTTTCCG
>NZ_JBWXON010000013.1:0-176970 GCF_056678875.1 Pantoea folii | reverse complement strand
CCGAGCGGCCAAAGGGAGCAGACTGTAAATCTGCCGTCATCGACTTCGAAGGTTCGAATCCTTCTCCCGCCACCATCTGAATAATCTTCTCACCTGAATCACTAAGAGCTTTATATCCCTGGCGGGATTCCCGAGCGGCCAAAGGGAGCAGACTGTAAATCTGCCGTCATCGACTTCGAAGGTTCGAATCCTTCTCCCGCCACCATCGCTTTTCCTATTGATTACATCGTTATTTCTTCCCGATTCAATCCATGACATTCTAACGAAAACTCGTTACCATCCCGGCATACTTTTGCGGATAAGAATGGCAGCGAAATGAAATTCATCTCTTTCAACATCAATGGCTTGCGCGCACGCCCTCATCAACTTGAAGCCCTCGTCGAACAGCATCAGCCAGACGTCATCGGCCTGCAGGAAACCAAAGTTCACGATGACATGTTCCCGCTCGAAGACGTCAGCAAGTTGGGTTACAACGTGTTTTATCATGGTCAAAAAGGCCACTACGGCGTCGCGCTGCTGACCAAAGCGCAGCCTGTTTCGGTACGTCGTGGTTTTCCCGGTGATGATGAAGATTCACAACGCCGCCTAATCATGGCGGAGATCCCCAGCCCGATTGGCGACATCACCGTGATTAACGGTTACTTCCCGCAGGGTGAAAGCCGTGACCATCCAACTAAATTCCCGGCGAAAGAGAAGTTCTACCGTGATTTACAGGATTATCTGGAACAGCAGTTGGCGGTTGATAAGCCGGTGCTGATCATGGGTGACATGAATATCAGCAGTACCGATCTTGATATCGGCATTGGCGAAGATAACCGCAAGCGCTGGCTGCGCACCGGTAAATGCTCATTCCTGCCAGAAGAGCGTGAGTGGATGGATCGCCTGTTGCATTGGGGTCTGGTCGATACCTGGCGCGCGAAATACCCGGAAACGGCTGACCGTTTCTCCTGGTTCGACTACCGTTCAAAAGGTTTTGATGATAACCGTGGTCTGCGTATCGACCTGTTGCTGGCCAGTCAACCGCTGGCAGCGCGTTGCATTGAAAGTGGCATTGATTACGAGATCCGCAGTATGGAAAAACCATCGGATCATGCACCTGTCTGGTCGACGTTCAATCTGGAAAAATAAGTAAACTGCGTGGCGTGAGAACGCCACGCACCTTTACTTGATGATTTTCCAGATAAGCGGGTTAGTGCCCATCACTTTCTCATCACGCCCACACTGCAGCAGCACGCCTTCCGCTTTCACTACTGCCCCTTCAGAGTAACTGCGATTCTCATAAGTGCAGCACTGCAGACAGTTGCTCTGCTGATTATTCTGTCCCTGTGTCCAGACTTCCGGTGGCATATCCACCACCACATCCGTATTGCCCGTGCGACTGTTTTCCGGCTGGCGGTTCGCCAGCGCCGAATTCATGCACAACAGCAGCCCGCTAAGCGCTAATAGGATATAACGCATCACTCTGTCTCCTTGGTTTTACGCCGGGTCGATTTCGGTTTTGCTTTACGTTTAGCGGCCGGTGCGGCAATGCCTCTAAATGATTGCAACGAGGGTCGCTGACGCGCTTCGCCAATTAACCCGATCAGCGTGGCAACCAGCGGCTGCATAAACTCATCGTAGCGGCAGGCCTTTTCACTGATGCGTGTTAATGTCGATTCCCATTGAGCCGTCATATCTGGTCGGGCCGCCATTTCTGGTAACGCATGGATCAGCGCCCTGCCCGCGTCCGTAGAATGAATATAGCGGCCTTTCTTCACGAGGAATGTCCGGCGGAACAATAATTCAATAATGCCGGCTCGCGTCGCTTCCGTCCCTAAACCATCGGTCGCACGCAGCACTTTCTTTAGTTCTTTATCCTGAACAAAGCGCGCGATGCCGGTCATGGCGGATAACAGGGTGGCATCGGTAAACGGGCGCGGCGGCTGCGTCTGCTTGGCATGCACCTCACCGCGCTCACACAGCAGCTCATCGCCCTTTGCCACCACCGGTAAAGGCGTGCCATCGTTCTCTTCATCGCGTTCTTTACTGCCGAGTAAGGCACGCCAGCCCGCTTCTGACAGAAAACGCGCTTTGGCAACAAACTTACCCCCGCCAATCTCGAGATCGATAACACATTTGCGAAACACCGCGTCTGGGCAAAATTGCATCAGATACTGACGTGCCACCAGGCCGTAAATATTGGCTTCATTCTCCGTGAGGTTCACTTTACTGGCGCGGGCGGTAGGGATGATCGCGTGGTGCGCATCCACCTTTTTATCATCCCAGCAGCGGTTCTTCTGATCAGGGTTAAAATCCGTAGGCGGTGTCAGATTGGGTTGGTGCGCCTGTATCGCATTCAGCACCGCATGCCGTCCGGCAAAATGTTCATCCGGCAAATAACGGCTGTCTGAACGCGGATAGGTAATCAACTTATGGGTTTCATACAGACGCTGGCAGCAGTCCAGTACGTTTTGCGCACTCAGGCCGAAACGCTTTGCCGCCTCGATCTGCAGGCTGGAGAGCGAAAACGGCAATGGTGCGGTGTCAGATTCCCGTTTGTCGTTATAGCCTGTCACTATCGCCGGCTTACCGTTGATGCGCTCTAAGACATGATCGGCCAGCGAACGGTGTAACAGGCGACCTTCCTCATCCTGCCAGGGTTCGCAGGCGTCGCTGGGTATCCAGCTGGCAACAAAACGCTCATCCTTCGGCGTCACAATGTGCGCTTTCACTTCGAAGTAATCTTTAGGAATGAAGTTTTCGATCTCTTCATCGCGACGCACCACCAGGCCGAGTACCGGCGTTTGTACGCGTCCGACCGACAGCACGCCATCATAACCGGCATTGCGGCCTAATAGCGTCCAGGCACGGGTCATATTGATGCCGTAGAGCCAATCTGCGCGGGCGCGGGCCAATGCGGATACGCACAGCGGGATAAACTCGCGATTCTCACGTAAACGGCTGACTGCTCGCTCCACGGCGGAGGGGTTGAGATCGTTAATGAGACAGCGCTGCACTTTCTGCCGCTTTTCCGGCGCGAGTTGCAGGTAGTCCAGCACTTCATCCACCAACAGCTGACCTTCTCGATCCGGGTCACCGGCGTGCACCACTTCACTCGCCTGTTGCAGCAAACCCTCAATCACTTTGAGTTGCTTAGCCACCGACGGACGTGGCTGTAAACGCCACTTTTCCGGAATGATCGGCAAGTCGGCAAGATTCCAGCGCGCATAGCGGCTGTCATAGCTGTCCGGCTGCGCCTGTTCCAGCAAATGTCCGACACACCAGGTGACCATCTGATCGTTGCCACAGGCAATAAAACCGTCACCGCGGCGATGCGGCTTCGGCAGTACATCAGCAATGGCACGCGCCAGGCTGGGTTTTTCAGCAATAAACAAACGCATGTCTGGCGTCGTTCCTTCTACGTCAATTCACGACGGTAATTAATGGACAGGAAGGATCGGCAGCGAAGAGTTCACCCACCGCCGTCGCCTGCACGCCGGCCAATATTGCGCAGCGCTGGAAGGCTTCGACCTCGCTGGGTTGCACCGCCACCAGTAAACCACCCGAGGTTTGCGGATCGCACAGTAACGCGCGTGTTGCATCGTCCATTGCGGAAATCAGGGCGCCATAGCTGGCAAAATTGCGCTGAGTGCCGCCGGGCACGGCACCTTTGGCGATATACTCATCGACACCCGGTAAGCGCGGAACCTGTGTGGCGTGGATTTCCGCACGCAAACCTGATCCCTGGCAAATCTCACTCAGATGTCCCAGCAAGCCAAAACCGGTGACATCGGTCATGGCGCTGACGCCATCCAGTTTGGCGAACTCGGCACCGGCTTTATTCAACTGACACATCACCTCCGCCGCTAATGACTGGTGTTCTGGCAGCAGAAGGCCTTTTTTCTCGGCTGTGGTCAGGATGCCAATTCCCAGCGGCTTGGTGAGAAACAGCTGGCTTCCTACCTGCGCGGCGCTGTTCTTTTTCACCCGCGCCACATCAACAATTCCCGTGACGGCCAGGCCAAAAATCGGCTCCGGCGCATCGATCGAATGCCCACCCGCCAGCGCAATACCAGCAGCCTGACAGGCCGCACGACCGCCTTCAATGACCTGCTGAGCCACTTCCGGGCTCAGCACGTTGACCGGCCAACCCAGGATGGCAATCGCCATAATCGGTTTGCCGCCCATGGCATAAATATCACTGATAGCGTTGGTGGCGGCGATACGGCCAAAGGTATGGGGATCATCAACAATCGGCATGAAGAAGTCGGTGGTGCTGACTACCGCTGTGCCGTTGCCAAGATCGTATACGGCAGCATCGTCACGTGTTTCGTTGCCCACCAGCAACTGGGGGTCATGAAAAGGGGTCAGCTCACTATGAAGAATGGTTTCCAGTACCTGCGGCGAAATTTTGCAGCCGCAGCCAGCTCCATGGCTGTATTGCGTCAGACGAAGAGGTTCACTCATGGCGGGTTCCTTATGCGCTGAACAGAAGGCTGTATGTTAGCCTGGCTGTCAACCGGTGGTAAGTGTTGCGCGGTTTAAGCTCGATCTTTCGCACACGCGGTGTGCAATCTTTGCAACACGCCTCACCCTGCCGAAGAAACCCGCTGATGTCTGTCAGAAATAACTGACAAATTGCGCGGTGTCCGGTGCAACTACCGTGGTATTTGCTTTAAGCTGCGGTGTACCGAGATACAGGAATCCGACAATCGCATCCTGCTCGCGGCAACCAAAGGCTTCGCGTACCGAAGGATGGTCGGTCCATGGACCGCTGCGCCAGATACCGTTAAAGCCCTGCGCCACCGCGGCCATTTGCATCGCCATCACGGCACAACCTGCTGAAACCAACTGTTCCCAATGCGGGACTTTGGCATGCTCTTCACAGTGCGCCACAACAGTGATAATCATCGGCGCTCGAAACGGTGCGGTGGCGGATTTTTCAATCGCCTTTTCATCGAGGTTGCTGTCACGCGCCGCTTGTTCAAGCAATTTACCAAAACGCTCACGCCCTTCATTCTCTACAATGATAAAGCGCCACGGCTGCAACGTACCATGATCCGGTGCACGTAAGCCTGCGTGCAAAATGTTCTGCAAGACTTCGCCCGCTGGTGCCGGTTCTGCCAGACGCGAAGCCGAACGGCGGTTAATTAATAAATCCAGTGCATCCATCATTATTCTCCCGTGAATAAAAAGCGTGGGCTAATCCTGGCACAGCAAGATCTTTTGTAACAGTCTGGCGCGATTTCCTGCTGACATTTCGCACGCTGCTCTTTAGGATGAACCCGACATCGGGGCAGACCGCGTGGCGACTGCCCTGTTACGTGAATATGGAGAGTTTATGCGCACATTGTGGCGAATTATTGCTGGCCTGTTCCGCTGGAGCTGGCGGGTGTTAAATTTTATTCGGGAATTCATTCTTAATTTATTCCTCATCGTCTTAATCCTCGCCGGTGTCGGTATCTGGTTACAGCTTTCCAGCGCCAACAGCAGCGAACCGGTGCAACAGGGTGCACTCAAAGTGGATTTAAGCGGTGTATTAGTGGATAAACCTTCCGTCAGTAATCGCCTGAGTCGCATCAGCCGTGAGTTGCTGGGCGCGAGCAGCGATCGCCTGCAAGAGAATTCATTGTTCGACGTGGTGGATGCGGTTCGTCAGGCAAAAACTGACAAAAACATCACCGGGATCGTGCTTGATTTGCGTGATTTTGCTGGCGGCGATCAACCCTCATTACAATATCTGGGCAAATCGCTGCGTGAGTTCCGTGATGCGGGCAAACCGATATACGCCATTGGTGATAGCTATAGCCAGGCGCAATACTACATCGCCAGCTATGCCACCAAAATTTATCTGTCACCGCAGGGCACCGTTGATCTGCATGGCTTTGCTACCAATGGGTTGTATTACAAATCCCTGCTAGAGAAGCTCAAAGTCAATTCTCATGTGTTCCGTGTGGGCACCTACAAATCTGCCGTCGAGCCTTTCCTGCGTGACGATATGTCTCCGGAAGCACGTGATGCGGATGGTCGCTGGATCGGCCAGCTGTGGCAGAACTACCTGAACACCGTTTCCGCAAATCGCCAGATTACCCCGGATCAACTGTTCCCGGGAGCAGCCGGCGTCATCAGCGGATTGCAGGCTGTTGACGGCGATACCGCAAAATATGCGCTGAACAGTAAATTGGTTGATGTGCTGGACAGCCGTGCGGCTGCCGATCAGGAACTGGTGAAAACCTTTGGCTGGGATAAAGCCAATAACGATTATCGCAACGTCAGCATTTACGATTACACCGTGAAGCAGCCTCAGCAGGATCAGGATGGCAATATTGCGGTGATCTTCGCCAGCGGTGCGATTATGGACGGTGAGGAAACCGCCGGAAACGTGGGTGGCGATACCACCGCTTCGCAGATTCGCGATGCACGTCTCGATCCGAAAATCAAAGCGATTGTACTGCGCGTCAACAGCCCAGGTGGCAGCGTGTCGGCATCGGAAGCGATTCGTGAAGAGTTAGCCGCAGCCCATGATGCCGGCAAGCCAGTGGTGGTCTCAATGGGCGGCATGGCGGCTTCAGGCGGCTACTGGATCTCGACGCCAGCAGACTACATTGTGGCCGCACCCAGCACCTTGACCGGTTCAATCGGTATTTTCGGCGTGATTAACACGGTTGAAAATAGCCTGAACAGTATTGGTGTGCACACGGATGGCGTGGCCACTTCGCCACTGGCGGATGTTGCCACCACTAAAGCCCTGCCGACGGAAGTGCAACAGTTGATGCAGCTGACCATCGAAAATGGCTATCGCAATTTTGTCGGACTGGTAGCGAAGTCGCGTCACAAAACGCCAGAGCAGATCAATGATATCGCCCAGGGCCACGTCTGGACCGGTAGCGATGCCAAAGCGAATGGTTTAGTCGATGCGTTGGGTGATTTTGACGATGCCGTGGCGAAAGCGGCCGAATTGGCAAAAGTCGCCAAGCCGCAGCTTAGCTGGTATCAGGACGACCCCGGCATGATTGACCTGCTGCTAAATCAGATGAATGCCTCTGCACAAGCGATGCTGCCAGCAGCACTGAAGGTGTGGCTGCCCGCGCCGATGCTGGACGTAATGAGTGCAGTGAAAGATCAGCCTGGCCTGATGAACAATCTTAATGATCCGCAAAATCGCTACGCCTTCTGCCTGAACTGCGGCAACGTACGCTAATCTTTACAGCCCGGCCGCTGGTCGGGCTGCTTTTCGCTGTTAATCCCCTTATACTGCGCGTTTTACGGCAAGTCTGAGTTCTTCCATGCAAAAGAAAAATATCTATGTAGCCTACACGGGCGGTACCATCGGTATGCAGCGCTCCGCGCACGGCTACATTCCGGTTTCCGGCCACTTGCAGCAGCAACTGGCCAACATGCCAGAGTTCCATCGGCCTGAGATGCCGAATTTCACCATCCACGAATATCAGCCTCTGATGGATTCGTCAGACATGACGCCATTGGATTGGCAATCGATTGCTGATGACATTAAACAGAATTACGACAGCTATGATGGTTTTGTGATTCTGCATGGCACCGACACCATGGCATTCACTGCCTCGGCGCTGTCATTCATGCTGGAAAACCTGGCGAAGCCGGTAATCGTAACCGGCTCGCAGATTCCACTGGCAGAATTGCGCTCAGATGGTCAGCAGAATTTACTCAATTCGTTGTACGTGGCCGCTAATTATCCGATCAATGAAGTGGCGTTGTTCTTTAACAACACGCTGTTCCGTGGCAATCGCACCACCAAAGCGCATGCCGACGGCTTTAACGCCTTTGCCTCACCGAATCTCCCTCCTCTGCTGGAAGCCGGTATTCACATTCGTAAACTCAATACGCCACCTGCGCCTCAGGGCAGCGGTGAGCTGATTGTGCACCCGATTACTCCGCAGCCGATTGGCGTGGTCACCATCTATCCGGGTATCTCTGCCGATGTGGTACGTAACTTCTTGCGCCAGCCGGTGAAGGCCCTGATTCTTCGCTCATATGGGGTGGGCAACGCGCCGCAGAATGCCGAATTCCTGGCTGAGCTGCAGCAGGCCAGCGAACGTGGGATTGTGGTGGTGAATCTGACGCAATGCATGTCCGGCAAAGTGAACATGGGGGGTTATGCCACTGGCAATGCGCTGGAGCATGCGGGCGTGATCAGCGGTTTTGACCTTACCGTTGAGGCAACATTAACAAAACTGCACTTTTTGTTGAGTCAAAACCTCACCAACCCGGAAATTCGTGCCAGAATGCAACAGAATTTACGCGGCGAACTGACCGACGACTGATACGGAGCGAGATGTAATGAAGCGGGCATTGATAATCATCGATATTCAAAACGATTTTTGCCCCGGCGGCCCAATGGCAGTGCGCGAAGGCGACCAAACGGTTGCCGTTGCCAATCGCTACGCACGCGAGTTCCGCGATCGGGGAGAATGTGTAGTGGCATTACAGGACTGGCATCCGGCAGATCACGGCAGCTTCGCCTCTGTCTCTGGTGAACCGGTGTATACATTGGGTGAACTGAACGGTCTGGCGCAAATCTGGTGGCCCGATCACGGTATTGAGAACTCAGTGGGTGCGGATTTTCACCCCGAACTGGATCGCACACTGATTGATGCGGTGTTCCACAAAGGCGGCGATGCTGACGTGGACAGCTACAGTGCCTTCTTCGACAATGGCCATCGCCGTAAAACGGAGCTGGACAGCTGGCTGCGGGAACGCGGCATCAGCGATCTGGTGATGCTGGGTCTCGCCACCGATTACTGTGTCAAATACAGCGTGCTGGATGCGCTGGAGCTGGGCTACAACGTTGAAGTGGTGAAAGAGGGTTGCCGCGGCGTCAACCTGAATCCTGATGATAGCGATATTGCCATCGAACAGATGCAAGCTCAGGGTGCGGTAATAATCTGAAAATGAGGGCTGGTGAAAACCAGCCCTTTTGCGCTCTAGTGCAGGTTAATGCGCGTGATGTCCGGCTCGATACCGAACTCTTCCTTAAGCTGCTTTTTCGACTTCATCACCATCTCCCCCCCTTTGCCAATGGTCATATGCTGCGGGTCGTCGTTGTGACGCGCCTGCCACAGCATCACCAGCTGCAGGCAATTATCGCGCTGCTCTTGCGTCAGCGCGACACCGTCCGGCCATTTACCGGTTTCCACTGCGGTGGCGAGCCGCTCGTAGACTTCCGGCGTCATCGCCGCCAGCATGGCTTCCAGTTCTTGCTTCATGCTCAGCCCTCTTGTTGCTTGCCCTGCTCATCGGTAAAGCTCAATGAGGCAGAGTTAACGCAGTAGCGCTCACCGGTAGGCTGCGGGCCATCCGGGAAGACGTGGCCGAGATGCGCATCGCAATTGCCACAGCGAATTTCCACGCGGTGCATACCGTGAGAATCATCTTCCAGATAACGAATCGCATCATCGCTGTACGGCTGGTAAAAGCTCGGCCAGCCGCAGCCTGAATCATATTTAGAGTCTGAGAGGAACAGCGGTGAATTGCACACTAAACAGTGGTAGATACCTTCCTGCTTGTTATGCAGGAGTGCGCCACTGAAAGGAGGTTCCGTGCCGCGATGCTGTGTGACATAACGCTGCATCTCAGAGAGCTGCGCGATTTTTGCCTCGGGTGCGGTGTCTTTAGCCATTTTGAGTTCCGGAGTGTCATTCTGTAAAAATCGACTAGTATTCTAACAAACGAACAACATCATCATGGTCTTTTTTCGTGCGAACCCGTTCTCCACGACTGCCACAGCGCAAAATTGTGACGTCGATCACCCTTTGCAAAAGTCATCCCTTTTCGGTCGGTATTCGGCGTAACATAGGCGCGCAATAAGGGTGCTGCGTAAGCGATTGCGCAACCAATTATTCCTGGCGTTGGAATTGACCTGTCGCAACAATTGACACGATTCCGCTTGACGCCTGGTAAGGTTTTTGTAATTTTACAGCCAACCTTTTATTCACTAACAAATAGCTGGTGGAATATATGACTATCAAAGTAGGTATCAACGGTTTTGGCCGTATCGGTCGCATCGTTTTCCGTGCTGCACAGCAGCGTTCTGACATCGAAATCGTCGCGATCAACGACCTGCTCGACGCCGATTACATGGCTTACATGCTGAAGTATGACTCTACGCACGGTCGTTTCGACGGCACCGTAGAAGTGAAAGACGGCGCGCTGATTGTTAACGGTAAGAAAATCCGTGTTACCGCTGAGAAAGACCCGGCTAACCTGAAATGGGACGAAGTGGGTGTTGACGTTGTTGCAGAAGCAACCGGTATCTTCCTGACCGACGAAACCGCTCGCAAACACATTCAGGCTGGTGCGAAGAAAGTGGTTCTGACCGGTCCTTCTAAAGATGCGACCCCAATGTTCGTTCGTGGCGCAAACTTTGAAAAATATGCTGGCCAGGATATCGTTTCTAACGCCTCTTGCACCACTAACTGCCTGGCACCACTGGCTAAAGTGATCAACGACCACTTCGGTATCGTTGAAGGTCTGATGACCACTGTTCACGCCACCACCGCTACGCAGAAAACCGTTGATGGCCCGTCTCACAAAGACTGGCGCGGCGGCCGCGGCGCAGCTCAGAACATCATCCCATCTTCTACCGGTGCTGCTAAAGCAGTGGGCGTGGTTCTGCCAGAGCTGAACGGTAAACTGACCGGTATGGCGTTCCGCGTTCCTACCCCGAACGTGTCTGTTGTTGACCTGACTGTACGTCTCGAAAAACCAGCCACTTACAAAGAAATCTGTGCCGTGATCAAAGCTGAATCTGAAGGCAAGATGAAAGGCGTTCTGGGCTACATCGAAGACGACGTTGTATCAACCGACTTCAATGGCGAAACCCTGACTTCAGTATTCGATGCTAAAGCCGGTATCGCACTGAACGACAACTTCGTGAAACTGGTTTCATGGTACGACAACGAAACTGGCTACTCACACAAAGTTCTGGATCTGATTGCACTGGTTGCTTCTAAGTAAGCGACTGGCGAAACAGACAAGGGGTGACTTCGGTCGCCCCTTTTTTTTCATTTGGAAGAAGAGAAGGTCTGACGATGCAAGATACGCTTTATAGTTTACCGGTGGTGAATCAGATCACCCCTTATCTGTCACAACGCCAGATGGGCGATTTACCCATCGTCGTCGTGAGCCATCCCAAGGTCCGAGCGGCGATTGCGCTGCAAGGCGCACATCTGCTCTCATGGCAGCCCAGCGGCCAGCAACCGGTGATCTGGTTGAGCGATAAGACGCCGTTTGCCGCAGGCAAAGCAATCCGTGGAGGCGTGCCGATTTGCTGGCCTTGGTTTGGTCCGGCAGGTGAACCGGCGCATGGTTTCGCCCGTAATCAACCCTGGACATTGACTGCACACGATGAGAACGAAGATGCCGTAATGCTGACGTTCACACTGGAAAGCAACGCGCAAACGAAGAAGCTGTGGCCGCATGATTTCACCCTGCTGGCCCGTTTCCGTATCGCCGAGCATTGTGAAATTGAGCTGGAAGCCTGGGGCGATTACGAAGCCACCGCAGCCTTGCACACCTACTTCCAGATCGCCGATATTGCTCAGGTGGAAGTGAGTGGCTTAGGAAATAACTTTATCGACAAGGTGAACGCTAACACGGTAGGCAGTTCGGCTGATGGCAAGCAAACCTACCCTGACCGCGTCGATCGGATTCACACCGCCGCCGAAGATTGCAGTGTGATTCACGACATAGCAGGAAAACGTCAGATTGAAGTGTATCATCACTATAAAAGTGACGTTGTCACATGGAATCCAGGGCCAGAATTGTCCTGCAGCATGGCGGATATGCCTAATGAGGGTTACAAAACCATGGTCTGCGTGGAAACGGCTCGCATCAACAAGCCGATGAAAAGTGCCGGTGAATCCCCTGCTCGCCTCGGTACCACCCTTCGCGTGCGCAATAAATAGGTTTGCGGCGCAGATGCGCCGCTATACCACGTCTAAGCCCGTTTTATGTTGCGGTGCTGGAAACGCCCGGTCGATGATCGCTAATTCTTCAACGCTCAAATGCAGATTTAACGCGGCGGCATTTTCCGCCACGTGTTGTTGGCTACTGGCTTTGGGAATGGCGATCACGCCAGGTTGACGAATCACCCATGCGAGCAGTAATTGCGCCACGCTGATGCTCTTCTGTTGTGCAATCTGCTGCAAATGGGGATCATCAAACAGTGACTGACGTAAACGTCCCGCCTGCGCCAGAGGGCAATAGGCCATTATCGGCATATCACGTTGCTGGCATGCCGCTAATAAATCGTATTCGATTCCTCGTGATGCCAGGTGATACAGCACCTGATTGGTTGCGCAGTTTTCACCGCCCGTCTCACTCCACAATTCTTGCATATCGTCCGTGTCGAAATTCGATACGCCCCAATGCCGAATTTTTCCCTGCTGCTGTAAGGTTTCCATGGCGCGAATGGTCTCTTCCAGTGGTACATTGCCGCGCCAGTGCAGCAGATTAAGATCAAGATAATCGGTCTCTAAGCGCTGTAAGCTGCGCTCGCAGGCCTCTATCGCATCCACTTCCCCGGCATTCCACGGATAGACTTTTGACACCAGCCAGGCCTGATGGCGGCGTCCGCGTAGCGCTTCGCCCACCACCTCTTCCGCCCCGCCTTCGGCGTACATTTCTGCGGTATCAATCAGTCTTAACCCCAGATCCAATCCAGCCTGTAACGCCGTGACTTCCTGACGACGCAGCGCTGCATTCTCCCCCATATACCAGGTTCCTTGCCCAATAGCGGGTAAAGCTGATTCTCCACGGAATTGAATCGTCTTCATTACGCCTCCTGATGCGCCAAGATGGGGCGCGTTATTGGTGCAATGTAATAAAAACGCCTCATTACGAGGCGCGATGTAAAACCATTAGAAGCTGTAGCTGATGCCGGTCCAGAGGGTGAACTGACCACTTTTGTCCACCATCGGACTGTCTTTGATTTCGCTATCAAAGCGGGTGTAGCGCCCGGACAAACTGGCGTTCCAGCTATCGCTAATCTGGTAGCTGGCGTTCATTTCTACATAAGGAGACCAGCTGTCGTCCGGCTGATATTCAGCAATACCTGTCCGCGCGCTTTCGTGCGATGACACGCCATAGTAGTAGCGGTTTTGGTTGGCGCTGTTCCACATTGCACCGATGCCTGGCGTCAGGCTGAACGCGCCAAAATCGAAGCGATACAGATAGGTAAGATCCCAGATGATGCCATTACTGTTGTTGAGCACATCGCCTAGCAGAGCGGTGCGCACGATACCCCAATCAGCAACATGACGATAGGTGGCACCTGCCATCAGGGTCATCCGGCGCTTATCCAGAGCCTTCATGTCACCCAGATCGTTATCCTTGGGATCATACTGTTGCGGTGAACCCAGCAAGGTTAATGACAGTTGATCCTGCTGGTCTTTCCACAGGTAGTAGCCGCCTTGCAAGCTACGGAACCAGAAGTTTTCGCCTTCATAATTGATGACCGGGATGGGGATGTATCGGTCCTGTCCGCCACGATAAGGTGACTGGGCATAAATAACCGAAGCCCCGAGAGATAAGGGTTCTGCATGAGTGCTGAACGCCGCAAAATAACAAGGAACAACACAAGCAAGCGCTTTAAGTTTGAATTGGTTCACAATTTAATCAGTCCATTAATATAACAATCACACGCAGAGTCTAACTAAAATTTCGCGCTGGGTTAACGTTAAATCAGGGATGTTTATCACCCATGCGGAATAGTCTGAAGCAGGCTGCAGTGGTAGACAAGCAAACGGAATGCCTTAGTGCTTATGAGACTTTGTTATTGATATATCGATAAATAAGGAGAAAAGTGGCTGCAGATTTTCTGAATGCCTTCTACAGTTAAAAGTAAGCCGAGACTTTTTGTACGAGCAGAGTAACCATAAGATTTGTGTATCCCGATAAAAAAACGTCAGGTTGGCATAAGGGTTGCTGTACTCATTAAAGAATATCTTCCGGGAGCTGCAAACGTATCTAATTTCGCTCCTTTACCTGTGCTAAAAACGAAAGGACGGGCATCGCTATGAATATATTCGATCACTATCGTCAGCGTTATGAAGCTGCCAAGGACGAAGAGTTCACACTGCAGGAATTTCTCGCAATCTGTAAGCAGGATCGCAGTGCATACGCCAACGCTGCAGAGCGACTATTGATGGCTATCGGTGAGCCGGTGATGGTTGACACGGCGCAGGAGCCACGCCTTTCCAGAATCTTCTCTAACCGCGTCATGGGACGCTATCCCGCCTTCGAAGAGTTTTATGGTATGGAGGAAGCGATTGAGCAGATCGTCTCCTACCTGAAACACGCTGCGCAAGGCCTGGAAGAGAAGAAACAGATTCTCTACTTGCTGGGGCCGGTCGGTGGCGGTAAATCGTCACTTGCTGAGCGTTTGAAAGCCCTGATGCAACGCGTACCGATCTACGTGCTGAGCGCTGATGGCGAACGCAGCCCGGTCAACGATCATCCTCTGTGCCTGTTCAACCCGCAGGAAGACGCCAACATTCTTGAGAAAGAGTATGGCGTGCCGCGGCGTTACCTGGGCACCATCATGTCGCCGTGGGCAGCAAAACGCCTGCATGACTTCGGCGGCGATATTACCCGCTTTAAAGTGGTCAAAGTCTGGCCTTCTATCCTGGAGCAAGTGGCCATCGCCAAAACGGAACCGGGTGATGAGAACAACCAGGATATCTCTGCATTGGTCGGTAAGGTGGATATCCGCAAACTGGAAAACCACGCGCAGAACGATCCCGACGCTTACGGTTACTCGGGCGCACTCTGCCGCGCGAACCAGGGCATCATGGAATTCGTCGAGATGTTTAAGGCACCGATTAAAGTGCTGCATCCATTGCTGACCGCCACTCAGGAAGGTAACTACAACGGTACTGAAGGGATCTCTGCCCTGCCGTTTAACGGCATCATTCTGGCGCACTCCAACGAGTCAGAATGGGTGACTTTCCGTAACAACAAGAACAACGAAGCGTTCCTGGACCGTGTTTACATTGTCAAAGTGCCTTACTGCCTGCGAGTGTCGGAAGAGATCAAAATCTACGACAAACTGCTTAATCACAGTGAGCTGACGACGGCGCCATGTGCACCAGGCACGCTGGAGACCTTAGCGCGCTTCTCAATCCTGTCGCGTTTGAAAGAGCCGGAAAACTCCAGCATCTATTCAAAAATGCGCGTCTATGATGGTGAAAGCCTGAAAGATACCGATCCAAAAGCGAAATCATGGCAGGAGTATCATGACTACGCTGGCGTGGATGAGGGCATGAACGGCCTTTCGACCCGCTTCGCGTTCAAGATTCTGTCGCGCGTGTTCAACTTTGACCATGCCGAAGTGGCGGCCAACCCGGTACATCTGTTCTACGTACTGGAGCAACAAATTGAACGCGAACAGTTCCCGCAGGATCTGGCAGAGAAATACCTTGAGCACCTGAAAGGCTATCTGATTCCGAAATACGCGGAGTTTATTGGCAAAGAGATTCAGACCGCCTATCTGGAATCTTATTCAGAATACGGTCAGAACATCTTCGACCGCTATGTTACTTACGCCGACTTCTGGATTCAGGATCAGGAATACCGCGACCCGGATACCGGACAGCTGTTTGATCGCGAATCACTGAATGCTGAACTGGAAAAAATCGAGAAACCTGCCGGGATCAGTAACCCGAAAGATTTCCGTAACGAGATCGTCAACTTTGTGCTGCGTGCCCGGGCGCAAAATAGCGGACGTAATCCTAACTGGACCAGCTACGAAAAACTGCGCACGGTCATTGAGAAGAAAATGTTCTCCAATACCGAGGAGTTGCTGCCGGTGATTTCGTTTAATACCAAGACCTCAACGGACGAACAGAAAAAACACGATGATTTTGTCGATCGCATGATGGAGAAAGGTTATACCCGCAAACAGGTGCGCCTGTTGTGCGAATGGTATCTGCGCGTGCGTAAATCGTCTTAATCGTTACCTGTAAGCTACGCGGCGCCGCGACGCCGCAACAGGAGGCCGGAGTGGTTCCGGCCTGGCTTGCACTGTAGTTTGGGGGATATGTATGGCCTATTTTATCGATCGGCGTCTGAACGGTAAAAACAAGAGCGCGGTCAATCGGCAGCGTTTCCTGCGCCGTTACAAGTCGCAAATCAAGCAGTCGATCTCCGAGGCCATCAACAAGCGGTCGGTCACCGACGTGGAGAGCGGCGAATCTGTCTCGATTCCTATCGATGACATCAATGAGCCTATTTTCCATCAGGGACGCGGCGGCAGTCGCCATCGCGTGCATCCGGGGAACGATCATTTCGTCCAGAACGACCGCATTGAGCGCCCACAAGGGGGCGGTGGTGGCGGTGGCAGCGGTCAGGGCAACGCCAGTCAGGACGGTGAAGGTCAGGATGAGTTTGTCTTCCAGATATCGAAAGATGAATATCTTGATTTGCTGTTTGAAGATCTTGCCCTGCCAAATCTGCGTAAAAATCAGCATCGACAATTGAACGAATATAAAACGCACCGCGCGGGCTTTACCTCAAATGGGGTACCGGCCAACATCAGTGTGGTGCGTTCGCTACAAAATTCACTGGCGCGTCGTACTGCCATGACCGCCGGTAAACGCCGTATGCTGCACGAACTGGAAGCCACGCTGACGGAAGTGGAGAACAGTGAACCGGCTCAGTTGCTGGAAGAGGAGCGGCTGCGCAAAGAGATTGCCGAACTGCGGGCACGCATTGAACGCGTACCCTTTATTGATACCTTCGACTTACGCTACAAAAACTTTGAGAAGCGCCCTGAGCCTTCCAGCCAGGCGGTGATGTTCTGCCTGATGGATGTGTCCGGTTCCATGGATCAAGCCACGAAAGACATGGCGAAGCGTTTTTATATTCTGCTCTATCTGTTCCTGAGCCGGACCTATAAAAATGTGGAGGTGGTGTATATCCGTCACCATACGCAGGCGAAAGAAGTCGATGAGCAGGAGTTCTTCTACTCGCAGGAAACCGGCGGCACCATTGTGTCTAGCGCATTGAAGTTAATGGATGAAGTGGTTAAAGAGCGCTATGACCCTGCGCAGTGGAATATTTATGCGGCACAAGCCTCTGATGGCGACAACTGGGCGGATGACTCCCCGTTGTGTCACGAAATTCTGGCCAAACATATTTTGCCGGTTGTACGTTATTACAGCTACATCGAAATCACGCGCCGTGCGCACCAGACGCTGTGGCGTGAGTATGAACATCTGCAGGCTATGTTTGATAACTTCGCGATTCAGCACATCCGTGAGCCAGAAGACATTTACCCAGTATTTAGAGAACTTTTCCACAAACAGGTGGCAGAAGCCTGAACATCAAGCCGGTCATTGACCGGCTTTTTCTTTTCCGCGCCACCGCTCATTCACCTGAAATTCCCGCTGATTTTTCACACAATTTTAACGATCTATGGGATAGCGCTCCGCAGATAGAAAAAATATGCAATTAAGCGCTGACAAGCTATTGATAAGGCATTATCTTTTCACCTTGTCTGTGTGAATCCCCCGCAGTTTGTCATTTTCGCTCGTACCGCAGGAGAACGCCGTTGAATGCCAGCATGATTTACAGTTTGTTTATTATTGGTTCCGTGCTGGTCGCAGCAAGTATTCTTCTGAGTTCATTCTCGTCACGGCTTGGCATCCCTATTCTGGTGATCTTCCTTGCGTTAGGCATGTTGACTGGCGTTGATGGGATTGGCGGCATCGCTTTTGACAACTACCCGGTGGCGTATCTGGTTTCTAACCTCGCGCTGGCGATTATTTTGCTGGATGGCGGCATGCGCACCAAATCCAGCTCATTCAAGGTGGCGCTGGGGCCTGCGCTGTCACTCGCCACGGTTGGCGTGATGATAACCGCCGGTTTAACCGGTTTGGCTGCTGCCTGGCTTTTCAAACTTGATTTGATGCAAGGTTTCCTGATTGGCGCGATTATCGGTTCCACCGATGCCGCCGCCGTTTTCTCGCTGCTGGGGGATAAAGGCCTTAACGAACGTGTCAGCTCCACGCTGGAAATTGAATCCGGCAGTAACGATCCCATGGCGGTATTCCTGACCATCACGCTGATTGACATGATCCAGCAAGGCCAGTCAGGCTTAAGCTGGATGTTTGTGGTACATCTGGTGCAACAGTTCGGTCTCGGTATTGTACTGGGGCTGGGCGGCGGCTGGGCACTACAGCAACTGATTAACCGTATCAATCTGGCGCAAGGTCTCTATCCCCTGCTGGCGTTAAGTGGCGGCATCATTGTGTTTGCACTGACCACGGTGATGGAAGGCAGCGGTATTCTGGCGGTTTACCTGTGTGGCTATCTGCTGGGTAACAGCCCGATTCGCAACCGTCACGGTATTCTGCAAACCTTCGATGGTATGGCGTGGTTGAGTCAGATCGGCATGTTTATCGTGCTCGGCTTACTGGTGACGCCATCTGATTTGTGGCATATCGCCGTTCCTGCCATGATTTTATCTCTCTGGCTGATTTTGGTGGCGCGTCCGCTTTCAATTCTGGTGGGCCTGTTGCCATTTAAAGGTTTTACCGGCCGCGAACGCATCTTTATCAGTTGGGTTGGCCTGCGTGGCGCAGTACCCATCATCCTCGCAGTATTCCCGATGATGGCCGGGCTGGAAAACGCCAAGCTCTACTTCAACATCGCCTTCTTCGTGGTTCTCGTGTCGTTGATGCTCCAGGGCACCTCACTGGGCTATGCGGCCAAACGCGCCAAAGTTGTGGTTCCCCCTACTGCATCACCTATCAGCCGCGTCGGACTGGACATCCACCCTGAAAACCCCTGGGAGCAGTTTGTTTACCAACTTAGTGCTGATAAATGGTGTATCGGAGCCGCGCTGCGTGATTTGCAGATGCCACGCGAAACGCGCATCGCTGCCCTGTTCCGCGATAACGCGCTGATGCATCCCAACGGTAGCACGCGCCTTAAAGAGGGCGATGTGCTATGTGTGATTGGACGTGAACGTGATTTGCCCGCTTTGGGTAAAATGTTCAGTCAGTCTCCACCCGTCGCGCTCGATCAACGCTTCTTTGGTGACTTCATTCTGGATGCCGAGGCACGTTTACGCGATGTGGCGCAAATTTATGGGCTGGAACTCGATGAAACCACCAACGATCAGCAATCCCTCGGTCAACTGGTGATGGGCCTGCTGGGCAGTACACCGGTGGTGGGCGATCAGGTGGAGTGGAACCAATTGACCTGGACCGTGGCAGAGAAAGAGGACAACCAAATCGTTAAAATTGGCGTACGTGTCATGGAAGACAAGGAGTAATCCTAACCGCGAATACGCCAAAACTGCGCGTGAGCGACTATGATCACTGTTCCACCCAGCACAAACGGGAGAAGCGCATGGGACACGTGGTAAAGATTGGTCGTTACGAGATCGTTGATGCAGAACTGAATGCTGAAAAGCTCGATACCATCAGCATTCCCTGCAATACCAACCCCGGCCTGAGTTACCAACTCGATGGCTGGGATCATGAAACCAGCGTGCCGGCGTGGATTGATGGCGAGCCCGTCGATCTGCAGATCGGACACTATGACAAGCAACAAGACCGCTGGGTATTAAAAAAACCCGCCTAATGTACCCCCGCCGCCATCCGCTTCGTATGGCGGTCATTCCTAAAAGCAGTCTTAAAATGAAGCGTTCTATCTGTGTTTTTTTTGGTTTTAACCTTGTATTTCAATTAGCTAACTCACTATTTCACGCAGCATTTATTTCCTTTTAAGACTATTTCCATATTAACTCTGTCAAATAACTCCTGCATACTCTTAAACGTTGCTGCAGCTTTTCGTGACGTACATCACGTCTCAAACGGCCCTTTCCATGCAGCGCTTATGGCAGCATTGACTTATATCGCACTGAAAAATCATTTCTTTTTATTTTCGGTGGACAACTCCTGAGCGCGTACTTGATTCTGGTCAGGCCATCTTTTACTTAAGAAAAGAGAGCAGGTTTTATGGCAAGTACATTGGTAATGAATGATGCAACCCGCTCGTGGAGCGGATTGCGTAAAAATCTCATCGCAAAAGTCGCTTTAAGCTTTTCGGATTTAATTGCTCTGAATCTGGCTTTGTTTTTATCTGCAGCAACCGTTCAGGGTATTTGGGGAGAACTGGACACCTTTATTCCGCCGCAGCAGATTGAGTACCGCTTCATCGCTCAATTAGGGCTTTCTGTACTTTGCACCGCGTGGTTTTGGGTGCGCATGCGTCATTACACTTACCGCAAACCGTTCTGGTTCGAGTTAAAAGAGATTGTTAAAACCCTGTTCGTCTTCTCGCTGCTGGATTTGGCGCTGATTGCCTTCTCCAAGTGGGATTTTTCGCGCATGGTTTGGGTGTTTAGCTGGACTTACGCACTGCTACTGCTGCCGCTGATGCGTGCGGTGGTCAAGCGTGCCATTAACCGCGCAGGTCAGTGGCAGAAAGAGACCATCATCATTGGTTCAGGCAAGAATGCCATGGAAGCTTATGCAGCCCTGCAGAGTGAGGAAATCCTCGGCTACAACGTCCAGGCTTTTATCTCACTGGAAGATGAGCACCACCCTGAGAACGTGAATGGTGTACCCGTGATCACCTGGAAAGACATCAACTGGCAAACGATGGATCGCGACAACACGCAATTTATCGTCGCCACTGAGTTTGAACAGCAGGTGGTACGCGATAAATGGCTGAAGTTCCTGTCCAAAATGAAGTGCCGCTCGATCTCCGTGATCCCAACCCTGCGCGGTGTGCCGCTGTATGGCACTGATATGTCATTCATCTTCAGCCACGAAGTGATGATCCTGCGCGTCAGCAACAATCTGGCGAAACGCTCATCCCGCTTCCTCAAGCGTACTTTCGATATCGTGGTGGCATCACTGTTGCTGCTGTTCCTTGCCCCGGTATTTGGTCTGCTGTGTGCGATGGTGAAACGTGATGGCGGCAATGCCATTTATGGACATGAACGCGTTGGGCAAGACGGTGTGAAGTTTAAATGCCTGAAGTTCCGTTCGATGGTCACTAACTCCCAGGAAGTATTGCAAAACCTGCTGGCGACCAGTGAAGAAGCGCGTGCCGAATGGGATCGTGATTTCAAACTGAAGAACGATCCACGCATCACCAAAATTGGCGGCTTCCTGCGTAAAACCAGTCTCGACGAATTGCCGCAGTTGTGGAATGTGATTCGTGGTGAGATGAGTCTGGTGGGACCACGTCCGGTTATCGAAGCTGAGCTGGAACGTTACGCAGGGGATGTCGATTATTACCTGATGGCGAAACCGGGCATGACGGGGCTGTGGCAGGTGAGTGGTCGTAACGACATCGACTACGACACCCGCGTCTATTTCGATTCCTGGTATGTGAAGAACTGGGCATTGTGGACCGATATTGCCATTCTGTTCAAAACCGCAGGCGTAGTGTTACGCCGCGACGGCGCTTACTGATCCTACCCTCGACGCGATGTCTGTGTTGGTCCAGCAGACATCGCTTTTTTATTCCTTTCTTTTTCCCGGCTAAGTCATTACCCTTCCCGCTTGTTTAACAGGACGTTTCTGGTTTCAGATGCAAAAATTTACCCTGCTGCTTTTAAGCCTGGTGCTGCTGGCACCGCTCGGCATCGATCTTTACCTTCCCACTCTGCCGCAAATCGCTGAAGGCCTGAACAGCCCGGTCAGTTTGATTCAGATCACCATTCCGTTGTTCTTACTGGTGATGGGCATCGGCCAGCTGGTGACCGGACCATTGGTGGATAATTTTGGCCGTAAGCCGATTGCGCTGATTGGCCTGGCACTCTACATCGTTGGTAGCGCTGTGGCTGCGACCGCCACCGTATGGCCGGTGTTCTTCCTCGCCCGTTTGATTCAGGGCTGCGCGGTCTGTTGCAGTGCTGTGGTGGCCTTCAGTGGCGTGCGCGATCGTTTAAGCGGTGATGAAGCCGCACGCGCCTATGGTTTCCTGAATGGTGCACTGAATATTGTGCCGGCACTGGCGCCATTGCTGGGCGGCATCCTTGCTGAAGCCTACGGCTGGCGTGCGCCCTTCTGGTTCCTGTGTGGCTATGCTGCCGTGATTGGTTTGATTGTGGTGTTCTGCCTGCCGGAAACCCGTCCTGCCGATACGCTGCGAGTTAAAGGATTGCCGCTGGCGCAATACGCGGCGATTGCACGTGAACCGCGTTTTCTTGCCTTCGCCTTTGCCAATGCGGGTGCGCTCGGCATGGTGCTGACTTATGTGTCACTGGCACCTCACGTGCTGATGACGGAAGGGGGTCTGACGCCCCTGCAATTCTCCTTTGCCTTTGGTGCCAACGGCTTTTGGATCATGCTGGTCAGTGCGTTTGTGAATAAGACTATCCGTAAAGCCGGACGCCCGTTCTGCCTGGCGATGGGCTTTGTCACTATGCTGTTAGGTGCCATTTTGCTGCTGGCGGGGATGACGCTGTTGCCTGCCGCATGGCAGACACACTGGGCGCTGTATATGATTCCGGTGGCGGTGTCGGTTGCGGGACTGGCCTTTACCGTTGGCCCGGCCACCAGCTACGCATTAGAGCCGTATCAGCAGCAAGCGGGGGTTGCCGCGGCATTGCAGGGCTTTATTCAGATGGCTTGCGGCGCAGGTGGCAGCCTGATGATTGTGGCATTGCCGGTTGCAGAAAAATCAGCACTGGCTTTGATGATGGTTTTAGGTGCAGCGCTGGCCCTGATTGCCTGGCGCTGCAGTAAGAAGATGCACGGCAGCGTGACCGCGCTTAAATAATCTCAACCGGTACGCGGGGCGCGAGTGCACACATCAGCTCGTAGCCCACCGTGCCGGCGGCTTTCGCCACCTCATCGATTTTCACCTGATTGCCCCACAGTTCCACTTTGGAACCAATCCCGGCCTGCGGACAAGGTTCGAGGTCAATCATCATCATATCCATGGAGATCGCGCCCAGCGTCTGGGTGCGAATACCCTCGACGCTCACTGGCGTGCCGGTTGGCGCATGGCGTGGATAGCCATCTGCATAGCCGCAGGCCACAATACCAATGCGCTGTGCGCCCGATGCATGATAGCGATAGCCATAGCCCACACCGTCACCGGCACTGAGCTGCTGCACACCAATGATTTCACTGTTCAGCGTCATCACAGGTTGCAAGCCGCTGCTGGCAATATCCTGCCAATTCCCACTTGGCGATGCGCCATAGAGAATGATCCCCGGACGCACCCAGTCAAAGTGCGCTTCAGGATGCCACAACGTGGCGGCAGAGTTGGAGAGCGAGCGCGGGCAATCCAAACCTTCGGCGGCCAGTTCAACGCGCTTCATCGGTTCGATAAGTCCTTCCGGGTTTTCCGCGTCCGCAAAATGCGCCATCAGCGTCATCTCACCGACGTTAGGGAGCGCACGCAGTTTCTGCCACGCCGCCTGAACCTGTTCAGGACGGAAACCCAGCCGATTCATGCCGCTGTTCATCTTCACATAGATATCAACCGGTGCAGAAAGTGAAGCTTTGGCCAGCGCCTGAATCTGCCAGTTGCTGTGCACGCTGGTGGTCAAGCGATAACGATCGATCAACGTTAAATCTTCAGCATGGAAGAAACCTTCCAGCAACAGAATCGGTTTTTTCCAACCCTGCTCACGCAACAGAATCGCTTCTTCCATATTCAACAGCGCGAAACCATCGGTCTCTGCCAGACTTTGCCAGACACGCGCGATACCGTGCCCGTATGCATTGGCTTTGACCACTGACCAAACCCGCGACTGCGGTGCAGCCTGCCGTACAATCGCCAGATTGTGGCGCAGCGCCTGTTGGTTAATGGTGGCGCCAGTAGGACGTGACATGCTTGTGCTCTCCCTGAGGTCTCAACGCGCCGCGTTAGCGTTACGCAACGGCGACGAATGGGGTTCGAAACCCGGCAGGTAGCGCAGTACTGACAAATCGTCTGCGGCAATCGCCGGTTTCTGACCGGAAATCAAATCAGCCAATAGCTGACCGGAACCACAGGCCATGGTCCATCCCAGCGTTCCGTGACCGGTGTTGAGATAGAGATTGGACAGCGGCGTACGCCCGACAATCGGCGTGCCGTCCGGCGTCATCGGACGCAATCCTGTCCAGAACGTGGCCTGTTCAACAAAACCGCCTTCAGGATAGAGATCGCTGACCACCATCTCCAGCGTTTCACGTCGTGCAGGCGTCAGTTTGGTGTTAAAACCAACAATTTCCGCCATGCCTCCCACGCGAATGCGATCGTCAAAGCGCGTGACCGCCACTTTGTAGGTCTCATCGAGGATGGTGGACACCGGTGCAGCGTCGGAATTCTTAATCGGAATGGTGAGGGAATAGCCTTTTAGCGGATAAACCGGAATTGAGACGATATCTTTCAGCAACGCGGTCGAGTAGGAACCAAAGGCCACCACATAGGCATCCGCTTTAACCACCTCATCACCACACTTCACACCGTAAATGCGATTGCCTTCACGCAGCAGTTGATCAACCTGGGTGTCATAGCGGAAGGTGACACCCGCAGCGGCTGCCATCTCGGCCAGGCGCTGCGTAAACAGCTGGCAGTCTCCGGTTTCATCGTTCGGTAAACGCAGCCCACCGGTCAGTTTGTGTGCGGTCGTGGCCAGCGCCGGTTCAACGCTGTGGAGCTGGTGTGCTTCCAATAGTTCGTATGGCACGCCGGCTTCTTTCAGCACGGCAATATCTTTGCTGGCGCTCTCAAACTGTTGCTTAGTGCGGAACAACTGCAAGGTGCCACCCTGTCGGCCTTCATAGGCGATACCGGTCGAGGCGCGCAATGCTTTCAGGCAATCACGACTGTATTCCGCGATACGTACCATGCGTCCTTTATTTTCCTGATAATGGCGCATGTCACAGTTACGCAGCATGTTCCACATCCATTCCAGCTGGAACTTGCTGCCGTCGAGGCGGACGGCCAATGGCGCGTGACGCTGGAACATCCATTTTACCGCTTTCAGTGGCACGCCCGGTGCCGCCCAGGGCGCCGCATAACCTGGAGAGATCTGGCCAGCGTTGCCGGCACTGGTTTCCAGCGCGGCCCCCGGCTGGCGATCGATGACCGTCACCTCATGTCCAGCCTGCGCCAAATACCAGGCACTCGCCACTCCCACGACACCACTTCCAAGAATCACTACGCGCATAAGCCCCTCGCCGCGGCAAAAGCATAATCAACTATGAATGCCGCCTGAATCAGCATAACCAGGCAGCACTTCTTATCTTACATTCGACAGACATATTTCACATGTTTTTCACCTTCCTGCACACAGAAATCATGAGGTAGTGCAAAAATCAGGATTTTTTATGCCATAAAACCATTAATCAGCAATTTATTATGCGCAAGGGAGTGCTTTTCTCTTTTTTCAGGAGAAAGCGCCGCAGTCATACAATGCACTTATAAACAGAACTTTATTCTGTAACTTAGATAAAAACCAACAGTTGTCATCAGTAATGACTTAAGCGACGATTTTTGAATGATTTTCTGCCAAAAGAATTCGATTGAGTTCCGGTTTCGGATAAGCGACAGTGGACTATCATTGAAGTGTTCGCTCAGTTTTATTGGGCCGTCTTTCTCAGGATGAAGCCTTAAACGATCGTGACAGGTGACAATCCGTTGCCTGCCGCTTGCAAAACAGAGGTGCGCTATGACGACAATCTTTGACGAGCCAACCCGGAGCAGTAAACGACTCAGTGATGGACCCGACTGGACCTTCGAACTGCTTGATGTTTATCTGGCAGAAATTGACCGTGTAGCGAAAAGCTACGGGCTTGATACCTATCCGCATCAAATCGAAGTCATCACCTCCGAACAAATGATGGATGCCTACTCCAGCGTGGGTATGCCGATTAACTATGCCCACTGGTCGTTCGGTAAAAAATTCATTGAAACCGAACAACGCTATAAACATGGCCAGCAGGGCTTAGCGTACGAGATCGTCATCAACTCCAATCCTTGTATTGCCTATCTAATGGAAGAGAACACCATGACCATGCAGGCGCTGGTGATGGCGCACGCGTGCTATGGGCACAACTCTTTCTTTAAAAATAACTATTTATTCCGCAGCTGGACCGATGCCAGCTCCATCGTCGATTACCTGTTATTCGCGCGTAATTACATCACCGATTGTGAAGAGCGATATGGCGTCGAAGAAGTGGAGCGGCTGCTCGACTCTTGCCATGCTCTGATGAACTACGGCGTGGATCGCTATAAACGTCCGCAAAAGATCTCGCTGCAGGAAGAGAAAGCGCGGCAAAAAAGCCGTGAAGAGTATCTGCAAAGCCAGGTAAACACCTTATGGCGCACCCTGCCGCGTAAAGAGAAGGAGTCCGTGCACGTGGAAGCGGCGCGCTATCCTTCGGAACCGCAGGAAAACTTACTCTACTTTATGGAAAAAAACGCCCCGCTGCTGGAGTCCTGGCAACGCGAGGTGCTGCGCATCGTGCGCAAGGTCAGCCAGTATTTCTACCCGCAGAAACAGACGCAGGTGATGAACGAAGGATGGGCGACGTTCTGGCATTACACCATCCTCAACCATCTCTACGACGAAGGGAAAGTGTCGGAACGCTTTATGATGGAGTTCCTGCACAGCCACACCAATGTGGTGTATCAGCCACCGTATAACAGCCAGTGGTATAACGGCATAAACCCTTATGCTTTGGGCTTCGCCATGTTCCAGGATATCAAGCGTATCTGCCAGTCACCAACGGAAGAGGATCGCTACTGGTTCCCGGATATTGCGGGTTCCGACTGGCTGAAAACGCTGCACTTTGCCATGCGCGAGTTTAAAGATGAGAGTTTCATCAGCCAGTTCCTGTCACCCAAAGTGATGCGCGACTTCCGCCTGTTTACGGTAATGGATGACGATCGCAATAACTTCCTGGAAATTGCCGCGATCCACGACGAAGCTGGCTATCGTGCCATCCGCCAGCAACTGTCAGCACAGTACAACCTGAGCAATCTGGAGCCTAACATTCAGGTCTATAATGTGGATCTGCGCGGTGACCGTTCGCTGACCTTACGTTACGTGCCACAGCAACGTGCGCCGCTGGATAAAAGCCGCCGCGAAGTGCTGAAGCATGTGCATCGGTTGTGGGGTTTCGATGTGATTCTGGAACAACAGAACGAAGATGGCAGCGTTGATCTGCTGGACCGGTCGCCAACACGTGGACCCGCGCTGTAAACATAAAAAAACCGGACTGTTAAAGTCCGGTTTTCTTTTAGCGCTTGCTGGCTAAATCATCGGGCATGCTTTTTTGCATGCTATGCCAGATCTCGCCACTGCGACGACCATACTCACGTACCGTATCGACAATCTGGTCCTGCGTGGGATTCGCACTACACAAATCCGCCAGTTGACGATAGAAGCTACGAGCCTGCTGACGCGCCTCGGGATTAGAGAAGTAGTGGCGCCCCACGCGGGTGTACAGCCCTTTCAAACCGTTCAGGATCAAACCATAAATCGGGTTACCGGAGGCAAAGGCCAAACCACGGAACACGCGATAATCCAGTTCGGTGTAGGCTTCTGCTTTATCCTCTTCGCTCAGTGCAGTTTCCAGCACCTCGCGCGCTTTGTCCGGATGATGGCGCAGTGCGCGGCTAATAAAAATCGACGCGATATTGGTACGCACCGACAGCAGATTATCAATCAACTGCGGTACGCTATCGTGATCGAGGCGGGCAAGCGTTTCGAGAATGTTAAGACCGGAGGTTTCCCAGAAATCATTCACGCGCGTGGGTTTACCATGTTGAATGGTTAACCATCCATCGCGTGCCAGACGCTGTAAAACTTCACGCAGCGTGGTGCGCGTGACACCAATCAGTTCAGAAAGCTCACGTTCAGCAGGCAGAATAGACCCCGGCGGAAAGCGACTGTTCCAGATGCTTTCAATAATATACTCTTCAGCAAATCCTGCGGGGCTTTGCGCCTTAATCACCATAGCATTTATTTCTCATTGCTTTCTTTGTCGTAATGGCACTCATCATACCAGAGCGGCTATAGCGGAAATAGACTGACAACCGATTAAAAGCGCGCGCTGGCGCAAAATTCAGCGGTGTTTTTAACCGGTCAGACGGCAACGCACTCGTTTGCGTGGTATGGACCTTCTACCACCTCCGCTTGATCAGTAAATGCGCTTTATATGGCCTGGATCAGGCTTAAGTCATTTTTGTACATGATTTTTTCCCCTTACCTGGCTGGCACGGTTACGCTTTTGGTTTACACTGCGAAGCATTAATGGTTACAGGATAAGCAATATGTTGCGATATTTGAATCAATGCTCACGAGGACGCGGGGCATGGTTATTGCTGGCTCTGACAGCACTGGCTTTTGAACTGACTGCACTCTTCTTTCAACACGTCATGGGACTGAAGCCCTGCGTGATGTGTATCTACGAACGTTGTGCGCTGTTTGGCGTCATGGGCGCAGGTATCGTTGGCGCGTTCGCCCCGAAATCCCTACCACTGCGCTGGGCCGCTATCCTGATTTGGCTTTACAGCGCTTATAAGGGATTAATGCTTTCGATTGAACATACGAATATTCAGCTGCACCCGAATCCGTTTGTTACTTGTGACTTTGCCGCACGCTTCCCGACCTGGCTGCCGTTGGATAAATGGCTGCCATCAGTATTTGTCGCCAGCGGTGATTGTGCCGAACGCAGCTGGACATTCCTGACCTGGAGCATGCCACAATGGATGATCGTCATCTTTGCCGCGTATCTGCTGGTTGGCGCACTGGTGCTGATTGCCCAGCCGTTTAAGCCAAAACGCCGCGATCTGTTTAGCCGCTAATCAAAATAAAACAGGCAGCTCTCGCTGCCTGTTTTCACGTCAACCGTTACGGTCGGGTCGATCGATAATGTGATCTTCCCAGTCGCGTACTTCACTTTCCCGCACCGCAATGTAACGCACCGAGATACGCTGCGCATGCATCGCCTTTTTCGAACCGGCCACCAGTGGATGCCAGGCAGGTAAAGTCCCGCCCTCGCCTAACAGACGATAGGCGCAGGTACGCGGCAGCCAGTTAAAGGTGGTGAGGTTTTCACGCGTGAGCTTGATGCAGTCCTCTTCGTACTCAAACCGGCGCTCGTAGTTACGGCACTGGCAGGTTTTGATGTTCAGCTGATTGCAAGCCACATTGGTGAAGTAGATTTCGTCGGTGTCCGCATCCTGCAACTTATTCAGGCAGCACTGGCCGCAGCCGTCGCACAGTGATTCCCACTCTGCATCGTCCATTTGGTCAAGGCGTTTTGTCTGCCAGAAAGGTTGTTCAGTCATGATCGCGGTCCGGGTTGTGCAATAAGACCGCACCTTATAAAGGGTTAGGTGCGGTGATGCAAGTTTTACAGTACGCGGGTGGTAATTCCGTGACCGGCCAGCGAGATTTCGAGTTTATCGCCAGATCGCATTGGCCCGACACCTTCCGGGGTGCCCGTCAGGATCACATCGCCGGCGCGCAGCGTAAAGTACTGGCTCATGTAAGCAATCAGCGGCAGGATTTTGTGAATCATATCCGCCGTGCTGCCATGCTGGCGCACTTCGCCATTCACCACTAACTTCAGTTCAGTATCCTGCGGGTCGCCGCTGAATTCAGAAACTGGAATGAAACCTGACAGCGGGCAAGAGTTATCGAACCCTTTGGATTTTTCCCACGGCTGACCGGCTTTTTTCAGCCCCGCCTGCACATCACGCAGCGTCAGGTCCAGGGCCACACCATATCCGGCAATCGCTTTCACCACATGCTCTTCCGTTGCCTGCTTCAGCGTGGAGCCTATCAGCACCGCCAGTTCCACTTCGTGATGCACTTCGCCGAAGTTGGCTGGAATCGAAAGCGGCTGGCGCAGATCGCAAACCGCCGTTTCCGGTTTGATAAACACCACCGGTTCTGTCGGCGTGGCACTGCCCATTTCCTTGATGTGCTTCGCATAGTTGCTGCCCACGCAAACCACTTTGCTGACGGGATAATCCAACAAAGCGCCCTGCCAGTTACGATGCTGATACATGCTGTTCCCCTGCATTAGTAGTGTTTGATGCCAGTCTGACTGGCGGATAGGTCAGGTTCAGTGCCGGAACGCGGCAAGCTGAGGAGGATTATATTAGCGGTTTTATGGCAGCAGACGTGGCGGAAATTGTCAAAAGTCGTTAATCATACGCAACAAACAGGATCACAACCTGGAATTATTGCCCGCAATAATGCTTTGAAGCGGGCGAATAATTAATGCAAATAACACTGAGGATTTTTACAGGGAATATTTACAGATGAATCCGAATTAAACTTTTTTACTCTGATCAAGATGAATGTTGAGCAGACTTTCAACCGGTGGTGGGATCTGTAAATAATAGCCTTGATCGCTTAAACCTTGCTTAACTTTATTGATATCTGCATTAGCCAGTTTGTCGCGTTTGTCCAGTGATAGCACCATTGCTAGCTGGGGTTTACCAAAGCCACGCAGCAGTTCTTCCGGAACGCGCGAAAAATCGTCTTTTTTTTCAACATAAAGATAAGTTTGTTCACGTTGCGGGCTTCTATAGATCACACAAAACATATTTTTTACTCGAATTAACCTGTGGCGTCACTTGCCTGAATATAGCAGTAACTATAACATGCTTGCAGAACTTCGAATATTGACCGTTTGATGTTAATGACGATTTTATCGACGTACATCTTAGGGTCGTAAAACAGGACTGAGTCAGGACAGATGTCGCAAACGCCAATCGAATTCAAGGGAAGCAGTTTTACCCTGTCAGTGGTTCATCTGCACCATTCACAACCCGAGGTGATTCGTCAGGCGCTGCAGGACAAAATCGACCAGGCACCTGCGTTTTTGCAGAATGCGCCGGTGGTGCTCAATGTGTCAGCGCTGAACGGTGACATCAACTGGAAGCAGATGCAGCAGGCGGTCATCGCCACCGGTTTGCGCATTGTCGGTGTCAGTGGTTGTAAAGATGAAGCCCTGAAAAAGATGATTGCCCGAGCAGGCTTGCCGGTGTTGTCAGAAGGCAAAGAGAATCGCAAGCGTGCGGAAGAGCCAGTGGTTGAAGAAGCCCCGCCAATCCTGGCGCCGGTCGCTGAAACCGCCAGCAAAACCCGCATCATCAATACGCCAGTGCGCTCAGGCCAACAAATTTACGCACGGAATGCCGACCTTATCGTCACCAACAGCGTCAGCGCCGGTGCCGAACTGGTGGCGGACGGCAATATTCATATTTACGGCATGATGCGCGGTCGTGCGCTGGCGGGTGCCAGTGGCGAACGTGACAGCCAGATTTTTTGTACCAACCTCGCAGCCGAGTTGGTCTCTATTGCCGGGGAATACTGGATCATGGATCAGATTCCGGCGGAATTCTTTGGTAAAGCCGCGCGCCTGTGCCTTAAAGAGGGCGCGCTCACCATTCAGACACTTTATTAGGCCCCTTTTCTTTCGTTAAGGAAATCAACATTTATGGCACGCATCATTGTAGTTACATCGGGTAAAGGGGGCGTTGGCAAGACCACGTCAAGCGCGGCCATCGCAACCGGTTTAGCGCAGAAAGGCAAAAAAACTGTCGTGATCGATTTTGATATCGGTCTGCGTAACCTCGACCTGATCATGGGCTGTGAACGCCGTGTGGTTTATGACTTCGTCAACGTCATCCAGGGCGATGCAACCTTGAACCAGGCACTGATTCGTGACAAGCGCACGGAGCAACTCTATATCCTGCCTGCTTCACAAACACGTGATAAAGATGCGCTGACCCGCGAAGGCGTGGAAAAAGTATTAAACGACCTGGCCGCGATGGAGTTCGACTTCATCGTATGCGATTCCCCTGCGGGGATCGAAACCGGTGCGTTGATGGCACTGTACTTTGCGGATGAAGCGATTATCACCACCAACCCCGAAGTCTCTTCCGTGCGTGACTCCGACCGCATCCTCGGCATTATCTCTTCTAAATCGCGTCGTGCTGAAAATAGCCAGGACCCGGTGAAAGAGCATCTGCTGCTGACACGTTACAATCCAGGCCGCGTGACGCGTGGCGACATGCTGAGCATGGAAGACGTGCTGGAGATTCTGCGTATACCACTGGTGGGTGTGATCCCGGAAGATCAGTCAGTACTTCGTGCTTCTAACCAAGGTGAGCCGGTCATTCTCGACGCTAACTCTGACGCCGGTAAAGCTTACGCTGATACCGTAGATCGCCTGCTTGGCGAAGAACGCCCCTTCCGCTTTATTGAAGAAGAGAAGAAGGGTTTCCTGAAACGCCTGTTCGGGGGATAACCAATGGCATTATTAGATTTCTTTTTATCCCGTAAGAAGAACACAGCCAACATAGCCAAGGAAAGGCTGCAGATTATCGTAGCCGAGCGCAGAAGGGGCGACAGTGAGCCCCATTATCTGCCGCAACTGAAGCGCGATATTTTGGAAGTGATCTGTAAGTACGTGAAAATTGACCCGGATATGGTGACCGTTCAGCTGGATCAGAAAGGGGATGATATCTCCATCCTGGAACTCAACGTCACACTGCCGGAGACGGAGACGGAAGACGTTCCTAAATGATTGTAGCGGGTTCCTGATTTTCCCCTGCGTTGTGCGCAGGGGAAAACATTCCGCTTATAGCGCCTGCAGGATCTCGTCGATTCGCTTTTGCAGCAATTCACCACGCCAGCCAGTCAGTAATTCTGGTGTACGGCATCCGCTTTTCAAGCCCCAGTATACGCTTAACACCTGATTGATTTGGCGACGTGAAGCCAATAGCTCCTGACTGAAACCCGTCTCTTCGCTTACCTGTAACACCAGCGCTTTGATTGCTTTAAATGCCTGTTTGTAATGCGGATGGTCAATCAGATTGGGCAACGGTTGTGGCAAGGTCGCTTCATCCTGTGCCTGCGCTTCCGCCACCAGCGCCACCATCGCTTTCCCGTGGAAGCGAATCTCGTGACCGTTCAGGCCCAAATGATCGAGCTCACCCAGGCTACCCGGCATAAAGCGCGCCACTTTCCACAGATTCTCTTCACGCACCACAAAATTCACGGCCATGTCTTTCTGGCGGGCGATGTTCAAGCGCCATGCCGCCAGGCGTTGCAGCGCTGCCAACTGGCGCGGTCGCAACTGCCATGCGTTGGTGATGTCGCGCCATGCATCCTCTGGCTGTAAAACGTCAAGACGACGCTGGCAAAGATTATCGCATTCGCTCAGCGCAGCAGCCATGTTGCCTGCGGCTTCGGTCTGCTCCATTAACTGATGCGCAATCGGCAGCAAGTAAGCCACGTCTGCTGCGGCATAAACACACTGGCGCTCAGTCAGCGGGCGTGCCAGCCAGTCAGTGCGGGATTCACTTTTATCCAGTTCAATCTGATTAAAGTGGTTCACCATTGCGGCAAAGCCCCATGAAAGCGGCTGCCCTGCAAATGCAGCTAAAACCTGCGTATCAATCATCGGATTGGGCAAGCATTTAAAGCGATGCAGGAACACTTCGAGATCTTCGCCACTAGCGTGCAGGAACTTGGTGACGTGGGTATCTTGCAACAGCGCGACAAATGGCGCCCAGTCGCTGATATTCAGCGGATCGATCAAAACCAGTTGTTCACCATCGAACAGCTGGATCAGGCCCAACTGCGGATAGTAAGTGCGGGTGCGCACGAATTCAGTGTCCAGCGCAACGGCGTCATGCTGGCGCGCTTGTTCGCACACGGCAGCCAGCTGGCTGTTTTGGTCGATCAAAGTGTAATTCACGTATTCATTCTCGCTGCGGCACACTTCGCGCAGCGCTCCATGTTAAAAGCAATAAAAACGCCGGACTAAGCCGGCGTTAACCTTGGGAGAATGGCAGCTTACTGCCCTTCTCGCTTCGCCTCGTCACGCAATTCGCGGCGCAAAATTTTGCCCACGTTGGTCTTCGGCAGCTCGTCTCTAAACTCGATAATCTTCGGCACTTTGTAGCCGGTGAGCTGACGGCGGCAATGATCCAGCACTTCCTCTTTCGTCAGTGACGGATCCTTTTTAACGATGCACACTTTCACCGCTTCGCCGGAAAGGTCGCTGGGAACACCGATTGCGGCGGCTTCGCGCACTTTCGGATGCTGCATCAGCACATCTTCGATTTCGTTAGGATACACGTTAAAGCCTGACACCAGAATCATGTCTTTCTTCCGATCGACGATGCGAATAAAACCTTCGCCATCAACGGTAACAACATCACCGGTGTGCAGCCAGCCATTTTTCAACACTTCTTCGGTGGCATCCGGTCGCTGCCAGTAACCGACCATCACCTGTGGACCTCGAATACAGAGTTCACCCGGCTCACCTGGCGCCACATCGTTATCCTCGTCATCCACAATACGCACATCTGTGGAGGGTACAGGAAGACCGATGCTGCCGGTGTGGCAGGTGATGTCATACGGATTGACCGACACCAGCGGTGAACACTCAGTCAGGCCATAACCTTCGAGCAGATAATGCCCGGTGAGTTTTTCCCAGCGTTCGGCCACGGCCTTTTGCACGGCCATGCCGCCGCCAGCAGAAAGACGCAGCGTGGAGAAATCGAGCTTATTAAAGTTTTCGTCGTTGAGCAGCGCGTTAAACAGCGTATTGACGCCGGTAATGGCGGTGAACGGGAATTTGCTTAGCTCTTTGACAAAACCGGGGATATCACGCGGATTGGTGATCAGCAGGTTGGTACCGCCGAGATCGAGAAACAGCAGGCCGTTTACCGTTAACGCAAAGATATGGTAAAGCGGGAGTGCCGTGACCACCTGCTCTTTGCCCGCACGCAGCAGTTTGCCATAGGTGGCTTTGGTCTGCTCCAGATTAGCCTGCATGTTGCCGTGAGTTAGCATCGCGCCCTTGGCGACGCCGGTGGTGCCGCCGGTGTATTGCAGGAATGCCAGATCACTGTTAGTCAGCGTCGGACGCTGGTAAGTCATCTGCGCGCCCTGCCGCAGTGCGCTGCGGAATGGCACCGCACCGGGCAAATGGTATTTCGGCACCAGCTTCTTCACATACTTCACCACGAAGTTGACCAGCGTGGCTTTAATCGGGGCAAGCTGGTCACCCATACGCGTCAGCATCACGTGCTTGATCGGCGTCTCGGCGACCACTTTTTCCAGCGTGTGGGCAAAGTTGGATACAATCACAATCGCGCTGGCGCCACTGTCATTCAGCTGATGTTTCAGCTCACGCGGCGTATACAACGGATTCACGTTGACGACGACCATACCCGCACGCAGCACGCCAAACAGCGCCACCGGATATTGCAGCAGGTTGGGCATCATCAGCGCCACGCGGTCGCCCTGCTTCAGGCCCAGACCTTGCTGCAGCCAGGCGGCAAAGTCGCGGCTTTGCTTATCCAACTGACGGTAAGTCATCGGCTGGCCCATATTAATGAACGCCGTATTATCGGCATACTGCAATGCTGCGTGCTCGAAAAGTTCGACCAAAGAGGTATAACGGTCCGCATTAATCTCCGCAGGAACATCTGCTGGATAGCGTTTAAGCCAAACCTTATTCAAAGAATCACCCCGATATTCTTGTTGCGTAGCCATCGCCGCCTCTGCAATCAGTGTTGTTAACAATATTTTAACTGATTGTACCAGTTTGCCTGTTTCGGCATTTTCAGGTTGCGAAGCGCATCACTAAATTTCGCGCATCGGTTGCGCGCCCAATAAAAAAGCCCGGTCGCGAGCGCCGCGACCGGGCCGTCAAATAATGAAGATGAATCATTCGGTCAGGATAGTTTCCACCTGCGCGGGACCGGTATTCATGTTCATCCCCCAATAAGGATTTGGCCCCCAGTAACCCGGATGACGGCGCGTTGGCCCATACCAAATCCAGGGATCGATAGGCTGCGGTGGCGTCATCACCTGCTGAGTCAGGTGCCAGCGCTGATAGCCGCGCACATCCACCACCACAAAGTTGTAGCTGGCTTTACCAATCTCACCTTTTTCGGTGCCTTTGATATTACCCAGTACCGTGACGTACTGATTGTTCAGATCCACCGGATCAACAAAACCGCGAATGTCGGCGAAAATACGCCCAACCGATGCGGAACCTAAACGCGGCCGCGCACTGTCATCCAGCGGTTGGGTGGCGATCTCCAGGCGCGTCACGCCCGTCAGATTGGTGACTTTCACCACTTTACCGCCAAAACGTGACTCCTGGCCGACATACAGCTGAGGCGCATTCATCACACGTAATAAATCTTGCTGTGGAAGTTGAGAACTCCCTTTAATGGAATCTGGCACCGAAACGCAGCCGCTGAGTAACAACGCGCAGGCTAACAGAGCGCCAGACATCCCTTTACGACTTATTGGCATAGCACTTCTCCTGTTATTTCTCAGTTAGACTGGCCGCTTACGGAATAGTTGCGTAGCGCTTAACGGCCCGGCAACTTTTTCCATGCCACTTCATTGCGCAGGTAAACCGGTTCGGCATTTTCCACTGCCACCGACTCATCGCGCTGCCAGGCACTCAGGGCCAGCGGCAACATGTCCTCTGCTGCAGGCAGCGTCACTTCGGTGGTCACTAAGGTTGCGCCGGTCGAAGTTAGCAGGTGCGGATAAGCCGCCCAGCCGGTGCCGACCGTTGCCCACTCGCCGCTTAGCTGGCCGATGCGCGCCTGCACATCTTCGGGTTTCAAAACGGCTTCCGAGTCCGCACCTTGCCATTCACCGTTAGCATCACGCTGATATTCGGCCCAGTAAACTTCGCCCATGCGCGCGTCGATGGCAGCCAGCACGCGGTTAGCGCCGGTTAAGCGCCATGCGCCCTGAGCCATAGTCGCGAGAGAAGAGACGCCGATCATCGGCAAGTTCGCACCCAGCGCCAGCCCTTGCGCAATACCAATGCCAATGCGCACGCCAGTGAAACTACCCGGTCCACGGCCGAACGCCAGCACGTCAAGCGCGGTCAGATCCAGCTGCTGCAACTGCAACAGCTCTTGTACCAGCGGTAAGATGCGTTGGGTGTGATCGCGCGGGGCGATTTCAAAGCGGGCATCGATCTGCTGCTGATTGAGCAGCGCGGCAGAACAGGCTTCTGTCGCCGTGTCCAGAGCTAAAATTCGGGCGGACATAACAACCTCTGAAAGTCAAAATGGCGCGCATCTTAACACAGCCGGGCACAAATTAGTGCTTCTCTGGCTGGCGGACGAAAGCGATGGCACGCTGTAAATCGCGGGTACGCGGCGTGGGTGGCAGGCTATTGAGGAACAACCCGCCGTACGGGCGCGACACCAGACGCTGATCGCAAATCACCAGCACGCCACGGTCTTCCGTGTCGCGGATTAAACGGCCAACGCCCTGCTTCAGGGTGATCACGGCATCCGGCAGTTGCACATCATTAAAGGGATCGCCGCCACGCAGGCGACAATCTTCCATGCGCGCTTTGAGCAGCGGATCTTCCGGCGAGGTAAACGGCAGCTTATCGATAATCACCAGTGACAGCGCATCGCCACGCACATCAACGCCTTCCCAGAAACTGCTGGTCGCCACCAGCAAGGCGTTGCCGGCATCGAGGAACTGCTTCAGCAGCTGACCTTTACTGGTTTCTCCCTGCAACAACACCGGCAAAGTCATCGAGGCGCGAAATTCAGCGGCCAGTTCGCGCATCATCTTGTGCGAAGTACAGAGGAAGAAGCAGCGTCCTTTATTGGCATCGATCAGCGGTTTCATCATCCGTGCCAGCTGACGAGCTCCGCCGGGTTGATTGGGTTCAGGCATATTGCGTGGTACACATAACAGCGCCTGCTGGGTGTAATCGAAAGGACTGTCGAGAATCATGGTGGTGGCTTTATCGACGCCCAATCGGCTGGAGAAGTGGCTCATCTGCTCATTCACCGCCAGCGTGGCGGAGGTGAATACCCACGCCGCTTTACGGTTATCCATCACTTCACGAAAACGTTCGGCGACCGATAGCGGGGTTAACGCCAGCGTAAAGTGGCGGCTGGTGCACTCATACCAGTAGCTAAAACCGGGTTCATCAATGGCGCGCAGGCGTTTCAAACGGGTGCGATACAGTGCCGCGCGTTCGAATGCCGCGTCCAGCAACGCCGAACGACCCAGCGACAATTTGATGACGTCGTAGCAAAGCTCCAGCGCATCATCCAGTAGGGTCAACATGCGCATGATGTTGTTATCGCTTAGCAGGTCACGCAGATTGCCGCGAAAACCCGGCTCGCCCAGTGTTAAGCGGAAATCCTGCGCGCACTGTGCCAGACGGTCGGCTGATTTCTGTAGCTGCTGCACGTCGCGCACTTCAGTGCGATAGGCAATAATGATGTCTTTGGCGAGATCCTGCAGTTGGCGGCTCGAAAGTTGCTGACCAAAGTATTGACTGGCGATATCGGGTAACTGATGCGCTTCATCGAAGATCATCACATCCGCTTCCGGGATCAGTTCACCAAATCCTCCCTCTTTCACGACAAGATCGGCAAGGAACAGATGATGGTTCACCACCACCACATCGGCATCCATGGCTTTCTTACGCGCTTTCACCACAAAGCAATCTTTGTAGAGCGGGCAATCGCTGCCGAGGCAGTTATCGTTAGTGCTGGTGACAAACGGCCAGATCGGACTGTCTTCGGCGACGCCGGAACAGCTGCTGACATCGCCATCCGAAGTTTGATTTGACCAGCTGCGCACGTTGATCAAATCCCCGAGCGCCTGCACGGTGAGATCGCCACCGGTCTGATTCTGCTGTTCCAGACGTTCGAGGCATAAATAGTTGGAACGTCCCTTCAGCAGGGCAGTTTTACCGCTGAACTTCAGGGCACGAGCAATGGTGGGCAAATCGCGGGTATACAGCTGATCCTGTAAGGCTTTGGATCCGGTCGAGATAATGACCTTTTTTTTCGCACGCAATGCGGGTGCCAGATAGGCATAGGTTTTACCGGTACCGGTGCCGGCTTCGACCACCAGCTCACCGCCCTTCTTCACCGCTTCCATGACCGCTTGCGCCATTTCACGCTGCGCGGCACGCGGTTTGAAACCTGGAATAGCCTGCGCCAGCGCGCCATCAGCTGCAAAATCGTCTGCCACACATCCTCACCGATTGGTCAAAAACACTGTAATTATGTCAGGATTCCCCTGAGGCGACCACAACAGATGACAGCGCCCTACAGGATATGGCAGGCTAGCGCAGCGAAATTACAGGAGAACACCATGACCATTACGCGTATTGATCCCGCACCCCGCATGTCAGAAGCTGTTGTGCATAACCAGACCGTCTATTACACCAGCGTGCCAGAAAATCTGGATGACGATGCCGAAGCGCAAACCGCCAACGCGCTGGCGGTGATTGACGCGATTCTGACCCGAGTCGGATCAGACAAAAGTAAGATCCTTGATGCCACAATTTTCCTGGTCGATAAAGCTGACTTTCAGGCCATGAACCGTGCATGGGATGCGTGGGTTTCACCTGACAACGCGCCCGTGCGTTGCACCGTGCAAGCTGATTTGATGAATCCGAAGTACAAAGTGGAAATCAAAATCATCGCCGCGCTGTAACCCTTTCGGGCGTTATTCGTCTTCTTCGTCGTCTTCGAACATCGCCCGAATCGATTCACCCTGATAGCTCTGGCGGATCTCGTGTGCTACCTGCGCAATCGCCTGACCACTCGCCATGCCACCCGCCATCAATTCCTGGATACGTTCCACAGCTTGCTGCTGCTGTTCATGAGATAAAGCCGGAAGACCTGTAAACATTATTTGCTCCTGGTGCAAAGGGGACGCATTATTCCATGAGGAACAAACAGGTGCCAGCGACAAAAAAATGTGCCAGGCTACGCGCCTGCTTGTTGGATTAATTAGCCCGATGATCGTAAAAACCCTTAACCTGAAGTATACGCCGGATGCGCTGTTGCGCCGTTTTTCTGCGCTTGCTCATCGTTCCTGGGCGATGTTGCTCACCTCTGGCCATGCCGACCATGCCGATAATCGTTTTGACATTTTAACCGCCGATCCCCGTGCCACGCTTACCACGCGCGGCGAGATGACGGAAATCGACTGTGATGGCAAGGTGATCCTCTCCGCCGATGATCCACTGCACCTGGTGCAGCAACAGTGCGAAATGCTGGGCGCGACTCCACTGTTTGATGCTGATCTGCCTTTCCAGGGCGGCGCGCTGGGTTTGTTTGGTTATGATCTGGGACGCCGCTTTGAAATCTTACCGCAGCGCGCTGAGCAGGATCTGACAACGCCGGATATGGCAGTCGGCATCTACGATTGGGCTTTGATCGCGGATCATCATCAGCAAAAACTCACCCTGATTTCACTCACCGATGCCGGGCAACGCTGGCAGTGGCTGCAGGCGCAGGCGATTCCGCAGCCTAAAGCTTTTGCGCTAACCAGCGACTGGCAGTCAAACCTTAGTTTTGATGAGTACGCCGCGCGTTTTGCACAGGTTCAGCACTACATTCAAGCCGGGGATTGTTATCAGGTGAACCTGGCACAACGCTTTCAGGCTCGCTATCACGGCGACGAGTGGCTGGCCTTTTTACGACTCAACCGCGACAACCGCGCGCCCTTCAGTGCGTTTATCCGCTTGCCTAAGAGCGTCATTCTTAGCCTGTCACCGGAACGCTTTCTCTCATTGCAGCAGCAGGAGATTGAGACCCGACCGATTAAAGGCACTTTGCCACGCTTAGCCGATCCAGAAGCCGATCGCTTGCAGGCTGAGAAACTGAGCCATGCGGAAAAAGATCGCGCCGAGAACCTGATGATTGTCGATTTGCTGCGTAATGACATTGGTCGCGTTGCTGAACCCGGCAGCGTCAGCGTTCCTGAGCTGTTTGTGGTGGAACCTTTCCCGGCGGTGCATCATCTGGTCAGCACAGTACGAGCGCGACTACCTCAACATCTCGGCGCAACCGATCTCCTGCGCGCCTGTTTCCCCGGCGGCTCCATTACCGGTGCACCAAAAATTCGCGCGATGGAGATTATTGAGGAACTGGAACCGCAGCGCCGCAACGCCTGGTGCGGCAGCATCGGTTACATCAGCCTGTGTGGTCGCATGGATACCAGCATCACTATCCGCACGTTAATCGCTGAAAATCAGCATCTTTATTGTGCGGCAGGTGGTGGCCTGGTGGCGGACAGCGATGTGGAGCTGGAATATCAGGAGACCTTCCACAAGGTCAATCGTATCTTGCCCAGCCTGAGCGGCGAGGTTTAAATGAGCCTGACGCTTGACCAGTTCCTGAACCGCTTCGTGCTGCAGCCTCCTCTGAGCGCACCCAAAAGCGTGATCAGCGGCCGGCGAGCGGCCGTGTTGGTACCGGTGATCGACGGTGCTGAACCGGGGTTACTGCTGACGCGTCGCTCATCCCACCTGCGTAAGCATGCGGGCCAGGTAGCGTTCCCTGGCGGCATGCAGGATGCAACGGATGATTCGCTGATCCACACCGCACTGCGTGAGGCCGAAGAAGAAGTCGGCATTCACCCCGCTCAGGTTAGCGTCGTGGGTGTGTTACCGCCCGTGACCAGCAGCACCGGTTTTGCCGTCACGCCGGTGGTCGGCATTATTCCAGCGGACCTGCCTCTCAATATTAATCCTGACGAAGTGGAAAGCACCTTCGCGATGCCGCTGGCAGAAGCCCTGCGTCTCAGTCGCTACAGTGGACTCACCTTGCGCCGTGGTCATCGTCAACATCAGGTGTGGTTATCGTGGTATGAGGATTATTTTATCTGGGGCATGACCGCCGGGATCATTCGCGCATTAAGTCAGCAAATCGCCCTTCCCTGAGTTCCGCGCTGCATGTTACTTCCGCCATAAACTCGATCCACTTCACAGCCGCAGAATGGGATAACTATTTCTGTGGCTTATAATTAGTTTATTTCATGCGAAAAGCTGCTCGCTGAGTCACGCGGACGATTACTATTAGCCGCATAAACGGCCTCAGCCGTACAGAATAAGATTTGTGAGGAGTGTCACCGGTGATTAGTGTTTTTGACATGTTCAAAGTGGGCATTGGCCCATCCAGTTCACATACCGTAGGTCCGATGAAAGCGGGCAAGCAGTTTGTTGATCTGCTGGCCGAACAGGGCAAATTGCAAGACGTGACGCGCATTGCCGTCGACGTCTATGGCTCGCTATCGCTCACAGGTAAAGGTCACCATACCGATATCGCCATCATTATGGGGCTGGCCGGCTTTGAGCCCGCCACCGTGGATATCGATAGCATTCCCGCTTTTATTAAAGACGTCGAGCAGCGCGAGCGTCTGCTGCTGGCGAACGGTGCACGTGAAGTCGACTTTCCACGCGAAGGCGGCATGGTGTTCCGCAGTGAAAATCTGTCGTTGCATGAAAACGGCATGACGGTTTTCGCCTTTGCCGGCGATCTGTTGATCCTGACCAAGACTTACTACTCGATTGGCGGCGGATTTATCGTTGATGAAGAGCATTTCGGCCAATCCGTACTGGATGAGGTCTCGGTGCCGTATGCGTTCAACTCTGCCAAAGAGTTGTTGAGCCACTGCCATGAAAGCGGATTGTCCCTTTCCGGTTTGGTGATGAAGAATGAGCTGGCGCTGCACAGCCGTGAAGACATTTATGCCTATTTCGGCAACGTGTGGCAAACCATGCAGGCCTGTATCGATCGCGGCTTAAATACGGAAGGCGTATTGCCGGGTCCACTGCGCGTGCCGCGCCGCGCTGCCTCGTTGCGTCGTTTACTGGTTTCTTCTTCCAAGCACTCCAATGATCCGATGAACGTGATTGATTGGGTCAACATGTTTGCCCTGGCGGTCAATGAAGAAAATGCCGCCGGTGGACGTGTGGTCACCGCGCCAACCAACGGCGCCTGCGGTATCGTCCCTGCGGTGCTGGCCTATTACGATCACTTTATTGAGACCGTGACGCCGGACATCTTCATCCGTTACTTCCTGGCCTCGGGTGCCATTGGCGTGTTGTATAAAATGAATGCCTCGATTTCAGGTGCTGAGGTGGGCTGTCAGGGCGAAGTCGGTGTGGCCTGTTCGATGGCTGCCGCAGGCCTGGCGGAATTGCTCGGCGCCAGCCCGGAGCAGGTGTGTGTCGCCGCTGAAATCGGTATGGAACATAACCTGGGATTGACCTGTGACCCGGTGGCAGGTCAGGTGCAGGTGCCTTGTATCGAACGTAATGCTATCGCCTCAGTGAAAGCCATCAATGCTGCGCGCATGGCGTTGCGCCGTACCAGTGAACCACGTGTTTCACTGGATAAGGTGATCGAAACTATGTACGAAACTGGTAAAGACATGAATGCCAAGTATCGTGAAACCTCACGCGGTGGTCTGGCGATCAAAGTTCAATGTGATTGACCAGATGTGTTGAAAAAATAATCAATTAGATTTTTTTCTGCATCTCACGCTACCTCCCTGTGAGTAAACCAGATACATTAATTTGCGCGCGGCCCTTAGTGGCCGCGCTGTTTTTTAGTGCCGCTTTTTTTCTCTGCGGTGCGCTAAACCTGGCCGCCTCAATGCCGATAACCTACACGTTAATTTGGCTTCAATTTTTGTTTTGCAAGGTGGTTACTGATGCTCATTCCCCAGCAATTTGTCGGTCAATTTCGCCGTAAGCGTTTGCTTATCGCGTTGGTGATCGCGGCGCTGGTTCTGATTCTCACGCTGACTTTTCGTTATATCGAAGAGAAATCGCGTATTGAGCAGCAGTCCCTGAATTTTGCCAGTCGCGCCATTGAGCGCTTTGACCGCATGTTCTCCCCGCTGGATGTCTCCGCCAACAACACGCTTGGGCTGGTTGGCGTGCCTTGCGCACAAGTTCGCTATCCGTTAATCGAAAAGATTTCTTCATTGCAGACCGTGCGCACCATCCTGCTGGTGCAGGATGACAGTATTTACTGCTCCAGTATTTACGGCCCGCGCAATATTTCGTTCAGCCAGACCTATCCGGAGTTGGCGATTAATAATCAGCGCATGATGCTGACCACCGATAATTACCTGCTAAAAGGCTCACCGGTCTTGCTGCTGTGGACACCCAAATCGCTGGATAATCGCGATGGGCTGCTGCAGGTTATCAATGTGGAATTGATGACAAATTATTTGCTGGAGCCGCAGTTACCCTGGGTCGAACGGGCCATTTTTAATGTCGGCGGACAGAGTCTGGAATATGGCAATCCGTTGATTGAAGAGACAGTGCCATCGGAAGATGAAGTGGCTTTTGATCAGGCTTCACTGCGTTACCCCTACAGCATTACCTTGTATGGCCCTTCTCCGGCACGTCTGGCGTTGCATACGCTTCCTTCACAGCTACCGTTGGCGGTGCTGCTGAGCTTGCTGATGGGTTATATCGTTTGGTTAGCCACCGCGAACCGCATGAGCCTCAGCTGGCAAATCAGCTATGGCATTACCGCGAATGAATTTATGGTTTACTGTCAGCCACTGATCAATGCCAAAAGTGGTGAGTGCGATGGCATGGAGTTGTTGCTGCGCTGGCACAATGCGCGTCAAGGCTGGGTTGCGCCGGATGTGTTTATCCCGCTAGCTGAGCGTCAGAACCTGATAGCACCACTGACGCGCTTTGTGTTAGCTAAAGTGGTAGATGAGTTACCTAACCTGCCGCAATGTTCTTCTTTCCATATTGCGATTAACGTTGCCGCCAGCCATTTCCGCGATCGTGCGATTGTCGAGGATCTGCAAAGTATCTGGTGGCCCGCTAACCCGCTGCCGAAGCTGGTGGTCGAGTTGACCGAGCGCGATGCGCTGCCGGTGATTGATCAATCTGTGGTGTCGCAGTTGCATGAGATCGGCGTGCGCCTGGCGATTGACGATTTCGGTACCGGACACAGTTCCCTCGCCTACCTGAAAGACCTGAAGCCAGACGTGCTAAAAATTGACAAGATTTTCACTGCGGCCATCGGTACCGACGCGATTAACGCCACGGTGACAGATATGGTGATTTCGCTGGCGCAGCGTTTGAACATTGCGTTAGTGGCTGAGGGCGTGGAAACCGCGGAGCAGGCACACTATCTGCGTGAGCGCGGCGTGGATCATTTACAGGGCTATTATTACGCCCGTCCAATGCCCATCGAAGATTTCCCTGTGTGGCTGGAGCAGCATCAGGCGCATCTTAGGGCCTGATGTTGGGTTGGATTGTAGTGTCTGATGCTGGGTTGGATTGCTCTGTTTGATGGTGCGTTCGATTGCTCTGTTTCATGATGCGTTCGATTGCTGTGTCTGAGGGTGCGTTCCAGCCAGTAAAGGGGGATGTTCCGTAAAGACGGCGTGAATACATCCCTGTAGCCTCGGACGCCGCATCCCTGCGGCGTACGCTTTACTCCTCATCCCCCTTTACCGGCTTCATGTGGCATTTTTGCGGTCTGTACAACGCTGTACCTGGATTAGGTCAATCGCGTGGAGCGTTTAACATACTCGTTCATGACCTATTCCTCAGAGAAAGTGTGGAAGGTGTCAACGCCATTCAGGGCGAAACACATACTGCTTAATCACATCTTCCTAAGTGAGTGAGTAAAATGTGCCAACGCTATTTAGGACGGGTCACAGAAATAAAAAAGGCCGATATCGTGGATATCGGCCTTTTCGATGACAATTAACTTAGCCCTTACGCCTCATGCTCTTCATCTTCATGCGGCTTATCTTTGGTTACGCGCACCAGGTCGATACGATAATCCGTAGCCTCAATGATTTGGAAATGCAGGGGCGGCAGGTCGATGATCTCACCAGGCTGCGGCAGTTGGCCTTTCTGGGCAATCAACAGACCCGCCAGCGAGGCATGATCTTCTTCCCGATCCACCAGCTCATGGTGGTCGAGCAACTGCTGCAGTGAGTGCAGATCGGTACCGCCCTTCACTAACCAGCCATCACCATCCACGATAATATCGGGCGTTTCATCTTCATCCGGGAACTCACCGGCAATCGCTTCCAGCACGTCCAGTGGGGTAATCAAACCTTGCACCACACCAAATTCGTTGGTGACGATGACAAAGCTGCCTTTAGCGCGGCGCAGTACGCCCAGCAGGTTGATCGGATCCAGCGTTTCAGGCACCACTATCGCCGGAGTGGTAGCAGCAAACGTCGCCACGTCCATACCATGCTCCAGCGCCACCAGCAGTTCTTTAGCACGCACCACGCCGATGATCTCATCCAGCTCACCGCGACATACCGGGAACAAACTGTGCGGCGTGTCGAGGAGCTGAATACGGATTTCATCCACCGGACGTTCAGCATCAACCCATGAGATATTGCCGCGTGGCGTCATGATGCTACGAATGGAGCGCTGTGACAGCGTCAACACGCCGTTGATCATATAACGCTCTTCGTCTTTAAATGCTTCCTGTGGCATCGCCTGCGTCAGCGAAGCTTCTTCAGTGGTCACCGGCTGATGACGCTGGCGACCGCCCATCAGGCGCAAGATCGCTTCAGCCGTACGTTCTCGCATCGGCCGATGTTCCTGATGGCGAATAAAGTTACGACGCGCAATTTGGTTGAACAGCTCAATCACAATCGAGAAGCCAATTGCGGCGTACAGATAGCCTTTCGGAATGTGGAAACCGAAGCCTTCCGCCACCAATGACAAACCGATCATCAGCAGGAAGCTTAAGCACAGCACCACGACTGTCGGATGGGCATTGACGAAGTTGGTCAACGGCTTCGAAGCCAACAGCATCACACCCATGGCAATCACCACGGCGGTCATCATCACCGGCAGATGGTTGACCATACCCACTGCGGTAATCACCGCATCAAGCGAGAATACCGCGTCCAGCACCACAATCTGGATCACCACGGCCCAAAAGCTGGCATAACCTTTGTTGCCCTGATGTTCCATGCCGCGGTTTTCCAACCGCTCATGCAGTTCCATGGTTCCCTTGAATAACAGGAACAAACCACCGAACAACAGAATTAAATCTCGCCCGGAAAAACTGAAATCGCCTACGCTGAATAGGGGTCGCGTCAATGTCACGATCCAGGATATCAGCGACAGCAGGCCCAATCGCATCACGAGAGCGAGTGACAGACCGATCAGACGCGCTTTATCACGCTGTTTCGGTGGCAACTTGTCCGCCAGGATGGCGATGAACACCAGGTTGTCGATGCCGAGAACGATCTCCAGCACGATCAGCGTTAGCAAACCCGCCCAAATTGAGGGGTCGAAGAGAAATTCCATCAATGACTCCTTACAACACAGAGGGGCGAACGAGATTGAGCCTGCGCGGTGAAGCGAGACGAGAGATCGTTAGCAAATGAGGTCACGCTGAAGAGCGTTGTAGTGTGCGCCAGAAAGCGCTGAGAACATGTTGAGCGACGTCGGTGACGGTCCATATAGGTGAGCTGAAGCCCGATACTCCTGAATATTAAACAGAACGCTAATGTATCAGTTACATCAACAACGTCAAAAAATTTTATTACATTTACAAACAACTGCACAAACGCAGGAATAACGAACATAAATGCAATTTTGCAGCGTTACGCTCGAAATAGCTGACAAACATCACATAAATTATTTTTTCGCACACTAAAATAAATCGCGACCTTACTGCTGTGCAGCGGACAGTTTCGGAACATTTATTGATGCGACTCTTCATCTTAGACCCAAACGATCCACCTGAATCAACAACGGTAATTCTCAATGATTCCCGGCAATGCCAGAGAATCTCTCATGCGAACGGAGGTAGCAAGTGACCATTGCTATTGTAATTGGTACACATGGCTGGGCGGCAGAACAGCTGCTTAAAACAGCAGAAATGTTGTTGGGTGAGCAGGAAAATGTCGGATGGATTGATTTCGTGCCCGGCGAAAATGCAGAAACGCTAATCGAAAAGTATCAGGCGAGACTGGCAGAACTCGACACGTCGAAAGGCGTGCTGTTCCTGGTGGATACCTGGGGCGGCAGTCCATTCAACGCGGCCAGCCGCATTGTGGTGGATAAGCCGGATTATGACGTCATCGCGGGGGTGAACATCCCGATGCTGGTGGAAACCCTGATGGGGCGCGATGATAATCCATCCTTTGAGGAATTGATTCATATTGCCGTGGAAGCCGGCCGCGAAGGTGTCAAAGCCCTCAAGACCGAAACCCCTACCCCGGAAGCTGTAGCACCCGTTGCCGCACAAGCCCCGGCGCAACCGCAAAAGCCTTTGGCACCGGGCGAGCACATGAAGATCGGCCTGGCGCGCATCGATGACCGTTTAATTCACGGCCAGGTGGCAACCCGCTGGACCAAAGAGACCAACGTGACTCGCATCATCGTCGTCAGTGATGAAGTGGCTAATGACCATGTGCGTAAAACGCTGCTGACGCAGGTGGCCCCTCCTGGCGTGACCGCACACGTGGTGGATATTGCCAAGATGATCCGCGTGTGGAACAACCCGAAATATGGCCGTGACCGCGTGATGCTGCTGTTCACCAATCCTACCGATGTGGAACGGATTGTGGAACAAGGCGTGGATATCAAGTCGGTCAACATCGGCGGCATGGCATTCAAACAGGGTAAAACCCAGGTCAACAACGCAGTTTCGGTCGATCAGAAGGACATTGAAGCCTTCCGTAAACTGAATGAACGCGGTATTGAGTTGGAAGTGCGTAAAGTTTCAAACGACCCAAGACTGAAAATGATGGACCTGATTGCCAAGGTCAATCAGTAGTTCGCTTTTGCCTGCGCTGGCGGGCGAATACTTGAGACCTTGCTGAGGAGAAAAGCAATGGAAATAACCACGCTACAAATCATCCTGATATTTATTGTGGCTTGTATTGCCGGGATGGGTTCGATTCTTGATGAGTTCCAGTTCCACCGTCCACTGGTGGCCTGTACCTTGATTGGTGCGGTTCTGGGTGACATGAAAACCGGTATCATCATCGGTGGTACGCTGGAAATGATCGCGCTGGGCTGGATGAACATCGGTGCGGCGGTTGCACCCGATGCGGCACTGGCCTCCATCATTTCAACCATCCTGGTTATCGCGGGTGGCCAAAGCGTTGGTGCGGGTATCGCACTGGCAATTCCACTGGCGGCAGCCGGTCAGGTTCTGACCATCATCGTCCGTACCATCACCGTTGCCTTCCAGCACGCTGCCGATAAGGCCGCCGAGAAAGGTAATCTGAGCGCCATCAGCTGGATTCACGTCTCTGCACTGGTATTGCAGGCGATGCGTATTGCAATTCCAGCCCTGATTGTGGCGATTTCAGTGGGTACCAGCGTGGTACAGGAACTGTTGAGCTCCATTCCAGAAGTGGTCACCAACGGTCTGAACATCGCCGGTGGCATGATCGTGGTGGTCGGTTACGCGATGGTCATCAACATGATGCGCGCAGGCTACCTGATGCCGTTCTTCTATCTGGGCTTTGTGACGGCGGCCTTCACCAACTTCAACCTGGTTGCTCTGGGCGTGATTGGTGTGGTCATGGCGGTGCTGTATATCCAGCTGGCGCCGAAATATAACCGTACAGCAGGCGCGGCCGCTGCCGGTCCTGCACACAATGACCTCGACAACGAACTCGACTAGGAACAGGTGAAATCATGGTTGATACAACTAACACGCAAAAGAAACTCACCCCGAGCGATGTCCGTGGTGTGTTCATCCGCTCTAACCTGTTTCAGGGTTCATGGAACTTTGAACGTATGCAGGCGCTGGGCTTCTGCTTCTCAATGGTGCCGGTGATTCGTCGCCTCTATCCTGAGAACAATGACGATCGTAAACAGGCGATTAAACGCCATCTGGAGTTCTTTAATACCCATCCATACGTGGCAGCACCGGTGCTCGGCGTTACCATGGCGATGGAAGAGCAGCGTGCTAACGGCGCGGCGATTGATGATGCCGCGATTAACGGCATCAAAGTCGGCCTGATGGGACCGCTGGCGGGGGTGGGTGACCCGATCTTCTGGGGTACCGTTCGCCCGGTGTTTGCTGCACTCGGTGCCGGTATCGCGATGAGCGGCAGCTTGCTCGGTCCCCTGCTGTTCTTCATTCTGTTTAACGCCGTGCGTATGCTGACGCGTTATTACGGTGTGGCGTATGGGTATCGCAAAGGCGTGGATATCGTCAGCGATATGGGTGGCGGCTTCCTGCAAAAACTCACGGAGGGGGCGTCGATTCTCGGCCTGTTTGTCATGGGGGCGCTGGTCAACAAGTGGACACACGTGAACGTGCCGCTTGTGGTGTCGCGCATTACCGATCACACCGGCAAAACCACCGTGACCACCGTTCAATCGATCCTCGATCAGCTGATGCCGGGCTTAATCCCGCTGCTGCTGACCTTCGGCTGTATGTGGCTGCTGCGCCGTAAAGTTAACGCACTGTGGATTATCGTGGGCTTCTTTGCCCTGGGTATCTTTGGTTACTGGATCGGCCTGCTCGGTCTGTAATCATCTCGCCGGGGGCTACGGCTCCCGGCAGTTTTCAGCGAAGTTACCTGAGCGCCAACGTTGAGGTAAATTCGGTTGAGGAAGAAAATGTAATGTCACTGACTGACGCTCTGATTGCCCTGCTGATCATCGCTTTCGCCCTGTTCGCGATTTACGATGACGCTATCCTGCCACGGCGCAAGGGGCCGACCAAATTGCGTGTCGCGCTGCGTCGTCGCCATAAGATCGACAGCGGCATTTTTATCGTGTTACTGCTGATTTTGCTGTGGAATAACGTCAGCAACCATGGTCCCCAACTCACCACCACGCTGCTGATGGTGTTATGCTTTATGGCGATCTGGCTATTCTGGCTACGCACGCCGAAATTGTTGATGAAGACAGAGGGACTGTTCTTCGGCAGCGTGTGGATCGACTATCGTCGCATTCAAAGTATGAACTTATCTGAGGATGGCATTTTAGTCATGCAGCTGGAACAGCGTCGCCTGCTGATTGCAGTGCAACAGCTCGACGACCTGGAACGTATCTACAATACGCTGGTGGAAGCGCGTTAAGTGCGCTGCCATAGCGTCAGCATGAAGTCGGCATCGCAGCTAAAGCTATCGGCTGCCACCAGCTGTTGCCAGACTTCTTCGCGCGCGCGCCAGGCAAAAGGCGTCATCTGCAGCAAGCTCACCGCTTCGGCCCCATTTAACGTCATCTCATAACGCAGATTGTGTTGCTCAACCTGGCTAAAACCTTCGTAAGCCTTTTCTTCTGCCGCGTGCAGCTGCACTTCACGATAAATCAACGCCTTGAACTGCTGCAGATGATGTGGGCCCGGCGTCACCGTCAGCAGATAGCCGCCCGTTTTCACCACCCGGTTCAGTTCGGTTTCATTACAGGGAGCATAGATGCGCACAATGCCCTCCAGCGATGCATCAGCAAAGGGTAAACGCTGGCTGGAGGCGACACAGAACTTCACCGTGCGATAACGTTTAGCCGCCATGCGAATCGCCGCTTTCGCCACATCCAGGCCAAACAACTGCGCCTGCGGAAGGGCTTCTGCCATTACTGCGGTGTAGTAACCCTCGCCACAGCCAATATCCAATACCTGTGCCGCCTGGCCATTCAGGCGCTGTGCCAGATGTTGCGCCACTGCATCGCGCAATGGCTGATAGTGGCCGGCATCAAGAAATGCGCGACGTGCCAGCAGCATTTCCGCACTGTCACCCGGTTCCTTTGAGCCTTTATGCTGCACCGGCAATAAATTAACGTACCCTTCTTTAGCCTGATCGAATTGGTGACCTGCATCGCAGCGGAAGCTGTTGGCTTGCTGGTGCAAATGTTGCTGGCAAAGGGGGCAAATCAAAGACATAGACAACTCCGGGTTCACGATTCGCGCGCAGTTTACCCTGATCGTCTGGCAACAGAAAGGATAAAAGAAAAGCCCCGGTCAGAGACCAGGGCTTTACAATTCGTGTCAGCGGCGCATGGCACCGAGTCTGAGAACGAAATCAGATAGCAGTAACGTTTACTGCAGCTGGACCTTTCTGGCCGTCCTGAATTTCGAACTCAACAGCCTGGCCTTCAGCCAGAGTTTTGAAGCCGTTACCCTGGATTGCAGAGAAGTGTACGAACACGTCTTTGCTGCCGTCAGCAGGAGTAATGAAACCAAAACCTTTAGACTCGTTGAACCACTTAACCTGACCTTTAATCTTTGCCATTTTTGCAAATTCCTTTGATTGTTTATATTGCCCGAAGGCAGTCTTACAGATAAACCAGAGACGTTACTGAATGAGGCACTAATTTAAGGTTCGGCAAGGAAGCGGAATTCAACGTCAACGTCTTTACTCGTAACTTCTTTACTGAAGATGCCATACATAAACAGAACTGTACCTCGTTTGACCCAAGAGTCGTTATCACATATCCGCAAATTAATGGCAAGCCATTTTTAAACGGTGATCGACATGACGCACATAATTGGCCGTTGCTCTGCACTCTTCTGCCATTAGCATATTGACAGATGACGGAATAACTGCACAAAAAAATGTTATATGTCAGAGTAGTTAGCGCCAGTACTTACATTAGTCAAGCGTAGCGACGCAATCTAAACCAGCACAATTAAAGCGGTCAAGGCTACGCAAGAAGTATTGCATTAATATGGCATTGATAAAATATTTCGCCAAAAAATTAACGTGGAATGCAACATTCGTGCGCTGAGCAAAACTTGTACAACCCGATTTATTAAGTACAAGTCATTAATTGTTTTGCACCAAAATCAGGAAAATATAAGCGCTCTTGCCCCAAATATATGCACGCTCGTTTTGGCGGTTATCTTATTTTTAACTAACGACTCTACAATTATATGTTAAAAAAACGCACTGCGACACTTGATTTAACAAATCGGGCTTAGGACACATCTGAATCGCTATTCTGCAAGCTTTGGCTGGTGCCTATTCTCCATGGCATAAAGCGTGAGTCCCATTCTCCCGCGGATTGCATTGCTTGCGCCAAAGCGGCAGGGGGTTCATCTAAAGGATCATCCGCCAGTTCAAACACCCCCCAGTGGATCGGCAGCGTTAACGGACGCCCTATCGCCTGCCATAAACGCACCGCCTGATCGGGGTCCATATGTTGACCGCGCATGAACCATTTTGGTGCATAAGCGCCAATGGGCAACGCGGCAAGATTAAAGGGCCCAAGACGTTCAGCAATTTCTAACAGGTTTTCGCTATAGCCACTGTCACCTGAAAACCAAAAATTCACACTCTGGTTTCGCACCACCCAGCCACACCACAGTGAGCGATTACGATCCCAGAAAGTTCGCATGCTCCAGTGCCGCGCGGGTACGGCAGTCAACGTCACTCCTGCGATATCAATGGATTGCCACCAGTCGCGTTCGGTGACATGGCGCACGCCACGTTTGCGGCACCAGGTTCCCATACCCAGCGGCACAACAAATTGCGCATCCGGGAAATGACGTGCGATGCGCTTTACCGTAGGTCGATCGAGATGGTCGTAGTGATTGTGCGAAATCAGTACCACGTCGAGATGTGGCAACTGTGCAATATGGAGCGGAGCGGGCGTTTTACGCTGTGGTCCAGCAAACGGCAGAGGTGAAGCACGCAGAGAGAGTGCCGGATCGATGAGAATATAGCGGCGATTGAGCCGCATCAACACGGCGGCATGACCTAACCACCAGACGCGATCGTCATCACCGCCCAGATCGCTTTCCTGATACCAGCGGGCAATGAATGCCGGATAACCGGCCTGAGGCGGCAGCGGCAAATGGTCCGCTTTGCGCTCCCGCCGCCAGCGCTGCAAATCCCCTGGCTGGCGCAATTCCGGTTCCGGATTGCGGAAACCTTCTGGCGTGTGATGCGCCAGCGTTGCGTCGTACCAGGGATTTTGCCAGGCCATTACTGCTCCATCATGTGTTTAACGTTCTGGAATCATACGGATGAAGTCGCGCTGTTTTACGGCGTCTTCTTCCTCCTGCTGTTTTGCTGTGGCAGGTTGAGCATCCGCCAGGCGGCGCAACAATGCATTCTGTTTTTTCTGCTCTTCCAGCAGTGCTTCCAGCAAACGAATCTGTTCACTGGCGCGCATGCTGGCCCGGTTAACGAAGAACCAGGCTATCAAGGCCACAACAATAATGATGGCCAGTACACCATAACTGAACAGCGGACTGGTATTTGCGGCTAACTCGTTCATAACTGCCTCTATTGTCAAACATAAAACACTTACACCGCCGCTGATTCTACTCGTTGTGTGCGGAAAAGATAATGGTTGCCGGTGGAAAGCAGATTATCCCGCATCTTGATGGCTTTCAGTTATCTCTGATCGATTTCATGAGCAGGACGCGTCATGCTGCTACTATAGAAATCGCAGCGACTTCAGGATAGCTGCGTTGTGTATCACAAGGAGATAAAATGAAACTATTCATTCGGGCGATAATCGTGGTGGCAGTGGTCTGGTTAGGGATGCTGTTTACCGGCTATGGCGTACTGACCGGAAGCAACAAAAACGCCGCTGGACTGGGCTTACAGTGTAGCTATCTCACTGCACGCGGCATGATCACCGCGCAATATCTGCATACCGACAGCGGTATTGTGGGTGTCACCGATTGTCCACTGTTGAAGAAAAGTGGCGAAGTGGTAGATAATTAGTGACTCAAACGGGCTGGCGACAGCCCGTTCTGCTATTCAGAATGGGTAGTCGTGGTAACCCAACTGGTCGGAAATATTGCGCGCGGCACGATGCAGCATCGCCACATACTCGTTTTTTGCTTCTTCAGAGAATCGGATTGTCGGGAACGAGATGCTCAATCCCGCGATCACCACGCCGAAGCGGTCGAAAACCGGCACAGCGATACAGCGTAAGCCCTCTTCCTGCTCTTCATTATCTTCACCGAAACCCTGCACTTTTACCTGATCTAATACTTCAAGCAGCGCTTCAGCACTGACGATGGTGTTGGCGGTACTGCGACGAAACTCGACTTCGCTCAGGATTGCCTGAACTTCAGTGCGATCGCGCCATGCCAGTAACACTTTACCGATGGCGGTGGTATGCAGCGGGTTACGACGCCCGATGCGCGAGTACATGCGCAGGTTATACAGCGAATCAATTTTATGGATATAGACAATGCTGTCTTCTTCCAGCGCACCCAGGTGGATAGTTTCTTTGGTCAAACGCGACAGTTCTCGCATTTCGACATCGGCACTACGAATCAGGTCGACGTTTTGTAGTGCCCTGGCACCCAATTCAAACAGCTTGAGCGTCAGCGAATATTTTTCACTTTCCCCTTCCTGCGCTACGTAACCCAATGATTTCATGGTTTGCAGAAAGCGGTAAACCGTGCTTTTTGACATCATCACGCGTTGCGACAGCTCGGTGATACCATGATCACGATCTTCGCCTAACGCCTGCAAAATGCCGAACACTTTCATTACCGAAGAGACGGAGTCTGGCTGTTTATCGTTATCACTGCTCGCCATTGCGCGTATCCTTTTTTGACGGTGTTTCAAAAAAAACGGAACAGAAGCGCCAGTATATGCGTTTCAGCCCAACGGCGGCAACGACTGGCATGCAGCGACACATTCCTTCGTAATTTTTTGTCAATGAATGCGGTGCTTTCCGTCACAAAATTGATTAGCATGATGATATTCACTTCCTTCATTTATTTCATTTATGTCCCCTACAGTCTCTCAGGATGGATTACCTGTTCCGCAGCGGTACGGCGCGATTATCACTATTGCGTTAGGCATCATGATGGCAGTGCTGGATGGTGCCATTGCTAACGTTGCGTTACCCACCATTGCACGCGAACTGAATGCCAGTCCGGCGGAATCAATCTGGATTGTTAACGCCTACCAAATCGCCATTGTTATCTCGTTACTGTCGCTCTCCTTTCTGGGCGATATGCTGGGTTATCGCCGTGTTTATCAGGTAGGGCTGGCGTTGTTTATTGCCACTTCACTGTTCTGCGCCCTCTCCTCTTCACTCAATATGCTTACCGTGGCGCGTATCCTGCAGGGTTTTGGCGGCGCGGCACTGATGAGTGTGAACACAGCGCTGATTCGTATTATCTATCCGCAGCGTTTTCTCGGCCGCGGTATGGCGATTAACTCGCTGATCGTCGCGGTGTCGAGCGCTGCGGGCCCAACGGTGGCAGCCGCGATTCTCTCCATCGCCAGCTGGAAATGGTTATTCCTGATCAACGTGCCGCTGGGCATTGTGGCACTGTGGCTGGCGCTGCGTTTTCTGCCAGATAACACGCAGAAAGCTAAACAGCAGAAATTCGATGTTCCCAGCGCCATCATGAACGCCCTGTTCTTTGGCCTGCTCATATCGGCCCTCAGCGGGTTCTCACAGGGGCAGGATCACTGGCTGATTCTGGCGGAAGTCGTCGCACTGGTGTTGGTGGGCGTGGTGTTTGTACGTCGCCAGTTGGCGATGCCAGTGCCGCTTCTGCCGGTGGATTTGCTGCGCATCCCCATTTTTTCGTTGTCGATGTGCACTTCGATTTGCTCGTTCTGTGCGCAGATGCTGGCTATGGTTTCGCTGCCATTCTTCCTGCAAAACGTGCTGGGAAGGGATGAAGTGGCAACCGGGTTGCTGCTCACACCCTGGCCGCTGGCCACCATGGTGCTGGCACCCATTGCTGGCCGGTTGATTGAGAAAGTCCATGCGGGATTATTGGGTGGCCTGGGGCTGGCAATGTTTGCGGCGGGTCTGTTCTTACTGGCACTGCTGCCTTCACAACCCACCGATATTGATATTATCTGGCGAATGATGCTTTGCGGTGCGGGCTTTGGCCTGTTCCAGTCTCCAAATAATCACACGATTATCTCCTCTGCCCCGCGTCATCGCAGCGGTGGCGCCAGCGGTATGTTAGGGACGGCGCGTTTGGTCGGTCAGAGCAGCGGTGCAGCATTGGTTGCATTGATGTTCAATCTGTTTAACGACAGCGGAACACATGCATCACTGGTTCTGGCAGGTAGTTTCGCCACGGTGGCAGCCGTCGTCAGTATGTCTCGGATGACGCAATCGAGTCAGACGGTGAAGTCATAAAACAACAAAGGTGCCCAATTGGGCACCTTTGTTTATTGCAACAGCCAAACCATTATTTCAGATAGTCACCGTTACGCAGCGCTTCGATACGCTTATCGAGCGGCGGATGCGACATAAACAATTCGCTCAACGATTTGCTTTTGCCGTTAATGCAGAATGCCATCATGCTGCTTGGCTCCTGCGGCTCGTAGCTGGTTTTCAAACGCTGCAGAGCGGCAATCATCTTCTCGCGGCCCACCAGTTTGGCTGAACCTGCATCCGCGTGGAATTCACGGTGACGTGAGAACCACATGGTGATGATGCTGGCGAGAATGCCGAACACCAGTTCCAGCACGGTCGCGACCGCAAAATAGACCAGCGGGTTACCGTTGCTGCTCTCTTCACCGTCACGGTTACCCGACAGGAAGCCCGATGCCACCTGCGCGATAATACGCGAAATGAAGATCACGAAGGTGTTCACCACCCCCTGAATCAGCGTCATGGTGATCATGTCACCGTTAGCGATGTGGGCGATTTCGTGCGCCAGCACCGCTTCCGCTTCATCACGGCTCATGTTCTGCAGCAAGCCGGTCGAGACCGCAACCAGTGAGGCGTCACGACGTGCACCGGTAGCAAAGGCATTAATATCTGGTGCGTGATAGATCGCCACTTGCGGCATCGCAATGCCGGACTGTTGAGCCTGGCGACTGACGGTATCCATCAGCCAGCGTTCTGTCTCGTTACGGGGTTGTTGAATCACTTCACCGCCGACGGAGCGCAACGCCATCCATTTAGACATCAGCAGTGAAACAAACGCACCGCCAAAGCCAAACAGACCTGCCATAATCATCAGACCCTGAACACTGCTTGACTGAATTCCTGTCAGACTCAGAATCAGTCCGAATACCAACATCACCGCCAGGTTGGTGACCAGGAAAAGCGCAATACGCATCATAAACGTTAATCTTCCTCAGTTGTGCTCGCGCTCATGCGCGGATATACATCCTATGTCCATTGCGCAGGTTTTCAAGCAACCTTAATCTTTAAGTGTCTAAAAAGACATAACTTTACATTTGGTAATGATGTGCGCAATTCTGCCCATTAGCCACAATGAACAATACCTTTGGTGCAAAAAAAACACCGCCGGAGCGGTGCTTTTATTCAGCGAAAATTTATTTCGCGCCTTCGGCAGGCTGGGCTTTCTCCAGCTGCGCCATGTCATTGGCAATTTTCACGGTTTCGTCCAGATACGGGTCTGGCTCTTTGTAGTCTTTCGGCAAATCTTCAATGCTCTTCAGCGGGGCTTTGCCTTCCGCCTGGTAGCGCGCGTTAATGCGTTCCAGACGCAGTGCATCATCTTCGTGGTTCTCTTTCTCACGTTGAGCAAGATTGAGCGACACAATATTGCGTTTGTCTTTCATCGCGTCAAAGCGCGCAATATCTTTCATGATGTACTGGAACTCGCGATCTTTAGCGATACGATCGGCGTGCTCTTTGGTCAGCTGCGGTACCAGCGCGGTGATATCACCGGTTTTGGTGTAAGTCGCGGCATTCACGCTATCCCATGGCAGCGCGTTGTCCTCGAACTTCTCACCGGTTTCCGCCGCTTCTACGCCAGTTGGCATCAGCAGGTCCGGCGTGACGCCTTTACGCTGAGTACTGCCACCGTTAATGCGATAGAATTTCTGGATGGTGTATTGCACTGAGCCCAGCGCCGGCCATTCAGGACGCAGCATCTGATCATAGATGCGGTTGAGCGAACGATACTGCTGCACGGTGCCTTTACCAAAGGTCGGTTCACCCACAATCAGCGCACGGCCGTAATCCTGCATCGCTGCGGCAAAGATTTCAGATGCGGAAGCACTGAAACGATCGACCAGCACCACCAGCGGTCCTTTGTAATAAACGATACCGTCGTTATCGCTGTCCTGGCGCACGCGACCGTTGTTGTCACGGACCTGCACCACTGGGCCACTTGGAATAAACAGACCCGACAGTGATACGGCTTCGGTGAGCGCACCGCCGCCATTGGTGCGCAAATCAATCACGATGCTGTCGACGTTCTGCTTCTGCAGTTTTTGCAGCTGCACTTTTACATCGTCAGTCAGGCCAACGTAGAAGCCTGGAATATCCAGTACGCCGACTTTCTCTTTACCGACGTTATGTACGGTGCCTTTCACCGCGCGATCTTCAAGACGGATCTTTTCACGCGTCAGTGTCACGGTGCGGGTTTTGGTGCCCTTGCCAGCAGGCAGGATTTCCAGGCGCACTTTGCTGCCTTTCGGTCCTTTGATTTTGGACACCACATCATCCAGACGCCAGCCAATCACATCTTCCATTGGCTTACCTGGCTGGGCAACACCGACAATGCGGTCGCCCACGCTGATGGATTTGCTCTTCGCGGCCGGTCCGCCAGCCACCATGGAGTTGATGACCGTATAATCATCGTCCATCTGCAGCACGGCACCGATACCTTCCAGCGACAGGCTCATCTCGGTGTTGAACTGTTCGGTGTTACGCGGTGAAAGATAGTTGGTGTGCGGGTCGATTTCGTGCGCAAAGGCGGTCATCGCCAGCTGGAACACATCTTCACTGTTGCTCTGCGCCAGGCGACGAATGGCAAAGTTGTAACGCTTAGTCAGCGTTTCACGAATCTCTTTGTCATCTTTACCGGCCAGTTTCAGGCTCAGCTCGTCATATTTGACTTTGGCATCCCACAGCGCGTTCAGCTCATCGCTGTTTTTCGGCCAGGGTGATTTTGCACGGTCAATGTCGATAGTGTCATTGCCGGTGAAACTCATCGGGCGATTCAGCACACTCAGCGCATATTGATAGCGCTCGAAGCGGCGTTTCTGCGCCAGATTGTAGAGATCGTAGAACACATCCAGCTTACCGCTGCGCAGTTCATCACCCAACGTGGTTTTCTTATCGGCGTATTGCGCGATATCTGAAGCCAACAACACGTTATGGTTGTAGTCGAGCAGATTCAGGTAGCGATCAAAAATTTTCGCAGAGAAATCCTGATTCAGATCGAACTGGCGATAGTGAGAACGGGTGAAACGCGAAGTGACGCGTTCACTGACGGTAGGATGCTGCGGGTCTTCATGTAACTGTGGAATCTGGTCGGCGCGGGTAATGTTATCTGCGCCAAAGGTGGGGCCTGCTAACAGCAGGCCCGCGATCATACCGATCTTTAGAATGTTGTTCATGCCGAGGTCAGCCTCCGTTTCAGAACTGCAAGTGTTCTGCGCGCACAATCATTGCCATGCCGGAAGCGAGCTGCACCCGAACGCCATCCTTGGTGATTTCAAGAATGGTGGCGTCCATTGCACTTTTGCCTGCTTTAACTTTGATGTTCTGGCCGGGTTGCAAAGTTGAGGTATCAGTGACAGGTTTAGCTCGCGGTGGGCGCGGTGCAGCAGGACGTTCTGCTGATGCGGCACGCGGTGCCTGTGGACGAGGCTTGCGAGGTGCTTCGCCTTCAGCCGCTTTGCGAGGAGCAGGTTTACGAGGACGACGCTCAGCGGTCTCTTCACCGGCTTCGCGTTTCTTCGCTTTTTGCTGATCGCGCTGCGCCTGAACGCGCGCTTTGGCTTCTTCCAGCTGCTTGCGCGCATGTTCAACGTGTTGTTCGTCCAGCACGCCACAGGCGTTGCCATCAAGATCAACACGGATTGCACCCGCTTTAATGCCGTACAGATAACGCCAGCTTGAGGTATAAAGGCGCAAGGCTGAACGCAGTTGCGTCTTGCTCAGGCTGTTTTCACCCTGAACGCGCTCAACCAGATCCTGGAAGATACCGATTTTAAGCGGACGCGCTTCACCTTCGGCGCTAAAACATTGCGGAAAACGTTCCGCCAAAAAGGCGATCACTTCTTTACTGCTATTCAACTTAGGTTGATTTTCCATGAAATTTCCTGATTACTACGGGTTTGCCGACCAGAGCAGGCATGAACAGGCGACATTATAATGACAACATCGCCAAATGCTATGTGATCCAGTCGATTAGCTGCGTGACAGTTGAATAAATTTTTCGATGTCACTGCCCGCCAGCACTTCACAAAGCCCGTCGGTAAGGGCCACCAGCCCCGCTTCATCCTCACTATCAAAGCGAGAATAAACCGTACTATCAATGTCTAGCACACCGACAACGGTGCCATTCACTTTCAGAGGAATCACGATTTCAGCGTTGCTGGCCGCATCACACGCGATATGACCAGGGAACGCATGCACATCCTCAACGAGCTGTACTTTATCCTCTGCAATCGCTGTGCCACAAACCCCTTTGCCCACCGGAATGCGTACGCAGGCAATTTTGCCCTGGAACGGGCCCAGCACCAGCGTATTTGGCTCGGTGAGCAAGTAGAATCCTGCCCAGTTCACGCCTTCCAGGCGTTCAAACAGCAGCGCACTGCAATTACCCAGTGCTGCCAGGAAAGAGGTTTCGCCCGCTAACAGTGCACGGACATCGCGATTTAAATCCTCGTAAAAGGCTTTTTTGTTCATTGTTTAACCATAACTCGTCACTGTCGTGAGCTTGTTGTCACTCAGTTGTTAAAATAAGCACTAATAATCCAGCCCCATCAGGTGAATCATTGTGTTAGTTACTATACCCTTAGCAGTCGGTGGTTAAGACTATTCTTGTACCACTCCCTATTGCAGTCAGAATGCTCTGAACAGCATGCCGGTAAACGTAACGAACGATGGGCCACTTGCGTCACCTATGAAAATTCACGCTATCAGCCAGACGTTGCCCCACGCACGTTATCAGCGTTGTCCGCAATGCGATACCCTTTTTTCCTTACCGGATGTGAAATCGCATCAGTCGGCGCATTGCCCGCGCTGTCATGCAAAAATTCAAAGTGGCCGCGATTGGTCAATGACGCGACTCACCGTAATGGCCGTGACCATGATCGTGTTGATGCCCTTCGCCTTCAGCCTCCCGTTGGTGGATATTCGCTTGCTCGGCATGCGCATCAACGCCAGCCTGGTTGAAGGCGTGATCCAGATGGCGCAGCAGGGCAACGTGCTGACGGCCTCGATGGTGGCGTTTTGTACCATTGGTGCACCGGTAACCTTAGTCGCGGGCATCTGCTATTTATGGATTGGCAACGCCCTCGGGATGAACCTGCGTCCGGTGTTGCTGATGCTGGAGAAGCTCAAAGAGTGGGTGATGCTGGATATCTATCTGGTCGGTGTGGCGGTCGCCTCTATAAAGGTGCAGGATTACGCCGCGCTGGAAGTCGGCTATGGCCTGGTGGCCTATATCGCGCTGACGGTGCTGAGCCTGCTGACGCTGATTCATCTCAACGTGGAAGAGCTGTGGGAGCACTATTATCCACAGGCTGTACCCACCACACCTCCGGAACAGTGGCAGGTGTGTCTGAACTGTCATCAAACCGGCATGCCGGACGATCGCGGACGTTGTACACGTTGTCACACCCCGCTCGATTTCCGTCGTCGCCACAGTTTGCAGAAATCCTGGGCCGCGCTGATCGCTTCGATTGTGCTACTGATCCCCGCTAATCTGCTGCCGATTTCAGTAGTTTACGTTAATGGCGCACGCCGTGAAGATACGATCTTCTCCGGTATTCTGGGTCTGGCTTCCGGCAACATCCCGGTGGCGGCGGTGGTATTTATCGCCAGTATCCTGGTGCCGTTTACCAAAGTGTTAGTGATGCTGACTTTGCTGGTCAGCATCCATTTTAAGTGTGAACAGGGCTTAAAAACCCGCATTCGACTGCTGCGTGCCATCACCTGGGTGGGACGCTGGTCGATGCTGGATCTGTTCGTGATTGCGGTCACCATGTCATTGGTGAATCGCGATCAACTGCTGGCTTTTACCATGGGACCTGCCGCCTTCTACTTTGGCGCGGCAGTCATCCTGACCATTATGGCTGTAGAGTGGCTTGATAGCCGCCTGATCTGGGATGCACATGCAACAGGAAACGCCGACTACACCGACTAGCGCGAACCTGCGTAACAAACGCAAGATTTCGCCGTTCTGGCTATTGCCCATTATTGCCCTGCTGATTGCTGGCTGGCTGTTATGGACCAATTACCAGGAGCGCGGTACCACAATTACCATCAACTTCCAGACTGCGGACGGCATTGTGCCAGGCCGCACGCCTATTCGTTATCAGGGCGTGGAAGTGGGAACGGTGCAAGGTATTGTGCTGAGCGATGATTATCACAGCATCCAGATCAAGGCCAGTATCAAGAGCGATATGCGTGACGCTCTGAAGGACAATACGCAGTTCTGGCTGGTGACGCCGAAAGCCTCGCTGGCAGGTGTTTCTGGACTGGATGCGCTGGTGGGCGGTAACTATATCGGCATGATGCCGGGCGGCGGCAATCCGCGTGAGCACTTCACCGCGCTGGATACCCAACCGAAATATCGCGTTAACACCGGGGAATTGCTGATCCATCTGCACTCTCCCGATTTGGGTTCGCTGAACACCGGGTCGCTGGTCTACTACCGCAAAATCCCGGTGGGACGCGTGTATGACTACAGCATCAACGGTAATACTGATGGCGTCACGGTCGACGTACTGATTGAGCGTCGTTTCGTCAATCTGGTGAAAAAGCAGAGCCGCTTCTGGAACGTGTCCGGCGTAGACGCTGACGTCAGTCTGAGCGGTGCCAAAGTGAAGCTGGAAAGCCTGGCCGCGCTGGTGAATGGGGCGATTGCCTTTGATTCTCCGGAAGAAGGTCAGCAGGCTAACAGCGACGAAAACTATCAGCTCTACCCCGATCTGGCGCGCAGCCAGCGTGGCGTGCAGATCAGTCTGGATTTACCGAGCGGCGATAACCTCAAAGCGAATAGCACGCCACTGATGTACCAGGGTCTGGAAGTCGGTACCTTGACCAAACTTAATCTGTTGCCGGGCGGCAAAGTCACCGGCGAACTCACCGTGGATCCTTCGGTGACGAGCCTGATGCGCAGCGGTACCCGCATTGAAATGCGGGCGCCCAAACTGAGCCTGACCGACACCAATCTCAGCAGCTTGCTGACCGGTAACACCTTCGAACTGGTACCGGGCGAAGGTCCCGCGCAGGATCACTTTACCGTGCTGCCTGCCAGCGAAACCCTGCTGCAAAAACCGGATGTTCTGACGGTAAAACTCAGCGCGCCGGAAACCTACGGTATTGATGGCGGTCAGCCGGTGATGCTGTACGGCATGAAGATTGGGCAGGTCATTTCGCGCCAACTGGATGAGAATGGCATTAGCTTTGCGGTGGCCATCAATCCGGAATATCGCCATCTGGTGCACGCGGACAGCAAATTCATTGTGAATAGTCGTCTCGACGTGAAGTTTGGTCTCGATGGAATGCAGGTGCTGGGTGCCAGTGCCCGTGAATGGGTAGACGGCGGCATACGTCTGGTGCCGGGTGCGAAAGGCAATCCTTCCGCCCGTTATCCTTTATATGCCGATGCTGAACGTGCGCAGGAAGGGATTATCGGTGACCAGCCGCCAACCACACTGAAACTGACCGCCAACAGCTTGCCAGATGTGCAGGCCGGTTCAGTGGTGCTGTATCGTAAATTCCAGGTGGGTGAAGTGGTGGACGTGGTGCCGCGCGCCGATGCCTTTGAGATTTCCATCCACATTGAGCCGCAATACCGCAAATTGCTGACCAGCGAGAGCGTATTCTGGGCCGAAGGTGGTGCGAAAGTGCAACTTAACGGCAGCGGATTAACGGTGCAGGCTTCGCCGCTCAACCGCGCGCTGAAAGGGGCGATCAGTTTCGATAACCTCACTGGCGCGCAAGCGGCGAAAGGCGTGAAACGCGTACTCTATGCCTCAGAAACGGCAGCGCGTGCAGTCGGCAGCCAGATCACCTTGCATACCTTTGATGCCAGCAAGCTGGCTGCGGGCATGCCGATTCGTTACCTCGGCATTAATGTTGGCCAGGTCGAATCACTGGCATTGAGTAAAGACAATAATCAGGTGGTGGCGAAAGCGGTGCTTTATCCCGAGTATGTGCAGGACTTTGCGCGTATCGGCAGTCGCTTCTCGGTGGTCTCACCGGAAATTTCGCCAGCGGGTGTTAATCATCTGGAGACCTTGCTGCAGCCTTACCTCAATGTTGATCCCGGCAAAGGGGCTCAGGCACGTACTTTTGAGTTGCAGGAGAGTACCATCACCGATTCGCGTTACCTCAACGGACTCAACATTTATGTTGATGCTACCGAAGCCGGTTCGCTGTCGTTGGGTACCCCGGTGCTGTTCCGTGGGGTAGAAGTGGGTACGGTAACCGGTACCTCGCTGGGCAACATGGCGGATCGCGTACAGATCGCGCTGCGCATCAGCAAGAAGTATCAGCATCTGGTGCGTAATAACTCCGTGTTCTGGCTGGCGTCTGGCTATAACCTCGACTTCGGTCTGATTGGTGGGGTAGTGAAAACCGGTACCTTCCAGCAGTTCATTCGTGGCGGCATTCAGTTTGCCACACCGCCGACGGTGCCGCTGGCGCCTCAGGCCGGTGCTGATAAACACTTCCTGTTGCAGGATGAAGCGCCGAAAGAGTGGCGCAGTTGGGGAACGGCGATTCCGGATCCCAATTAAGCAATCGGGCAGCCTGCGGGCTGCCCGTTTTATTTGCACGTGTTACACTTCGCGCTAAATTTGATACCCCGGTAAATGTCCGTGTCCGATCGCTTTCCTGAAGATTTCCTTGCGCTGATGCGCACCAGCCTGGCTGACGAAAATGAACTGCAGCGTTTCCTGGCGATTAGCCAGCAGCCGCTGCGCCGCAGCCTGCGCGTCAATACGTTGAAAATCAGTGTGGAGGCGTTTTTAGCACGCACCGCGCATTATGGCTGGCGCTTAACGCCGGTCCCCTGGTGCGCCGAAGGATTCTGGATCGAGCGGGAAGATGAGACATTGCCGCTGGGCAGTGTGGCCGAGCACCTGAGCGGTTTGTTCTACATTCAGGAAGCCAGCTCAATGCTGCCGGTCACCGCGTTGTTTGATGCCGCGCCAGAAGCACGTAAGGTGATGGATGTGGCCGCTGCACCCGGTTCCAAAACCACGCAAATGGCCGCGTTGATGCGCAACGAAGGCGCGATTCTCGCCAATGAATATTCAGCCAGCCGCGTTAAAGTGCTGCATGCCAATATCAGCCGCTGTGGCGTCAGCAATGTGGCGCTGACGCACTTTGATGGTCGTGTGTTTGGTGCCGCCCTACCTGAGCAGTTTGATGCCATCCTGCTGGATGCGCCCTGCTCCGGCGAAGGTGTGGTGCGTAAAGATGCCGACGCCCTGCGTAACTGGACACTGGCCAGCACTGAAGAGATTGCCGCAACCCAGCGTGACCTGATCGACAGTGCATTCCATGCATTACAACCTGGCGGTACGTTGATCTACTCCACCTGCACGCTGAACCAGATTGAAAATCAGCAGGTGATCGCCTGGTTGCTGCAGCGCTATCCCGATGCGGTTGAAATCGTGCCGTTGTGCGACCTGTTTGACGGTGCCGAGCGTGCATTGACGCCGGAAGGCTTCCTGCATGTCTTCCCACAGATTTTCGACAGTGAAGGCTTCTTTGTCGCACGCCTGCGCAAAACGGCCAGCATCACGGCGCTGCCCGCGCCCACCTATAAAGTGGGTAAACTGCCCTTCTCGCCTGCCAGCCGCAAGCTGGTTGCTGAAGTGCAACAGGCGGCAGCACGGGTGGGTATCGAGTGGGATGAGCAGCATTCGTTGTGGCAGCGTGATAAAGAACTGTGGCTGTTCCCGGCTGCGCTGGAAAACTGGCTCGGCAGAGTGCGGTTCTCGCGCATCGGTCTGAAGCTGGCAGAGACCTTCCCGAAAGGCTATCGCTGGCAGCATGAAGCGGTGGTTGCCCTGACTAAACCGGGCAGCGCACTGGATTTCGAATTGACGGAAACGGAAGCAGAAAGCTGGTATCGCGGCCAGGATATTCATCCTGAAACCGCACCAACTCGCGATGAAGTGATTGTCACCTATCAGCAGCAGCCATTGGGTTTAGCCAAGAAAGTCAGTAACCGCATCAAAAACAGCTATCCACGCGAACTGGTGCGCGACGGGCGTTTGTTCCGTTAACGCTATTGAAGCTGAACCAGCGTTAAGCGATTACCGAACACTGCGCCGGTGTCGATGTAATGCTGGTTCGCCACATTGAGCGGCTGTTCCAGTGGCGTGTGGCCGAAATAGAAATCGCTCGCACCGTCAATACTGGCGGAGGCGCCACGATGATGGCGGCCGAGGCGATCGCGGCTCCACACCACCTGATGCCAGTCCACGTCCTGACCCAACTCATAATGGCTGGCTGGATAGTCGGCATGGGCGATAACCACCACGCGATCGGCTAACTCCAGATGCAAAATCAGTGGGAGATCGGCACAGCGTTTCAGCGCATGGCGTGCGGCAATTAAATCCGCCCCTTTTAACTGCCAGAACCAGTCACCGCCGTTCATCATCCACAGCATAGGGTCTTGCCCTTCCAGCGCCGACAACGCCATCTGTTCATGATTACCGCGCACACAGCGAAACCATGGCTCCTGCAACAGCTGTAGGCAGCCGGGGCTGTCAGGACCGCGATCGATCAAATCCCCTACCGACAGCAGCAGGTCTCGCTCTTTGTCGAAGTCATGCAGAATGAGCTGCGAGTCCAGTTGAGCGCGGCAACCATGCAAATCGCCCACCACCCAAATGTTACGCCACGTTTTGGCACTCACCGTTTGGTAAAACATGTAATCTTCCCCGGTTGACTGGAAGTTTAGTGAACCCGGCATAAAGTATAGTCCGGTGAGATGAAGCCAGGGGAGGGAGCAGCGTGAGCAGCCGTAAACAATTTATCGGTGTACTGGTGTTTATATTTCTCGGCAGCCTGTTGTTGCTGGAATCGCTGGCGCGTTTGGTGCATCTGCTGTTTGTGGGCTAATCGCTGTTTCCTGTCGCGCTAAACACCTAAACTCCTTTCGATTCATATAAAGGAGCCAATATGAGCCAGAACATTTACGATAACCCCACCTTCTTTGCCGGTTATGCTACTTTACCCCGCTCGGTGGAAGGATTGGATGGCGCACCTGAGTGGCCCGCATTACGAGCGATGCTGCCCGATCTGAATGACTTACGCGTCGTTGATTTAGGCTGTGGATACGGCTGGTTTTGCCGTTACGCGCAGCAGCATGGTGCCCGTGAAATCCTGGGGATTGATGTCTCAGAAAAGATGCTGGCGCAAGCGACCGCCATGACTTCTTCACCGAACATTCGCTATCAACGTGCGGATTTAGACACTCTGCAGCTCGATAAAACCTATGATCTTGCCTACAGCTCACTGGCATTACATTACCTGAGTCACATCGAGCCGTTATTCACCACCCTGTTCGATGCATTAAAACCTGGCGGTATGCTGATCTTCTCCTGCGAACATCCCATTTATACCGCTCCGCTTCAGCAGCAGTGGATTGTGGATGATCAACAGCAACGCAGTTGGCCGATCAATCATTATCAACAGGAAGGCGATCGCATCAGTAATTGGTTTGCCGATGGCGTGAAGAAGCAGCATCGCAAATTAGCCAGTTGGATCAATGCGTTGATTGGTGCCGGATTCGAGATTGTGCATCTTGATGAATGGGGGCCTGACGACGAGCAGGTAAAACAGAATCCAGGCTTAGAGGAAGAGCGCGACCGCCCGATGATGTTTTTACTGTCTGCCAGAAAACCAATATGAGTTTCAACAGTGGCTGCGTCCTGCAGCCCTGATGAAAGTCCCGTCCGGCGCTTATCTCCGGCGCTCATTAAAGGCGTTAGCTCTGTGCGGGACGGCGATCACTTTATCAATCCAGACAATTCCGAACAAGTCAAATGATATTAACTATCATTCTCATCATTGCTTTTTTACGCTTCGCTTACATTAGTGATGTTTATTTAAGCTTTCTTCCTTCCTGCCGATAACGTCCTATCCTCTTTCCTTCTTTATGAGAATATGAAAACGCTTTCTGTTATCACACTTATCCTGTTGCTTGTCAGCATGCCCACTCACGCCAAAAAGCATGTTGAACTGATTGAGCAAGGCAGTTACATCAACAGCGAAGGACAATCGATTCATCGTCCTGCACATACGCAAAATAATGACGTTCCCGATGGCGCAACCGCTCGGTGTCGCGATGGGTCATACAGTTTCAGCACCCATCACCGCGGGACCTGTTCTCGCCATGGTGGCGTTGCGGAATGGCTGGCATCTTAAGCCACACGCAATAAGCAGCATGTGCCAGGCTTAAAGGACACTATTTTCTTAAGGAGTGAGCAATGAAAGACTATTATAAAATCGATCTGGAGCTTTTTATGCAAAATAACGTGGATTTGATTCGCGAAATAAAAAGCAAAGCGCCGGTTTATGCCGATGAGTTGGGATTAGAGCTGGTGCAGTATATTAACCGCGAAGTGAAACAAGCCCATCTGGATTATATCGAAAGCCTCGGCGTGCGCGATCCTTATGAATATTATGTCTCGCAACATGAAGAGGATCGCCACCAGGCTGACACGCTGATTGCTCAACATCGTGCCGCTTTACGCCACACCGCTTAACTGACTGATTCGCCACACAAGCCGTGTGGCAAACGCTGTTCTTTAATGCGAGAGAAAGAATATTGCCAGCAGGAAGAATACCCACAATCCGGCAAAGGTCGCAAAGCCGACACGAGGCGTTTTCGTCCGACCGACTACCACACCGATAAAGATGCTTAGTAGCGTTAAGGTGCCAATCATTACCCAGAGAAGATATTGCGCATTTGCCATGAAGGATCCTTATTAATCGGCAATAAAAACAGTGCGCACTCTTATACCATTTTTCACGCTAAGGGGCTGCTGTTAAATGTCCGCATCTTTCGTGCTGGCTTGAATTCATTACGCCGGTGGGTGGCTGCAACGCACGGCTTTTAACTGTTCCAGCTGAGTTAACCGTGTCGAGGCATGCTTGTTGGCGCTAGCCTTAGCGATACCGTTGCCGATGCCAAAGTCGCCGATAAAACCAATCACCGTTAGTGCATCAAACTCGCCGGTTTTGTCAATCTGCTGCTGCACACTGTGGGATTTGGCGATCTCTTGATCCAGTGCCGCACAGTTGTAGGTTTGCGCTTCTTCATCACTGACTTTGGGTGATTGCGGGTATTGTTTCAGCGCACAGCCACTGAGCAGCAGGATAGTGGTGAACAGTACAGCAGGTTTGAACATCTCAAGGCTCTCGTTTTGGCTGGCATGGTGGGTATATGGCTGAGAGGAAATGTAGCACGTGAAGCGTGGCGCGATTGGGTGAATAACTGGGCGATTTGCGAGCATTTTGCGCAAAGATTGGGTTAGGATTGCGGGATATGAATTTAATTCGGATATAAAGGTTTAGGACAAATTTCGGGAAATCTGGGTGAGGAGTAAATTATAATAATATCAATTAGATAAAAAAAGACCCAATACGATTCCTGTATCGGGTCCAGGGAAATGGCTCTTTGAGAGCCGTGCGCTAAAAGTTGGCATTTTTGAAGGCGAGTTCGCCTTGCCATTTAAAGGTAGTCCAAGGGTGGTTATTTTCCAGCCAACCGTCACGATGCGGTCAGGAAGCTGCCAACTCTGTGATCGTGCTGACACATCGGAAAAGCAAGCGTAGCGGCAAAACTGTGCGCTACGCCCGAATTTTGCAGGGATTACTTACCGCACAACTGCTGCGCGCGATCAACGATCGGTTGCAGGCTCATTTTCTGGCCAGGATGTGCTTTGTCTTCCGCCACGATGGTATCGATGGATTGCAGTGTGCCCTTGCCGGCATCAGCGCGTGCTTGGGCTTTATCATTCAGCGGATACTGCAACAAGGTGCTCGGATTGATGGCAAACAGCGCGCCGTCTTTCTCACAGGTCAGCATCACCTCTTCGCGGGTGAAGGGCCATTTGTCTTTGCCAATCTCAAAGCGGCTGACGGTAATAATCTGTGCGGCCATCGCCTGGCTGCACAGCGCCATCAGAATGCAGGCTGGAATCAATTTCTTCAGCAAAATGTTGACCTCATTTTTCATTTATGACAATTCAGGCCGGTGACAGCGTGGCAAACACGCTAACCAATCCGACAACAACAATGGCCAGCAGCAGCTCAAGCTGCGTCAGGCGAATAAACTGCTGCGGCGCGTGGCTGCCCGCGACGCGAAAACCTGGCACCAGAACATAGCGATTGATCAGCGCAATGCCCACCATCATCATTACCAGCATCACTTTGACCACCAGCATCGCACTCCACAGGGTGGTGCCCCAATTGAGCGGTGTGCCGCCAATCAGCAGGCTGTTGTTCAGCCCGGTAAGCAGCGCCAGTGCGACAGCCAGATGCCCATAACGCGAAAAGCGCATCATGCAGCGAATCGCATCGGTGCGATACCTAATCTGACGGGCTTCACGCATTAGCAATAAGAGAGGCAGTAAGCCGCCGGTCCAGAACGCAGCAGCAATCAAATGCAGCGCGTGATTGATCTGCTGCAGCAAACCGGGTAAACCATCGCGCATGGCGGCATGTCCGACGCCTGCCAGCGCCACCAGCTGTAACAGACCACTCACCAGCAAAAGCTGCTGGCGCAGTGTGCCACGCATCAGCAAGGCCAGCGTGCTCAGCAGTGCGAAGCCCAGCTCCCAACGCCACACTGCGCCGAAGCGCGTCGCTATAACCGCCTGCCAGGTTTCCAGGTCACCGACATTGTGCCAGTCACCGCTCATCAAACCGGTTTGCGTGGCGAGCATTAACACCGCACTGAGCAAACTCAATAGCGCCGTCGTGACTAAAATTTTGTGTAAACGTTGCGCCAGCACCGGGCGATAACGCCGCGGTGCCAGCAGAGCCGTGTAGAACGCACTGCCAGCCAGCAATAGCACCGCAATAAAATGCAGGGCGCGCAGGACAATCCACAACGTGCTCAGGCTCATCGATTACTTCACGCTGAACGCGTAGCTTCCCTTGGTTTTGTGTCCATCAACGGACAACACATGCCAGTTCACCTGGTAGTTGCCCGACGGCAGCGGCTTGCTGATCGGCACGATCAACTGATCATGCTGCTTGTCGTTGAGTTTGGCTTTTTCCACGGCCATCGGCTGATTCTGTGCATTGAGCACTTCAACACCGCTGAAGGCAGGCTCAACATCTTCTGTGAAGGTCAGCGTCAGATTTTGTGGCGAGCTGTCGATCACCGCTTTATCGGCGGGAACCGGCGTTTTCAGGTGAGCATGTGCCAGTGCAAACTGACTGAAGACCAACGTGGATGACGTCAGCAACATCGCCACAATCGGGTTTAACGCAGTTTTCTTCATCACTTCTTCCCTTTGCCATGCGGCGCTCTGCCGCAAACGTGGCAGCAGGATACGCCGCTGGCAAAGACGTGTCGAGACTTGCGGTGCGATCCAATTTCCTTGATCCGTAAAGGGGAAACCATTACTTTTGCCCCTGTTTATCAGGAGAAATGCATGAGCCAAAACCTTGCCCTGTTGTCGCAGGAAGAGAAAGACAAAGTCAATGTCGATCTGGCCGCCGCAGGCGTGGCCTTTAAAGAGCGCTACAACATGCCCGTGATCGCGGAAATGGTCGAGCGCGAGCAGCCGGAAGCGCTGCGCGAGTGGTTCCGTCAGCGTTTGATGAGCTATCGCCAGGCATCGCTCAGCCTCTCTCGCCTGCCCTACGAACCCAAACAGAAGTAATTAACCTATGTTACGCGTTATCGATACCGAAACCTGTGGCCTGCAAGGCGGCGTGGTCGAAGTCGCGTCAGTGGATGTGATCGACGGACAGATCGTCAATCCGATGAGCGATTTGATTTGCCCGGACCGCCCTATCAGCCGTCAGGCGATGGCGGTGCATCGCATTACGGAAGCAATGGTCGCCGATAAGCCGACCATTGAAGAAGCGATTGGTCGCTATCATGGCAGCCCACATTATGTGGCGCACAATGCCAGTTTTGATCGTCGTATGTTGCCGATCATGCCCGGTGAATGGATCTGCACCATGACGCTGGCGCGCCAGCTGTGGCCGGGCATTAAGTACGGAAACCAGGCACTGCGTCACAGCCTGAAGCTAGACGTCACGCCACCTGCTGAACTGCATGCGCACCGTGCGTTGTATGACTGCTATGTCACCGCTGCGCTGCTGATCCGCATCATGGAGACCTCCGGCTGGAGCGTCAGTGATATGGTCGGCCGCTGTCAGCCCGTAGAAGTCAGCGGCGATGTGTTCCCGTTTGGTAAATATCGCGGGCAAAGCATTGGCAGCATTGCGCGTAAAGATCCCGGCTACTTACGCTGGGTGCTGGAGAATGTGCGCGATTTGCGCCCACCATTACGGCAGGCGCTGCGCAAGTACGTGAAAGTCGATCAATAATCGACGCGGTCTGGCAAGCTGCCCTGCGCCAGACCGATCAGGAAGGTAAACTCTTGCGCTACCCCTTCATAGGCTTTAAAACGCCCTGATTTACCACCGTGACCGGAATCCATCTCGGTACACAGCAGCAGCAGTGTATCGTTGGTTTTCAGCTCACGCAGTTTTGCTACCCACTTCGCCGGTTCCCAATACTGCACCTGGGAATCGTGCAATCCTGTCGTCACTAACAGATGCGGGTAGGCTTTCGCTTCGATGTTGTCATACGGGCTGTACTGGCGAATGATGTGGTAAAACTCTTCTTGCTCCGGGTTGCCCCACTCGTCATATTCGCCGGTGGTTAGTGGGATCGACGGGTCCAGCATGGTCGTCACCACATCGACAAACGGCACTTGCGCCACAACACCGTGGAACAGTTCGGGGGCAAGGTTCATCACACCGCCCATCAACAAGCCGCCCGCACTGCCGCCCATCGCATACAGCTGCTGCGGATTGCCGTAGCCTTTCGCCACCAGCGCCTGCGTCACATCAATGAAGTCGGTGAAGCTATTCATCTTCTTCTTCAGGCGACCATCGTCGTACCACTGCTGCCCCAGTTCGCCACCGCCGCGCACATGGATAATCGCGTAAACAAAACCGCGTTCCAGCAAGCTAATACGACTGGTGCCGAAACTGGCATCCATGCTACTGCCATAGGCACCATAGCCGTAAGCCAGCAGTGGATTACTGCCCGATTTGAAATGCTTACGGTGATAGACCAGCGACACCGGCACTTCAGTGCCATCACGCACCGTGATCCAGTGATGTTCGCTTTTGTAGTCATCTGAGTTGAAGCCCGGCACCGGCGTCTGTTTCAACACCCGGCGGTCGCCCGTCTCCATATTGAGTTCAAACAGCGTGGTTGGCGTAGTCATGGATGAATAGCCATAACGCAGCGTGTCACTTTCCGGCGAAGGATTGTATGCCAGCCAGGTGACGTAAGCCGGATCGTCAAAGGCGATCCCGATGCTTTCTCCACTTTCCCAGTTGATCTGGCGCAGCGTGTTGACGCCGCGCTGGCGCTCTTCCACCACCAGCCAATGGCGGAACAGCTGGAAATCCTCCAGCACCACGTTATCGCGTGCCGGAATCAACGCCTGCCAGCGGTTCTCCGCCAGCCATGCGCTGCGATACAGGCCAAAGTTTTTGCCGTCGCGATTCGAGCGAATATAGAACTGGTGATTGTAGTGATCGATGCTGTACTCGTGATCGCGACGACGTGGACAGAACACCTGCGGCTGCGCATCCGGATACTCGGCATCAATTAGCTGGATCTCACTGGTGGTGGTGCTGTACATCGCAATCAGGATGAAGTGCTCGGAGGTGGTTTTGTGCACGCTGAGATGGAAGCTCTCATCCTGCTCTTCATACACCAGCTGATCGTCTGATTGCGGATGACCTAACTCATGGCGCCACACCTGATAGGCCAGTAACGTTTTCGGATGCTTACGCACGTAGTACAGCGTGCGCGAATCATTGGCCCACGCCACGCTGGAAGAAGCATTGCTTAGCACTTCCGGATACCAACTACCACTCTCTAAGTTACGGAAGCGGATGCCATACTGGCGGCGCGACAGAAAATCTTCCGCCAACGCCATCACCTGGTTGTCGGGTGAGATCGCCAGTGCGCCCATGGTATAGAAATCACTGTGAGAAGCTCGTTGATTGCCGTCGATCAGCAGTTGCCAGGGTTCATCCGCTGGTGCGTTCACCGACTGACGAAAATAGAGCGGGTATTCGTTGCCTACCTCATAGCGGCTTTGATAGCGATAGCCGTTTTTTACGTAGGGGACGGAGTGGTCCTGCGGTGGGATGCGGTCGACAATCTCTTTTAATAACCGTTCTTGCAAAGGATCTTGCGACGCCATCATCGCTTTACCGTACGCATTCTCGGCGTGCAGATGTGCCAGAATCTCTGGGTTTTCACGCTCGTCATCGCGCAGCCAGTAATAGTTATCGGTGCGCGATTCACCGTGCAGGTTCATGACGTGGGGGATTTTTTTCGCTTGTGGCTGATGCATTCTGGCTCCTTTCCCTGAAAGACAACATTCAGCAAGCGTGGCACTTATCACGCGGGAAGCCAAGCAGCAGCGCACAGGAAGTGTATCGAAAGGAGCGCTTTTTCATGCGCTCCCTCGTCAATGGTAGTTAACGCAACAAATTAGCTGGAAAATCAGCGGGCAATTCACTGGCCGCACAGGCGATGACCTCATCATTATCGGCACCGCAATCTCGCACCAGTGTGATGGTGGCAAATTCGTCGATCACTTCAGTGGGATAAGCTGGACCCGCTTCGCGATAACGATTCATTTCGTTGAGATGTTCATTCTGGAAGCAAACTGTCTGCTGCGGGTTGTTCATCACCCAGCGGGGGAAGAAGATCGTACCGTGAAACACTCTGTCTCCCAGATTCGCGATCAAACTGACGTCAGTGCCGGTGGGTTCAGTCCAGGAAACTTTGTAGACCTCTTGCGCGATTCGCACAATATAGGCGCGCTGGTCCTTAACCCAACGATTACCCACCATCCCGCTATGAATACGGTAATCAACGGTGCTGGCATTTTTGATATACAGCTCATAGTTCCAGCCATTGTCATAGGTATAGATCAGGTGTTTGCCAACAAATCCAGCCAAATCATTTTTATCGAAGGTACTCATAATGTGTTCTCCTTTGGTTTGAAGCCAGATTACGCCTTCACTTACCTGATGAATAACGCTATGTTTCGATAAAATTCATTCAAAATTTAGATGATATGCATAAATCAACGTTGGAACAGTGGAGCTTGTTAAATGAGGTGGTGCTGCGCGGCAGTTTCGCCAGCGCGGCTGAGTCGACACATCGCAGCCAGTCTTCGGTAAGCTACAACCTCGCCATGCTGCAAGAACGCCTTGAAGTCACCTTGCTGGAGACCAAAGGACGGCGCACCGTGCTGACGCCTGCAGGCGAGAAGCTTCTGGCGCAGGTCAGACCACTATTGAAAGCTTTCTACGCGCTGGAAAGCACCGCCAGCGCTATGCGCAACGGAGAGCGCAGTCGCATCGAACTGATGGTGGATAGCATCTTGCCGCGCGAGCATTTGTTCAGTGTGCTGAGTGAATTCCAGCGTCTCTATCCAGGTACGCAGGTTAACGTCACCGAGGTGTTGGAAATGCAGATACCGGATAATAGCCAGGCGGATGTAATGGTATTGAGCCAGCGCCAGCCCGGGACAGGCCGGGGCGAATGGATGATGAATGTGGATTTCGTGGCTGTTGCGCACCACCAGCATGCGTTACATCAATTGAATGGTGCGGTTAGTGCTGAGCAGTTAGCGGAATATCCGCTGATCCGCATTGCCGATCATCAGCATTTTAGCGTACTGCAGGAGCACCATCAGGGAGAGATCTGGGCTTGTTCCACCATCGAGGCCGCAATTGAGGCGGTAATGCATCAGGTTGGTTATGGTTGGTTACCGGAGACCCGGATTCAGGCCGCCCTGGCGGCAGGAACATTGAAGATGCTGCCACTGCAACAGGGCGTTCGTCGCGTTACAGCGCTGCATTTATTGATCAATAACGAGATCATTGTTATTGATGCACAGTTGCAAACGCTGCTCGATCTGATGCGCAATAAAGCCTGGATATGATCCAGGCTTTAGCGTCATTACGCCGCTTTCTCCGCCTGAATATCGCGCTGAATGCCGTCGCGCACATCCTGTGGGATCTTCAGGGCATCACCCAGTGCAGAGAGATAGCTGCGCTCCATAAAGTGATCCACATCGATGGCGGCACAGCTGAGGAAGTAAAGCTCTAACGCCTCTTCTTCGTTTTTCACATCGGCTGCCAGCCACTGGGGATCGAGCGGACGGTTCATTGCTTGCTTAATCAACGTTTCCGCCTGTGAACCGTAACCCGCATGATGGATATTCTGCTCAATGGCGGCGCGTTCGCGATCGTCAATATGACCATCGCTTTTGGCAGCGAACACTAACGCCGTCACCAAACGTTCAGCGCGCTGATCCACTGGCGTCTGCAACTGACCAAATCCCGGCTCATCCTGATGGGTTTCGCGCACGCGCTGTTTGTACTTATTCCACAGCACGGCGCCCGCTGCCGCACCGCCGCCGACCAGCAAGGCTTTACCGCCGTATTTGGTCAACAGGCTTCGCGTGGACTTGCTGGCCACCAGCAATCCCGCTAAACCACCCAGCGCGCCGGGGGCCAGCATATCGCTCAATCCACCGGCTTTGCCGTCGCCGCCCTTCTTCGCCAGCACCGATTGGATTTGCTGCAACCAATTGCTCATCGTTTAACTCCTGTTTAAGTTTCCGCGTTCCATGCTGCCGTAGCGAGTGTCAGGTAACGTCAGAGCGGGAAAAGTATGGCAAACCTGTTTAAGCCGAATGCGTGAGTACGCAAACGTTTTCGTATATACTGCGCGCGCATTTTGACTGCTAAGGTGAAATTATGACGACTCTCGGAACCGCGCTGCGCCCTGCCGCAACGCGTGTGATGCTGTTAGGTTCAGGCGAATTGGGCAAAGAAGTGGCGCTGGAGTGTCAGCGTCTGGGTGTGGAAGTGATTGCCGTGGATCGCTATGCCGATGCCCCTGCGATGCACGTTGCACACCGTAGCCATGTGATCAATATGCTGGACGGTGATGCGCTGGCTGCGTTAATTGCGCTGGAGAAGCCGCACTTTGTGGTGCCAGAAATTGAAGCTATTGCCACTGAAAAACTGCTGGAACTGGAAGCTCAAGGCCAGAAAGTGGTACCTACCGCGCGTGCTGCGCGCCTGACCATGAACCGCGAAGGTATTCGCCGTCTGGCGGCAGAAGAGTTGTCGTTACCGACTTCAACCTATCAGTTCGCTGACAGCAAAGAGAATTTCGTCGCAGCCGCCAATGAAATTGGTTTTCCGTGCATCGTTAAACCAGTAATGAGCTCATCAGGCAAAGGTCAGAGTTTCATCCGCGAAGCGAGCCAGCTGGATAAAGCCTGGGATTACGCGCAGCAAGGCGGACGTGCCGGTGCCGGTCGTGTGATCGTCGAAGGTGTGGTGAAATTTGATTTCGAAATCACCCTGCTGACCATCAGCGCAGTGGATGGCATCCATTTCTGCGCGCCGATTGGTCATCGTCAGGAAGATGGCGATTACCGTGAATCCTGGCAGCCACAGCGGATGACCGACCTGGCTCTGCAGCGTGCACAAGATATCGCATCTAAAGTGGTGAAAGCGCTGGGCGGATACGGTCTGTTTGGCGTTGAGCTGTTTGTCTGCGGTGATGAGGTGGTGTTTAGCGAAGTCTCGCCACGCCCACACGATACCGGCATGGTGACACTGATTTCTCAGGATCTGTCCGAGTTCGCGCTGCATGTGCGCGCGTTCCTCGGCTTGCCAATCGGTGGCATTCGCCAGTATGGCCCGGCGGCTTCGGCGGTGATTCTGCCACAGCTGGATAGCAACAATGTGCAGTTCGTGAACATCGAAGCGGCATTGGGTGCGGGACTGCAGTTGCGTCTGTTCGGCAAGCCAGAGATTGCTGGTCAACGTCGTCTGGGCGTAGCGCTGGCTACCGGTGACAATACCGATGAGGCGATTGCACGTGCCGTGGCGAGTGCCGCAGCCGTGAAAGTAGAGGGCTAATTCCCTCAGCTGCTGACAGCGAAAAAGGGCGGCCACCAGGCCGCCCTTTCAGTTCCAATGATTCGCACCCTGCCAGATGCGTTACTTCGCGCCTTCAACGGCTTCGCGAGCCAGACGCGTAATGCGATCCCAGTCGCCGCTTTCCAGCACATCGTTCGGCACCAACCACGAACCACCAATACAGAGCACGCTTTTCAGCGCCAGGTAGTCACGATAGTTGGCCGGTGAGATACCGCCGGTTGGGCAGAAGCGCACCTGTGGGAAAGGACCGCCAATCGCTGACAGCGCTTTAACACCACCATTCGCCTCAGCCGGGAAGAACTTAAACTCACGCAGGCCATAATCCATACCCAACATCAGTTCAGAAACGGTGCTGATGCCCGGAATCAATGGCACCGGACCTTCAACGGCGGCTTTTAGTAACGGCTCGGTCAGACCTGGGCTGATCACGAACTGCGCACCGGCATCAGTCACCTCTTTCAGCTGCTGAGTGTTGATCACTGTGCCCGCACCGACAATCGCTTCTGGCACTTCTTTGATCATCGCACGCAGCGCGTCCATCGCCACCGGCGTACGCAGCGTCACTTCCAGCACACGCACACCGCCGGCCACCAACGCTTTGGCCATCGGCACGGCGTGTTCCAGTTTATTCACCACGATCACCGGCACAACCGGGCCCGTAGTCATGATCTGTTCAGCAGTGGTTTTCCAGTTCTTCATCACGTTTCCTTAGTGGCATCAGCCCGACTCGCATCCGGCTGTCAATGTTTGGGCTCTACCATACAAGATTGGCTGGAGCGGCGTCTATCGGATATCAAAAATTATTGAAACTCTGGTTCAATTTTAAGAAAAATGAATTTTCCAATGGGAAGTTTTTTCCTTCTGCATCATTCATCCCATTGCCTGGCATAAATCTTTATCCGAAAAAACCAGATATCAATGACAACACGATAAGTAGCAGGATAATCGCGGACGCAAATGCCATACCCAGCAAAATGGCATGGAATGCGAGCGTTCCGCTGCTAAATATCAGCGCGCCCCTGACACTCCATTTGTTCTCTTTACGCATACCACCTACGAAGGCCATGAGTAAGGCCGCCGTGGCGAGGCTAAGAACAACGGTAGTCAGTATTTGATCGATATTGATTTTCCTGACGGGTTCACTTGAGGAAGGAGCTTTGCCTTTCAATCCGTCGATAACGCCTTTTTTAATCTCGCCAACGTGTCTGGCAACGACACTCTCAAGCGAAGGAGGTGCCGAGTAAGGCCCAGTTGAGAAATGGATAAGGCTGATAATCAGAGCTATCGCTCCCAATATCATACCGGCTGAACTCCATGCATTTTTTACCAACGTATTCACACAATAATCCTTTATTTGATCAACCTGCTCCGTGCAGCAAATACTGTTACACGCTTTCTGACCCGTCAACGCTTACATTTTACAGAAATAAAAAAACGCTTTCGGTGATCATCATCGAAAGCGTTTGTCTGTGGTCTCTAATACCTAACCAGCCGTTAGATCACTGGCTGTGCCATCACAAATTATTCAAACTCATTCCACGAACGGCCATCACGCGTAATCATCGCGACGGAAGCCACCGGGCCCCAGGTGCCAGCCTGGTATGGCTTAGGCGCTTCAGCATCGGCGTTCCATGCATCAATGATGGAATCAACCCAGCCCCACGCCGCTTCCACTTCGTCACGGCGTACAAACAGCGCCTGAATACCGCGCATGGTTTCCAGCAGCAGACGCTCGTAGGCATCCGCCAGATGCGACTGGTTGAAGGTCTCGGAGTAGCTCAGATCCAGCTTGGTAGTCTGCAGTTTGTGCTTGTGATCCAGACCCGGCACTTTGTTCAGGATCTCGATATCCACCCCTTCGTCCGGCTGCAAACGAATGGTCAACTTGTTCTGCGGCAGTTCAGCATAAGAGTCTTTGAACAGGTTCATCTCTGGGTTCTTAAAGTACACAACAACCTCAGAGCATTTGGTCGGCAAGCGCTTACCGGTGCGCAGGTAGAACGGCACGCCCGCCCAGCGCCAGTTGTCGATATCAACACGGATCGCCACGAAGCTCTCGGTGGCGCTCTGCTTGTTCGCGCCCTCTTCTTCCAGATAGCCTGGTACTTTTTTGCCCTGCACGAAGCCGGCGGTGTACTGGCCACGCACGGTTTTTTCACGCACGTTGGTCTGGTCAATACGACGCAGCGAACGCAGCACCTTCACTTTCTCATCACGGATGGCATCCGCACTGAGATCGGATGGCGGTGACATGGCGATCATGGTGAGGATCTGCAACAGGTGGTTCTGGATCATGTCGCGCATCTGGCCAGCTTTATCGAAGTAACCCCAACGACCTTCGATACCCACTTCTTCCGCCACGGTAATCTGCACGTGATCGATGGTACGGTTATCCCAGTTATTCACGAAGATAGAGTTGGCGAAACGCAGAGCCAGCAGGTTCAGTACCGTCTCTTTACCGAGATAGTGGTCAATACGGAACACCTGGCTCTCTTCGAAGTACTTGCCAACGCTGTCATTGATCTCTTGCGAGGTCTCGAGCGAGGTGCCGAGCGGCTTCTCCATCACCACGCGCGCCGGTTTAGCATTCAGCTTGGCGGCGCCCAGACCGTCGCAAATGGCGCCAAAAGTGCTCGGCGGCATAGCGAAGTAGTTGATGGTGACACGATCTTTCTGGTCAAGCATCTTGCCCAGTTTGGTGAAATGCGAGGTGTCGTTAACGTCGAGGTTGCAGAAATCGAGACGGCTGCTGAGCTTATCCCACAGCGCTTCGTCGATTTTCTCCTTCATGAAGGTTTCCAGCGCTTCACGCACCACTTTGGTGTACGCGTCTTTGTCCCACTCCGCGCGCCCCACGCCGATGATGCGTGTGGTGTCGTGAATCTGACCGGCTTTCTCCAGCTGATACAGTGAAGGCAACAGTTTCCGGCGAGCAAGATCGCCTTTGGCACCGAAAATAACCAGATCGCATGCCTGGGCTGTTTGTGTTACCGCCATTTTCCTCTCCTCGTTGCAGGATATACCCGGTTTGAGCGTCCTCATCATCCCAGGTCCTTATTGTAATTTTCTTACAGCACAATGTACTTTTTTCCCCGCATCGGAACAACCCAGACGCGGTGTGGCATTAGCCATTACTTTGAACATGATGGCGAACAAAGGTGTGTTGTGGTGTGCGCTTTTCGCGCTTTTTCTGTTTCGATGTTTGTCGGGATAAAACCCGGCAACGATCAAAGTATGACAAAAAAAACGCGCTTACATTTGTCCGCTGCTGCGTGCGAGGGTGTATTACACGGTATATTGTTGTGAATTGGCAGCGTTTTATCAGGTGATGAACGCGACGAAAGTGATTGAGACGCATCGGGTTAACGACATGCTGGAACATATTCAGGCGCAACTTAACGCGCTGAGCAAATCAGAACGGAAAGTGGCAGAACAGATTCTGGCCGCTCCGCAGAAGGCTATGCACTCCAGCATCGCCACCCTGGCCCGTGCCGCCGACGTCAGCGAACCGACCGTCAATCGCTTTTGTCATCGTATGGGTACGCGTGGCTTCCCCGACTTCAAGTTACGACTGGCACAGAGTCTGGCAAAAGGTCCGAACTGGGTCAGTCGCGATGTGGAAGAAAATGACAGTGTTGAAAGTTACAGCCACAAGATTTTTGATTCCGCCCTCGCCGGCTTAAGCCATGTGCGCCAACAGCTGGATCTTCAGGTCATTGATCAAGCGGTTTTAGCCCTGACTCAGGCCCAAAAAATCGCCTTTTTTGGTCTCGGCGCCTCAGCGGTTGTGGCGCACGATGCGACCAATAAATTCCTGCGCTTTAATCTGCCGGTCATCTGGTCAGAGGATATTGTGATCCAGCGCATGAGTTGCATAAATAGTGGACCAAATGACGTTTTTGTTCTCATATCACATACTGGTCGAACCAAAAATATGATAGAACTGGCTCGACTGGCGCGTGTAAACGCTTCCACAGTACTGGCTATCACCTCTCCGGGTTCACCCCTTGCGGCAGAAGCAACCCTCGCACTGACGCTCGATGTACCTGAAGATACGGATATCTACCTGCCGATGGTTTCCCGCCTTGCGCAATTAACCGTGGTTGATGTTTTGGCGACAGGTTTTACCCTTGAGCGTGGCGCGGCTTTCCGCGAAAATCTGAAACGGGTGAAAGAAGCGCTTAAGGATTCACGCCTGGAAAAGCGGGCGCTGTAAAATAATTAACATCACATTCACAATGTGAGTCGAATCACAGCCCATCGATCATATAGAATATGCGATTACACCGTGTCCCCTTGAGAGTGACACGAACCTTTGTCAACGGAGTCCTTCATGTCAAGACGTCTCAGAAGAACCAAGATCGTAACTACCCTCGGCCCAGCCACCGATCGCGACAATAACCTCGAAAAAATCATCGCGGCTGGCGCGAACGTGGTGCGACTCAATTTCTCCCACGGCACCCCGGAAGACCACCAGATGCGCGCCAACAAGGTGCGTGAGATTGCCGCTAAGCTTGGCCGTCACGTGGCGATTCTGGGCGACCTGCAAGGTCCAAAAATTCGTGTTTCCACCTTCAAAGAAGGCAAAGTCTTCCTGAATGTCGGCGATCGCTTCCTGCTGGATGCGGATATGGGCAAAGGCGAAGGTGATAAAGAGAAAGTCGGTATCGACTACAAAGGCCTGCCAGAAGACGTGGTGCCGGGCGACATCCTGCTGCTGGATGATGGTCGTGTACAGTTGAAGGTGCTGGAAGTTCAGGGTGTGAAAGTCTTCACCGAAGTCGCCGTCGGCGGCCCGCTCTCCAACAATAAAGGCATCAATAAACTCGGCGGCGGTTTGTCTGCAGAAGCGCTGACGGAGAAAGATAAAGTCGATATCATTACCGCCGCGAAAATCGGCGTGGATTACCTGGCCGTGTCCTTCCCGCGAAATGGTGAAGACATGAACTACGCTCGCCGACTGGCGCGCGATGCAGGTTGTGATGCCAAACTGGTGGCCAAAGTCGAACGTGCAGAAGCCGTTGCGTCTCAGGAAGCGATGGATGATATCATTCTCGCCTCTGACGTGGTGATGGTCGCGCGTGGCGACCTCGGCGTTGAAATTGGCGATCCAGAACTGGTAGGGATCCAGAAGGCGTTGATTCGTCGTGCGCGTCAGCTGAACCGTACCATCATCACCGCCACGCAGATGATGGAGTCGATGATCACCAACCCGATGCCAACCCGCGCTGAAGTGATGGACGTGGCGAACGCCGTGCTGGATGGTACCGATGCCGTGATGCTTTCAGCAGAAACCGCTGCCGGTCAGTATCCTGCGGAAACCGTGTCTGCGATGGCAAAAGTGTGCCTCGGCGCGGAAAAAATCCCAAGCGTGAACGTGTCTAAGCACCGTCTTGAAGTGCAGTTCGACAACGTGGAAGAAGCGATTGCGATGTCCGCGATGTATGCAGCCAACCACCTGCAGGGGGTTTCTGCCATCATCACCATGACCGAATCGGGCCGCACTGCGCTGATGACGTCACGTATCACTTCTGGCCTGCCGATCTTCGCTATGTCACGTCACGAACGTACATTGAACCTGACTGCGCTGTATCGCGGCGTGACGCCGGTTTACTTCGACAGCAACAATGATGGTGTAGCCGCCGCGCATGATGCAGTGAACCTGCTGCGCGACAAAGGTTTCCTCGTCTCGGGCGACCTGGTGATTGTCACCCAGGGCGACGTGATGGCAACCACCGGCACCACCAACACCAGCCGTGTTCTGCGCGTAGACTAAACGCTCACGCACCACTCACAGCGGCTGTAACAACATGGATAAACGCGACTGCCTGGCAGTCGCGTTTTTATTTTTTCTGACAAGGAGGCCAGATGGCCCGCTATCAACCGATTACCCAACTTACCGGACGGGTGCTGCTGTTCCCGCTCGCGCTGGTGTTGTTTGAGTTCGCGACTTACATCGCCCATGACATGATTCAGCCCGGCATGCTGCTGGTCACTTCTGAATTCAACGTCGGCCCGGAATGGGTGTCGACTTCTCTTACTGCTTATCTGATGGGCGGCGTGGTGCTGCAGTGGCTGCTGGGCCCGCTCTCGGACAAATATGGTCGCCGTCCAGTCCTGCTGTTCGGCATTCTGTTCTTTGCTGCGGCCTGCATTCTGACCACCTGGGTCACGAACATCGAACAGTTTGTAACCCTGCGTTTCATCCAGGGCATCAGCCTGTGCTTTATCGGTGCAGTCAGTTATGCCGCCGTGCAGGAAGCGTTTAATGAGGCTTTAGCGGTGCGAATGATGGCGCTAATGGCCAACGTGGCCCTCTTAGCCCCGCTGGCCGGTCCGCTGGCGGGTGCCGCCTGGTTGACCGTGGGTGAATGGCGTAGCATGTTCTGGCTGTTTGCGATTTGTAGCGTGGTGGCCTTTGTGGTGCTGTGGCGCATCATGCCGGAAACCGCTGGCGATCGCAGTCACTCGATTGCCCTGCCGAATCTGGCGCGCGCCTATGGCCGTCTGGCACGCGATCGTCAGGTGATGTATGGATCTTTCGCTATTGGCCTGGTGTTTATTCCGATTCTGACCTGGGTTGCCCTGTCGCCCGTGATTCTGATGCATGACGAGGGCTTATCGCGCATGGAGTATGCGTTGCTGCAACTGCCAGTGTTCCTTGCCATGATCGCTGGCAACCTGACGCTGGGTAAACTGGCGGGTCGCGTTCCCATCGAGCAGCCGGTCAAATTCGCGGCGTGGCCGATTCTGCTGGGTTTAAGCATCTCGTTGCTGGCTAACCTGCTCGACAGCCATACCTACCTGCTGCTGACCGCAGGATTAAGTCTGTATGCCTTTGGTGCGGGCATGGTCAACGCCGGTCTGTATCGTCTGACGCTGTATTCCAGCAGCGAAGGTAAAGGCAGCGTGGCAGCCATGCTGGGTATGATCAGTATTCTGACGCTGGCCATCGGGATTGAACTGGCGAAAGCAGGCTACTTCAGTGGTGGCACGCCATGGTTCAGCGGCATCAATTTTGCGGCGGGTGTGCTGTGGTTTGGCCTGGTCACACTGTTCCTGCGTGAACGTATCCGACGCAGCCACGTTGAAGCGGTAGAATAATCAAAGGGGCCAATCGGCCCCTTCGTTATTTCTTGCGAGGATAAAGCTCCTTACGCGCATAAGGTTCAATATCCCCTTCTTTACGCGTTTTCAGCAGCTTCAAAATCCAGGTGTATTGCTCTGGATGCGGCCGCACAAATATCTCAACTTCCTCATTCATTCGCCGCGCCAGGGTGTTATCGTCGGCATCCAGCAAATCGTCCATCGGCGGACGCACATAGATTTCCAGACGATGGGTCTCGCTGTTGTACACCGGAAACAGTGGCACCACGCGCGCGCGACACACTTTCATCAATCGGCCGACCGCTGGCAGTGTTGCTTTATAGGTGGCAAAGAAATCCACAAATTCACTGTGCTCCGGGCCGTGATCCTGGTCCGGCAGATAGTAACCATAATAGCCCTGACGCACCGAGGCGATAAACGGCTTGATGCCGTCATTACGTGCATGCATGCGGCCACCAAAGCGACGGCGTACGGTGTTCCACACATAATCCAGCAGCGGATCGCTCTGATTATGGAACATGGCCGCCATCATCTGGCCCTCTGACGCCAGCAGCATCGCCGGGATATCCACGGCCCAACCGTGCGGCACCAGAAAAATCACGTTCTCATTGTTGGCCTGCAGGGCTTCGATAATTTCACGGCCGTGCCAGTCAACGCGTTGGCGCACACGAGCCGGATCGCGCATCCCCAACTCAGCCATCATCACCATCGCCTGTGGCGCGGTGGCAAACATACGATCAGCAATCTCTTCGCGCTGTGCCTCGCTTAACTCCGGCAGGCAATAATAGAGATTGATCAACGCACGACGACGCGCACTTTTTGCCAGCTTACCGGCAAACCGCCCCAATCCACCCAAAATCGGGTCGCGCACTTTGGCAGGCAGCATTGCCATGCCCGCCAGCGCACCAATCGCCAGCCAATTGCCCCAGTATTTCGGTTTTAAAAAAGAACGTTGAAAAACGGGAATAAATTCACTGTTATTTTTCTTTCGGGTTTCCATGCACTCGCCTCTGACAATGACGGGACAATGATAGTGACGGTGGTTAATTTTGCAATCATCATGCGTCAGATAGCAAAAAACCGACGAATAATTCGTCGGTTTTTTCAATATTGGCTACAGAAATGGGCTATTTCAGTGCCAGCTGTGGCAGATAACTCTTCACGTCCGCCAGATAGTTGCTGCGATCTTTACCAGTCAGCCCTTCCATACGCGGCAGTTTCGCCGTGAGTGGATTGACGGCCTGATTGTTGATCCACACTTCGTAATGCAGATGTGGTCCCGTAGAACGCCCGGTGTTGCCTGACAGCGCAATACGGTCACCGCGCTTCACTTTCTGTCCTGGTTTCACCAGCGCCTTACTCAGGTGCATATAACGGGTCATATACTGACGACCGTGACGAATGGCCACGTAGTTACCCGCCGCCCCGCCATTTTTGACCATCACCACTTCACCATCACCCACGGCCAATACCGGTGTACCGATCGGCAGCGCGAAATCGACACCCTTATGTGGTGCGATGCGGCCCGTTACCGGGTTAAGACGGCGCGGATTAAAGTTGGAGGAAACGCGATACTGTTTCACCGTCGGGAAGCGCATAAAACCACGGGCAAGGCCTGAGCCGTTACGATCATAGAATTTGCCATCTTCAGCGCGGAACGCGTAGTAATCTTTGCCACCGGTACGCAGACGCACGCCGAGCAGCTGGCTCTGCGCACTTTTGCCATCCAGCATCTCGCGTGACATCAGCACGCTAAAATCGTCACCGGCGCGCAGTTTGCGGAAATCCATCTGCCACTGCATGGCTTTGATAACGTTGCTGGTTTCAGCACTGGTCAAGCCTGCACGCTGGGCGCTGGCACCAAAGCTGCCACGCACTTCACCTTTCAGCACACTATTTTGCCACTCGCCCTTTTGCATCTCCTGCTGCATCTTAAAGCTGCCATTCGGCTGGCGCTCGTAAGTGCGGGTTTCGCGGCGATCCACTTCCCAGGTAAAGTTTTGCAGTTGACCATCCGCATCCAACGTCCAGCTGAGTTGCTGACCGACGCGCAGGTTACGGAAGTCTTTATCGCTATTGACTAACGCATTGATATCACTGAGATCAATACCGTACTGATTCAGTGCGCTGCTCAGGGTATCGCCAGAGGAAACGGTGTAATCGTGTTGATTCGGGTTGTCCTGCACATCTTTATCGATGTCATCGGCCGGAATCTCTTCTTCCGGTTCAACCGTGGTCTGATCGATCGGCTCACTGGCTTCGGGTAACAGCGTGCGCAGTTCGTTTTTGTCCAGCGTGATGTCTTTCACGATGGGGGCAACATCATGGGGATGGTAAACGTAAGGCCGCCAGACAGCGACGGCCAACGTGATAACGGTTAATGAACCCAGCATAACGCGGTGGGGACGCGGCAAATTATTAAATGCGAGGGCGACAGAGCGGGCTTTCTGCTGCACTTTTACTTATTCCTCTATGCTCCATTCAGGCAGCTCGCATACTGGCTCGACAACTGTGAGAGGAATTTCACATAGCTGTCTTTGGTTAAGCTGATTCCCATGCCCAGCGGGTCAAGTGTGCCTTTGCGCACGTTGGTTCCGCGAGACACGGCATCGATGACGGCCGGCCTGAATTGTGGTTCAGCAAAAACGCATACGGCTTTTTGCTCAACCAACTGTGTTCGTATTTGATGTAAACGCTGGGCGCCCGGTTGGATCTCAGGGTTGACGGTGAAATGTCCAGCAGGGGACAAACCATAGTGTTTTTCAAAGTAGCTGTACGCATCGTGAAAAACGAAGTAACCCTTACTCTTAACGGGGGCAAGCTGCGCGCCAATATGCTTATCCGCATCTGCTAATTCTGCTTCAAACTGCTGCAGGTTCGCGTCAAGTTTGGCTCTGCTTTGCGGCATAAGTTCCAATAATTTTCCGTGGATTGCAACCGCAGATTGTCGCGCAATCTCAGGTGACATCCACAGGTGCATATTAAATTCACCATGGTGGTGGTGTGTATGAGACGGCTCCTGGTCATCAGACTTATCTGAGTCATGCTCATGATCGTGACCGTGCTCATGTTCGTCCTCGTCCTCACCACCACGAATCAGTAGCGGTTTCACCCCTGGCATCGCCGCTATTTCGAGATTTTTAGCTTCAGGTAACTCTGCCGCTGACTTGGTCAGAAACGCCTCCATTTCTGGTCCAACCCATACCACTAAGTCCGCGTTTTTAATACGTTTTACATCAGAGGGACGTAAAGCATAATCGTGCTCTGAAGCGCCATCGGGCAACAGCACTTCCACTGGCGTCACGCCATCTGCAATGGCCGCTGCGATAAATCCGATCGGTTTGATTGAAGCCACTACGGCTGAGTGCGCGGGCATTGCGCAGGCGGCGGCGAGAGCCGCAGCAGGAAGAGTGAAAGCGAAGCGCTGCTTAATGTGTAACATAATGCGTCATTCCATCGTGACCTGTTGATGGAATGTGATATTATAACATTCGAAATTCAATGCAACCCGTAAATAATATGTCGTCACTTGTTACACTTGAAAACATCTCCGTCAAGTTTTCCCAGCGCCCTGTGCTAGCAGGTATTAGCCTGTCACTGGAGCCAGGGAAAATACTTACGCTGCTTGGGCCGAACGGCGCGGGCAAATCGACGCTGGTACGTACGGTGCTGGGCCTTCTCGCGCCCACGGCTGGCACGGTCAAACGCGCGCCCGGTTTACGCATCGGCTACGTGCCACAGAAATTGCACATCGACCCGACACTGCCGATCACCGTTGAACGTTTTATGCGTCTGACGCGTGGCAGCAAGCGAGATGCTATTCTCCCGGCTTTGAAACGCGTGCAGGCCGGACATCTGCTGAATGCGCCTCTGCAAAAACTTTCAGGTGGTGAAACTCAGCGCGTACTGCTGGCGCGTGCCCTGCTCAATCAACCCCAGTTACTGGTGTTAGATGAACCTACGCAAGGCGTTGACGTAAATGGGCAAGTGGCGCTCTACGATTTGATCGATCAGCTTCGTCAGGAGCTCAACTGTGGCGTGCTAATGGTTTCGCACGATCTGCATCTGGTGATGGCAAAAACTGACGAGGTATTGTGCCTCAACCACCACATCTGCTGTTCCGGCACGCCAGAAGCGGTGTCGCAGCATCCAGAATTTATCGCCATGTTCGGCCCACGTGGCGCGCAGCAATTGGCTATTTATCGCCATCATCATAATCACCGTCACGATTTACAGGGACGCATTGTGCTGCGCAAAGGAAATGGTCCGTCATGATTGAATTGTTATTACCCGGCTGGCTCGGTGGCGTGCTGCTGGCGCTGGCGGCGGGTCCGCTTGGCTCGTTTGTGGTCTGGCGCCGCATGTCTTATTTCGGCGATACTCTGGCGCACGCTTCGCTGCTCGGCGTGGCCTTTGGTCTGCTGCTCAATGTGAATCCCTATTATGCCGTGATTCTGGTGACTGTATTTCTGGCTATGGGCTTAGTGTGGCTGGAGCGTCGTCCGCATCTGGCCATTGATACGTTACTCGGCATTATGGCGCACAGCGCGCTGTCGCTGGGTTTGGTGGTAGTCAGCCTGATGCAGGGTGTACGCGTCGATTTAATGGCGTATCTGTTTGGCGATCTGCTGGCGGTGACACCGGATGATTTGTGGATGATGGGCGCTGGCGTGGCCATTGTACTAGCGGTGATGGCATGGCAATGGCGCTCACTGCTGTCGATGACCATCAGCCCGGAGTTAGCTCAAGTGGATGGCGTCAACATTCAACGCACGCGCCTGATGCTGATGCTGGTCACCGCCTTGACCATTGGTGTGGCAATGAAGTTTGTCGGTGCACTGATTATCACCTCACTGTTGATTATTCCCGCTGCCACCGCACGTCGTTTCTCCCGTTCACCGGAACAGATGGCCGGTTTTGCGGTGATTATCGGTATTCTGGCGGTCACCGGCGGACTGACGTTCTCCGCCACTTACGACACGCCCGCTGGCCCTTCCGTCGTACTCTGCGCCGCTGTGCTGTTCATCTTTAGTATGGCGAAAAAGCCGGCGGCGTAATAAAGGGGCCATTAACGGCCCCTTAGCGAATGCCCGATCGTGAAATCGCGCAGCCGGACGAACGCCAGCATTACTCTTCGCGACTGATACCGAAGTGCTTATAGGCATGCTGCGTGGCCAGACGGCCGCGCGGCGTGCGCTGAATGAATCCTTGTTGAATCAGGAAGGGTTCAATCACATCTTCAATGGTTTCCCGTTCTTCACCAATCGCCGCCGCCAGGTTATCCAATCCCACCGGACCACCCGAGAACTTGTCGATGATCGCCAGCAACAGCTTGCGGTCCATGTAATCGAAACCCTGATTATCGACGTTGAGCATATCGAGTGCGCTGGCAGAGACTTCACCACTCATCACACCGTTGGCGCGAACTTCGGCGTAATCGCGTACGCGACGCAATAAACGGTTGGCGATACGAGGTGTACCACGGGCACGGCGCGCCACTTCTAACGCGCCCTCTTCACTTAATGCCAATCCTAAGCACGCTGCACTGCGGCTGACGATGTGTTGCAGATCCGGTACGTTGTAAAATTCAAGGCGTTGCACAATACCAAAGCGATCGCGCAGCGGCGAGGTCAGCGAGCCCGCGCGCGTGGTGGCGCCAATCAGGGTAAAGGGGGGCAAATCAAGTTTGATTGAGCGCGCCGCTGGGCCTTCGCCAATCATAATATCCAGCTGATAGTCTTCCATCGCCGGATAGAGCACCTCTTCCACCACCGGTGATAAGCGGTGGATCTCATCGATAAACAGCACGTCATGAGGTTCGAGGTTGGTCAGCATCGCAGCCAGATCGCCTGCCTTCTCCAGCACCGGACCAGAAGTGGTACGTAAATTCACGCCCATCTCATTCGCCACAATGTTAGCCAGCGTGGTTTTACCTAATCCCGGCGGGCCGAAAATCAGCAGATGGTCCAGCGCATCGCCACGCAGTTGCGCTGCTTTGATGAAAATCTCCATCTGCTCGCGCACCTGCGGTTGCCCCACGTATTCCGCCAGGAGCTTAGGACGAATGGCACGGTCGAGGCTCTCTTCTTCATTTATAGAGATGCCCGAGACCAGGCGATCGGCTTCAATCATGCATTACCTCAAATAGCTGCGCGCAGAGCTTCACGGATCAGGGTTTCGCAATCCGCATCAGGTTTGCCGACTTTACTGATCATGCGGCTGGCTTCTTGCGGTTTATAACCCAGCGCCACCAGTGCAGCAACCGCTTCGGCCTCAGCGTCATTCGCGGCTGGCGCTTCAGACGGCGTGGTCAATGTGAAGGTCGAGTCACTGCCAAACAGATCGCCGTGCATGCCTTTAAAGCGGTCTTTCATCTCCACCACCAGACGCTCGGCGGTTTTCTTGCCGACGCCAGGCAACTTGATCAATGACGCGATCTCTTCACGCTCAACGGCGGTCACAAACTGTTGTGCTGACATGCCAGAAAGGATTGCCAGTGCCAGCTTTGGCCCCACGCCATTCACTTTCACCAGCTCACGGAACAGCGCACGCTCTTGTTTGTTGTTGAAGCCGAACAGCAGCTGCGCATCTTCACGCACCACAAACTGGGTGAAGATAATCGCTTCCTGATTGATCTCCGGCAGCTCGTAGAAGCAGGTCATTGGCATGTGCACTTCATAACCCACACCGTGCGCCTCAATCAACACCAGCGGCGGCTGTTTTTCCAGAATATTGCCTCGTAAGCGACCAATCACCTGAGCAGTTCCTTATGTAATCCTAAAAATACCTGATTGATTTCCGCTGACGTTAAAGCGGCAAGCGAGCGCATGACGATGAACGCACTAAGGTCAGTGATTCAGGTGAACAAGGGTAGCTCGCGCATCAGCCAGTGGAAATATGACGGGTATTTATATCATAAAAAAGGCTGGATCAATATCCAGCCTTCAATGTTTGGGTTTTCGTCAGCCGGACCGCAATCGCCCACGCGTCATCACCAGCTTAGCGTCACTCAATCGCGTGGTATTTTGGCTCAGGTGACAATGGGTGATGGCAATCGCCAGCGCATCAGCGGCATCAGCTTGCGGGTTAGCGGGAAGTTTCAGCAAGGTGCGCACCATGTGCTGAACCTGACTTTTTTCTGCCCCACCGGTGCCGGTTACCGTTTGTTTGACCTGACGTGCTGCATATTCGAACACCGGCAAATCGAGATTCACCGCCGCCACAATCGCTGCGCCACGCGCCTGGCCCAGCTTAAGCGCTGAGTCCGCATTCTTCGCCATAAATACCTGCTCGATAGCAAAATAGTCTGGCGAGAATTGGGTGATGATTTCTGTCACCCCGGCGTAAATCAATTTGAGACGAGAGGGTAGATCGGTGACGTTGGTGCGGATACAGCCGCTGCCCAGATAGCTTAGCTGGCGGCCAACCTGACGAATCACACCGTAACCGGTGACGCGCGAGCCGGGGTCAATCCCGAGAATGATCGCCACTACGCGCCTCCGGCTGTGAGGTTAATGGAAAACGCCATTACAGCGTTTCCGCGACCTCATCAGAAATTTCACCATTATGATAAACTTCCTGCACATCGTCGCAATCTTCCAGCATGTCGATCAGACGCAGCAGTTTCGGTGCGGTTTCCGCATCCATTTCCGCTTTGGTGGAAGGGATCATTGAGACTTCAGCGGTATCCGCCTTCAGGCCACCGGCTTCCAGCGCATCACGCACCGCACCCAGTTCTTCCCACGCGGTAAACACATCAATCGCTCCGTCGTCGTAGCTCACCACGTCTTCCGCACCGGCTTCCAGCGCCGCTTCCATGACCGCATCTTCATCCTGGCCTGGCGCAAAGGAGATCACACCCTTTTTGCTGAACAGGTAAGAAACGGAACCGTCGGTGCCGAGGTTGCCACCGGTTTTGGTGAAGGCGTGACGCACTTCGCCCACGGTACGGTTACGGTTGTCACTCAGACACTCGATCATCACCGCTGAGCCGCCTGGACCGTAACCTTCATAGATGATGGTTTCCATGTTGGAATCATCTTCGCCGCCCACGCCGCGTGCAATCGCACGGTTCATGGTGTCACGGGTCATGTTGTTGGACAGGGCTTTGTCCATTGCTGCGCGCAGACGCGGGTTCGAGCCGGCATCGCCGCCGCCCAGTTTCGCTGCGGTCACCAGCTCACGGATGATCTTGGTGAAGATTTTACCGCGCTTAGCGTCCTGCGCCGCCTTGCGGTGCTTGGTGTTTGCCCACTTACTGTGTCCAGCCATCTTTACTATTTCTCCGATCTTTAACAGGGTGCAGGCTATCTCACTTGCAATCTTGTCCCCCGGCAGTGCTCGCAATCCTCACGTACAAAAGTACGCTCCGGCAGTGCTCGCAATCCTCACGTACAAAAGTACGCTCCGGTTGCTGCGCGCTGGCGGTGAACAACCTTGCTGCGCCGATAACGCCTGACTGTTCAATATTGGGCGGCGTAGAACTGACAATCTTTGCCGATTACGCCATCTGTTCAATTTTAGCGGTGCGAGATAAATGTCTGGCACCGGATTTAAACACGAAGGAAATGCGCTTCGTCGAATTCGTGGAATCTACCTTAATTGTCGCCGGAAAAACGCGCGGCGGCGGGCATTCAGGTAAATTCTTCGATTGCCTGGCGATTACTCCAGGACTTGGTCAGGGCTGCGGCTGCGGCAGGATCGAGCCAGCGCGCGGCGAGATGCTCCGTAAGTAGGAGATCGCGCTCTTGCGGAAGTGCCAGCCGGAACCAGTGTTCGCGGTTGTGCGTGATGCCAGGTGCGTAGCGATGGCGATAGTGCGGGAAGATTTCAAACTCAATGTGTTTGTGGCAATCGTCCAGCACCAACTGTTCGCCCGCAACGTCGATACCCAGCTCTTCTGACACTTCGCGCTGTGCCGCCTGACGCGGGCTCTCACCCGCTTCGAGGCTGCCCGTTACAGATTGCCAGAAGCTTTCATCATCCCGTCGCTGCAGCATTAACACCCGGCCAGTATCTCGCGCAAAAATCACCACCAGCACTGAAACCGGATGTTTATAGCCCATTACTTGTTCTCTGACTTTTCTTTCTTCGGAGCCACAAGAATGCCGAGATCCAACAACGCTGCCGGGTTGGCTTCGCTTGGCGCTTCGGTCATCAGGCACGCCGCTGCAGTGGTTTTCGGGAACGCGATAACATCACGGATGTTGTCGGTGCCGGTCAGCAGCATCGTCAGACGGTCAAGACCAAAGGCCAGGCCCGCGTGCGGTGGTGTGCCGTATTTCAGGGCATCCAGCAGGAAGCCAAACTTCTCGCGCTGCTCTTCTTCGGTGATACCGAGAATGCTGAACACGGTCTGCTGCATGTTGCCGTTGTGGATACGCACGGAACCGCCACCCACTTCGTAGCCATTGATCACCATATCGTAAGCGTTCGCCACGGCCTGCGTCGGGTCGACCGCCAGCTGTTCAGCCGTCAGTTCTTTCGGCGAGGTGAACGGGTGGTGCATCGCAGCCAGACCGCCCTCTTCATCCGCTTCAAACATTGGGAAGTCGATGACCCACAGCGGTGCCCACATGCTTTCGTCAGTAATCTTCAGATCACGGCCCACTTTCAGACGCAGTGCACCCAGCGCATCAGTGACGATTTTGGCACGGTCAGCACCGAAGAAGATCAGATCGCCATCTTGCGCAGTGGTGCGGTTCAGAATCGCTTCAACGATTTCAGGCGTCAGGAACTTCGCCACCGGGCTCTGTACACCCTCGAAGCCTTTTGCACGCTCGTTGATCTTCATCCACGCCAAACCTTTGGCGCCATAGATCTCAACAAATTTGGTGTACTCATCAATCTGCTTACGCGTCAGCGCTGCACCACCCGGCACACGCAGCGCGGCAACACGACCTTTCGGATCGTTAGCCGGACCAGCGAACACCTGGAATTCCACGCTTTTCAGCAGGTCAGCCACGTCCACAAGCTCCATTGGGTTGCGCAGATCGGGTTTGTCAGAACCGTAACGGTTCATAGCTTCAGCAAAAGTCATTTGCGGGAAGTCACCGAGATCCACGCCTTTCACGTCGATCCACAGTTCACGAATCAGACGCTCCATCTTTTCACGCACCTGCTCGGCGGTCATGAAAGAGGTTTCCACGTCGATTTGGGTGAATTCTGGCTGACGGTCTGCACGCAAGTCTTCATCACGGAAGCATTTAACGATCTGATAATAGCGATCGAAGCCGGACATCATCAGCAGCTGTTTGAACAGCTGTGGGGACTGCGGCAGCGCGTAGAATTTGCCTTTGTGCACGCGGCTTGGCACCAGATAGTCACGTGCACCTTCTGGCGTGGCTTTGGTCAGCATCGGGGTTTCGATATCGAGGAAGCCCTCGTTATCCATAAAGCGACGCACGAAGCTGGTGATTTTCGCACGGGTTTTCAGACGCTGTGCCATTTCCGGACGACGCAGGTCCAGATAGCGATAGGTCAGACGCGCTTCTTCGCTGTTGGTCTGGTTAGAGTCCAGCGGCAGAGGTTCAGCGCGGTTGATGATGTTCAGCGCATGGGCAAACACTTCGACATCGCCGGTGGCCATATCGCTGTTGCGGTTTTTCTCTTCACGCGCACGCACGGTGCCGGTGATCTGGATACAGAATTCGTTACGCAGCTCAGAGGCCAGCTGGAAAGCGTCCTGATGATCTGCGTCGAAGAATACCTGAGCGATACCTTCACGGTCGCGCATATCGATAAAAATCAGGCTGCCCAGATCGCGACGGCGGTTAACCCAACCGCAGAGAGTGACTTGCTGACCCACGTGAGACAGATTGAGCTGTCCGCAATATTCTGTACGCATAACGTATCCTTTTAACTTCGCCGCTGCTGCCAGACAGCATCAGGCCGCGTAACCTTCTGAGATGCTGTCGCAAAAAAGGCGGCTATTATAATGGAAAAACCCAGGCAGGATAAGTAGAGCCAGATCAAAGCGGGCAAAACATTGCGGTTTATCGCGCGGATTTTCCTGCCGACACCAAAACAGGGTACATTACCCGGCCTATTCCCGCCCGTAAAAGGATCAGGAGCCACGTTTGACACTTCGCATTGGATTACCGCAATGGCAGCATCCCCGCTGGAAGCAGTATGGCCTGGAAACCCTGGCGGATTACGCCCAGCTGTTTGACTGCGTGGAAGGCAACACCACGCTGTATGCGCTGCCCTCGCCGGAAGCAGTGATGCGCTGGCGCGATATGACTCACGATGACTTTCGCTTCTGCTTTAAATTTCCCAACAGCATCAGCCACAAAGCCGCGATTCGGAACTGCGATGAACTGCTGAACGAATTCTTCCGCTTGCTCGATCCGTTGAGCCAGCGCATCGGGCAGTATTGGCTGCAACTGCCGGCGACCTTCTCACCCGCGCAACTGAAAGACTTGTGGCTGTTCCTCGATAGCCTGCCGCGCGGGTTTAGTTACGGCGTTGAAGTGCGCCACGAGCAGTTTTTTGCCAAAGGCGAGGCTGAGCGCGCGTTCAACCGTGGCCTGCTGGAACGCGGCGTGAATCGCGTGATCCTCGATAGCCGTCCGGTGCACGCCTCGACTTCGCAAAGCGCCGCCGCCGTGGACGCCCGGGCGAAAAAACCGCGCGTGCCACCGCATGCTGTGCGCAGCAGTTCGCAACCAATGGTGCGCTTTATCGGTAGCGATAGCGTGGATGAGAGCGTGCCGCTGTTCCTGCCTTGGCAACATAAACTGGCGGAGTGGCAGACGGACAGCGATCCGATGCTGTTTATCCATACGCCGGATATGGGCGAGGTGTTTCCCTTACTGCAGGCGCTGTGGCCTCAACTGTTGCAGCTTGAGCCTTCGCTGCGCAATCTGCCCGACTGGCCGCAACAAAGCAGCTTGTTCTAAACTCAAAGCGGGTGCAGCCTGCGGGACTTTCTGACAGAATAGCGCCCTTTCCGATTCCTCTCTCCGGACTTTTCATTATGTCTGACCGCGATACGCTATTCTCTGCGCCCATCGATAAGCTGGGTGACTGGACCTTTGACGAGCGCGTGGCTGAAGTCTTTCCCGATATGATTCAGCGCTCGGTGCCGGGTTATTCCAACATCATTTCGATGATTGGCATGCTGGCAGAACGCTTTGTGAAGCCTGATAGCCAGGTTTACGATCTCGGCTGCTCGCTGGGTGCCGCCACGCTCTCTGTGCGCCGCAATATTCATGTGCCCGGCTGCCAGATTATTGCCGTGGATAACTCTCCGGCGATGGTGGAGCGTTGCCGCCGTCACATTGACGCTTTCCGCGCAGATACGCCGGTGCAGGTGATTGAAGCGGATATTCAGGACATCCACATTGAAAACGCTTCGATGGTGGTGCTGAACTTTACCCTGCAATTTCTTGAGCCGCCTGCGCGCCTGGAACTGCTGAAAAAGATCGCTAAAGGTTTGAATCCTGGCGGAGCGCTGGTGCTGTCTGAAAAATTCAGCTTTGAAGATGGCGAAGTCGGCGAACTGCTGTTCAACATGCATCACGACTTCAAGCGTGCTAACGGTTATAGCGAACTGGAAATCAGCCAGAAACGCAGCATGCTGGAAAACGTCATGCTCACCGACAGTGTAGAAGCGCACAAGGCGCGTTTAAAAACCGCCGGATTTGCCCATGCGGAATTGTGGTTCCAGTGCTTTAACTTTGGTTCTTTGGTAGCGTTGAAATGATTGATTTTGGCCGTTTTTATCAGCAAATCGCCACCGGCCCATTGGCGAGCTGGCTGGAAGTTTTACCCGCACAAGTCGCAGCCTGGCAGCGCGAGAATCTGCACGGTAAATTCCGCGACTGGGAAAAGTCAGTGGATTACCTGCCGCTGCTGAACCCGCAAACGCTGGATCTGGTCAACAGCGTCACGGCCACGGCTGACGATCTCACCGATCGCCAACGTCTTGGTATTGAAAACCTGTTGCGCAACCTGATGCCCTGGCGCAAAGGTCCTTATTCCCTTTACGGCACCGAGATTGATACCGAATGGCGCTCGGACTGGAAATGGGATCGCGTGCTGCCGCATATCTCGCCATTAACCCACCGCACGGTGCTGGATGTCGGCTGCGGCAGCGGCTATCACATGTGGCGTATGATCGGCGCAGGCGCGAAGCTGGTGGTCGGCATCGATCCGATGCAGCTGTTCCTGTGTCAGTTCGAAGCGGTGCGTAAGCTGCTGGGGGACGATCGTCGCGCCCATCTGCTGCCACTTGGCATCGAACAACTGCCCGCCTTGCAGGCTTTCGACACGGTGTTTTCCATGGGTGTGCTGTATCACCGCCGCTCGCCGCTCGATCATTTGCTGCAGTTGAAAAATCAGCTGGTCAGCGAGGGTGAGCTGGTGCTGGAAACGTTGGTGGTGGAAGGCGATGAGAACACCGTACTGGTGCCGGGTGAACGTTATGCGCAGATGCGTAACGTCTACTTTATTCCGTCCGCTGCCGCGTTGAAGGGCTGGCTGGAGAAGTGTGGATTTGTCGATGTGCGCATCGCGGATTACGCGGTGACGTCAGTGGAAGAGCAACGTCGCACCAGCTGGATGACCAGCGAATCGCTGGCCGAGTTCCTTGATCCTAACGACAGCAGCAAAACCGTTGAAGGTTATCCAGCACCGCTGCGCGCGGTGCTGGTAGCACGCAAACCGTAATGCTTAACGCCGCGACAGCGCCAGCTTCGCGGCGAAACCGATAAACACGCAGCCGGTCAGACGATCCATCACTTTCAGCACCGTTGGACGACGCAGATGCGCCGCAAAGTACTGACTGCCGCCAATCAGCACCGCATTCCACACTAATCCAATCAGCATGTGGGTTAACGCCATCAAGGTACACCACAGCGCCACTGACGCCCCGGCCGGGATAAACTGTGGCAGAAAGGTGACATAAAACACGCCGACTTTTGGATTGAGTAAATTGCCGAATAATCCCCGCGAGAAGCAGGCGAAATAGCTCTGCTCTTTACCTTGCACGCTTTGGCTCTCTTCCACCTGAGTGCGGGGATTCAGCAGCAGTTTGACGCCGAGGTATAACAAATAGGCTGCGCCGACCCACTTCAGCAGGTTATACGCCATTTCGGAAGCCAGCAGCAGCGCGCCGAGCCCCAGCCCCACCGCAACGCCCCACACCAGACAGCCCATGGTGACGCCCAATGCGGTGGCTGATGCCCGTTTCCAGCCTTGCGCGGCTGCGGATCTAAGCACCAGCGCGGTATCAAAGCCTGGCGTTAACGTCAAAATAGTAATGGCAAAAAGAAATGAAAATATCAGTGTCATGGCGAGCTCCCTGTCAGTTCGCCGCTATCTTAACCTTGCCGCAACATCTTGACGATAGTTACCTTCCGTCAGCAATTGATAATAATTCTCAACTTGCCAGTAATGGTTAAATCTCCGTCATTTATCTGTGTCACTTTATCGGCAACGGCTTTTCTCACATCAAGGAGTTGTCGCTATGAGTAAATTCATTTTTTCTTCTCCGCGTAAGTATGTTCAGGGTGCAGGTGTGCTGGATGAATTGGGGACCTATGTGGCCGAGCTGGGCCAGCATGCATTTTTGGTCGCCGATGACATCGTCTGGAAACTGATTGGTGAACGCACACAGAAAACGTTAAAAGCGGCGGGCATTGAGTTCAGCTGGCAGCAGTTTAACGGTGAAGCCTCCAGCAACGAGATCAATCGTTTAACGCAACTGGCGAGGTCACAAGGCAGCAATGTGGTGGTGGGCCTTGGCGGCGGTAAAACGCTGGATACCGTAAAAGCGATTGCAGATGAGCTTAAGCAGCCGGTCGCCATTGTGCCGACCGTGGCCTCGACGGATGCGCCCTGTAGCGCGCTATCCGTGATTTATTCCGACAGCGGCGTATTTGAGAGCTATCGCTTCTACCGCAAAAACCCGGATCTGGTGCTAGTGGATACCGCGGTTTGTGCCGGTGCGCCAGCCCGCTTGTTCGCCTCCGGCATTGCCGATGGTCTGGCCACCTGGGTTGAAGCTCAGGCCGTGCTGCGCTCGCACGCCAAATCGATGGTCAACGGCGATCCGACCATTGCAGGCACCGCCATTGCGCGCGCCTGTGAAGAGACGCTCCTGACATGGGGCTACAGTGCTTACACCGCTGTGAGTGAAAAACGCGTGACGCCAGCCGTCGAAGCCGTGGTGGAAGCCAATACCCTGCTTTCAGGACTCGGATTCGAGAATGCCGGATTGGCGGGTGCGCACGCCATTCATAATGGCTTTACCGCAATTGATGGCGATATCCATCATCTGACGCACGGCGAGAAAGTCGCTTACGGCACGTTGACGCAAATGGTGCTGGAGCAGCGTCCGGATGAGGAGATTGCGCGCTATATCCGCTTCTACCGCTCAATCAAGATGCCGACCACGTTGAAAGAGCTGCATCTGGAGAATGAATCCTTGGAGAATCTGCTGCGCGTCGGGGCGCTGGCAAACAGCGAGGGGGATACATTGAAGAACCTCAACCCGAACTTGTCGCCAGAGGATATTGCCAACGCGATTGTCGCAGTGGATGCCTTCAGTAAAACCGTGCAGTAAAAGAGGTTGGGCGCACCACGGTGCGCCCGGATAAGACGCCTTTATTCCCCGTCATCCGCTACAGCTGGCGGGCGATCCCAGTACTGATATTTGTACGCAGAACTCAGGTGGCGCTCGATGGTGCCTTTAGCAAACACCTCGGTTTCATGCAGATAACTTAGCGTACAGTTGCCCACCTCATCCCATAACTGACACTCATCAACTGAACTTAAGGTACTGACAGGCGTGGTAGCGAAGCCATTAAGCCGCAGCTCTCGCCACTGCTTATCATAACTGTAGGTGTCTTTACCGCGTGCACTGGACGATGAGGTGACCAGCCCTTGTGGATTCCAGCGCCAGGTGCTCTCTCCGTTGGTCATCACATCACTGCCGCGCGCGACGCTTTTCTCCAGACGTAAATGTTTGTCGTAGCGGTAAGTGGTATCGGTGAAGCCATCCTTGCCCATGCTGGTGAATTTGTCGGAAGAACTGATGATGTTGCCATGCTGACCCATTTGCCAGCTGATGGTGCCCTGACGGTTATCCACCACTTCCTCTTTGCCCGCTTTTACCACTTTGACCAGGTAGGCATACTCCGCCACCCAACCTCGCTGCACGCGGGCGATGTGCTGTTCCATGGTCAGCACCACGTTGCCTTCGTTCTTGTCATACGTAATGTGGGCAACCATCAAATCCCCGCACTGATCGAACTGCCCCAGCACGCGCTTTTGCGAATCGACATCTTTACCAAACTCACCGGCTACGACCTGACGTACCGCGCCTTTGGCATCACCACCCAGCATGATCCAGTTGTTGCTGCTGGTAATATTTTTGCTCAGAGGCGGACAGGCAGTGCTCACCGCCAGCGCTGAACCAGACAAGGGAAACAACAGCACTAAAACAGCACAAGAGTAGGATTTCATGAATGTTATCCGCGCTAAGCCATAAAGTAATCAAAGCATCTTTTTTAACAATGCGCTATCAACGGCTGTACAGCAGACAAAAAGAACCCCAGCAAAACTCACTGGGGTTTGGTACTTGCAAACATCACGTCAGAGTTTTGGCGTGCTGCGCGGCAAAAGGGGTGCGAACTCAGGCGACACGAACTGCGGTCATTTCCAGCATGCTTTTCATCGCTTCGACCACATCGCCGTCGACACAAGTTCGGCTGAATTCGTCGACTTCTGCTTCGGAGCACATGGAGACACCGGCTTTACGGTAGCGCATCGGCGAAGCAACCAGTCGGCTGGCGGAGCTGTGAACTTCCTGCAGACCACTATCGATAAATTTCTGCAAATTGCTCAAACGAACACCCGCACCAGCCATAATAATTGGACCCGTGCTCAGTTCATTTAGTTCCCGCAACAATGCAATTCCAGTTTCCGCGCTCTGCTGCTGGCCGGAAGTCAAAATACGCGCAACGCCTAAATCCGTCAGTACGTCCAGCGAACGTTTGGGGCTGTGGCACAAATCAAAAGCGCGGTGGAAGGTCACCGCCATGCCATCACTGAGCGCCATGATCTGCCGCATGCGCACAATATCAACATGGGCATCTTCATCCAGCATGCCGATCACCACGCCAGGGAAACCGAGTTCACGCATCAGTGCAACATCGGATTTCATCACCTCAAATTCCTGTGCGGTGTAACAAAAATCGCCGCCACGCGGGCGAACAATCGGGTGAACCGGTATGGACAGTTCACGTTGTGCGGCTTCCAGCACGCCAGCTGACGGCGTCAGCCCGCCTTCGCGTGGGGCACTGCACAGTTCCACGCGATCGGCACCGGACTGCTGTGCAGTCATTGCACAGTCGATGCCGTAGCAACAAATTTCCAGTTTCGTCATAGCTTGCTCCTTTTCATGACTTCTGGCTCGAGAGGATGGCTTAAGTTAGTCTGCTTAATTGAACAGTTTACGTGGAAACCTCACTATGGCATTCGATTTTGATCAATGGATAGACCGTCGTCACAGCGATAGTTTGAAGTGGCACAAATATGGCGATCGTGATGTGCTGCCTTTATGGGTTGCAGACACTGATTTTCGCTCGCCGCCCTGCATTATTGAGGCCATTAAAAAACGCGCCGATCACGGTGTTTTTGGCTATGGCGGCACACCCACAGGATTGATTGATATCACTGTTTCCCGCCTGGCGCAGCGCTACAACTGGCATATTCAGCCGGAATGGATCGTTATGCTGCCTGGCGTCGTCAGTGGGCTTAACCTTTCGGTCCGCGCGTTTACCGAGGCTGGGCAACGCACAGTCGCGCCAACGCCGATTTATCCACCGTTCCGCGCGGCCTCAAAACTCGCCGAGCGTGAACAGATCAACTTGCCGCTGCATTTACAGCATGGCCGCTGGGTCGTCGATCTCGATACGGCTGCGATACAGGGCAATGAACGCCTGCTGATGCTGTGCAATCCGCAAAACCCCGGCGGCACCGTGTATCGTCGCGAGGAATTGGAGGCGCAACTGGCGTTTGCTCAGCAACACGATTTGATCGTTTGTTCTGATGAAATTCACTGTGATTTGATTTTGTCGCCCGATGCCCGCCATATTCCTTTTGCAGCATTGAGTGATGATGCTGCACAGCGCAGCATTACGCTGATATCGCCCTCGAAAACCTTCAACATCGCTGGTCTCGGCGCATCAATGGCGATTATCCCCAACCCTGAATTACGCAAACGGTTTAAACAGGTACGCGAAGGTATTGTGCCAGGGGTCGATATTCTCGCACTGGTGGCAGCAGAAGCGGCCTGGCGTGAGGGCGATGCGTGGCTAGAGGCGCAAATCGACTATCTGCGAGCCAATCGCGACTGGCTGGTGGCGCAAGTCAATGCGCTTCCCGAACTGCAGATGAATTCGCCCGAAGCCACCTATCTCGGCTGGATCGATGCCAGCCAGCTGGATGTGGCCAGCCCCGCGCTCTATTTCGAAAAACACGGCCTCGGTTTTTCACCCGGCCGCGATTTCGGTGATGATAACTTCGTACGATTTAACTTCGGCTGCACGCGCGCCTTACTGGAACAGGCGGTGAGCCGATTGCACAGCGCGGTCATGGCACGGCGTTAACCTTGCTCACTGGCGACAATCTCTTCCAGTCGCCAGGGATGAAACTTGATGGTAGTTTGCCCGTCCGTCACCGCCAGTGTCGGGTTGGGCAAACGCTCATGCTCACCTTTTGGCGCGCTGGTTTTGAACGAAATGCCGGGTTGCGTCAGTGCATGATCGGAGAGCAATGCCATCGCGCGCACACCCAATGTTTCGGGCTCACCGCGCAACACGATTTCCACATGTTCCCAGCCTTCATGGCGATATAATTTCTCACCCGGCCAGGGTAACTCAATCACATCGACCTGCCATCCAGCGATCGTTAACGGCTGATGCAATTTGAACAAGCAGATCGGGCGCCCGTTGATCATTGCTTCGGAAAACTGACTGCCCATCTGCTGCAATCCCGCCTTCCAGCGCTCCGCCGTGGCGAACTGATGGCAGCGCACCGCCAGGTGATCGGCCTCATGTTCGGATAACCGCAGCCCTAATCTTTCAGCAAATTGCTGCAAGGAGTGCTCAAATCGAGCCAGGTCTTGTTCTAAATCACTCAGTTCCGCAGGAAAATTCATCTCAACACTCCAGACACATCAATATCAGTTCAATTATTTTAATCAATGTAAAAACAGCAGCGCTTCAGAATCCGCTTGACAAAATCGTCGGATTCCTCCGATTTCATCATGAAAAAGACCTGAAACCGCATAAATAGGCCCTCTCTTTAGGATTATTCACCTAAATAGGTCCAGCGGTTACTTTATGAAAACACCTTAAATCACTGTTAATATTAACGATAATTAATACAATGAGATAAGTCTTATTTCAGTTGCAAACAATTGCAGCTTGATACCCTTTCTTATAAATTTGTGTTTCACAACTACAAGGAATGGCTCTATGTCTATGCTCATTGTTGTCGCGGTCCTGATTGCATTGATGGGATTTGCAATTTCCCGCCACTGGAAGGTGCGTGAAGACAAAAGCGTTAAAAATCCTCGTCGTCACCCGCGTCGCCGTTAATCGGCGCGCGGGTTGCTGTTACCCGCCATTGCGCATGCTAAAAGCTGACGCACTTTAACATTTCACGTATACTTCCCCTCTTATTTTTCCGTCCCGCCGCGCTGTTGCGGGATGAAGGCATCGGCTCGCCGCCACTGGCGGGCCTTTTCAGCATATGAAGGTAACGCGGTGAATATTCAGGCTCTTCTATCCGATAAAGTCGGTCAGGCAATGGTAGCGGCGGGTGCGCCAGCAGATTGTGAACCTCAGGTTCGTCAGTCGGCTAAAGTGCAGTTCGGCGATTATCAGGCGAACGGTATCATGGCTGTGGCGAAAAAGCTCGGTCAGGCTCCGCGCCAGCTGGCTGAACAGGTGATTCAGCATCTGGATCTCGCCGGCATCGCCAGCAAAGTCGAAATCGCCGGCCCCGGCTTCATTAATATCTTCCTTGATCGCAACTGGTTGGCTACCCAGGCCGCGCAGGCTCTGCAATTGCCGCGCCTTGGCGTCAGCAGCCTCAAGCCACAAACCGTTGTCATTGACTACTCGGCACCCAACGTCGCCAAGCAGATGCACGTCGGTCACGTCCGTTCCACCATCATCGGTGACGCTGCGGTACGTACGCTGGAATTTCTCGGCCACAACGTGATCCGCGCCAACCACGTCGGCGATTGGGGTACTCAGTTCGGTATGCTGATTGCCTATCTGGAAAAGCAGCAGAATGAGCACCATGAAGATATCGCGCTGGCGGATCTGGAAGAGTTCTACCGGGAAGCCAAGGTCACCTATGATGCGGACGAAGCCTTCGCCGAACGCGCCCGTGGTTATGTGGTGAAACTGCAAGGCGGCGACGAATATTGCCGTGCAATGTGGAAAAAACTGGTTGATATCACCATGAGCCAGAATCAGGAAGTCTATGACCGCCTGAACGTGACGCTGACGCGTAAAGATGTGATGGGGGAAAGCCTGTACAACGATATGTTGCCTGGCATCGTCAGCGATTTGCGTGAAAAAGGGCTGGCCGTAACCAGCGAAGGCGCAACCGTGGTGTTCCTTGATGAGTTCAAAAACAAGGAAGGCGAAGCGATGGGCGTGATCATCCAGAAAAAGGATGGCGGCTACCTCTACACCACCACCGATATCGCCTGCGCCAAATACCGCTATGAGACGTTGCATGCCGACCGCGTGCTTTACTACATCGATTCGCGCCAGCATCAACATCTGCAACAGGCGTGGACCATTGTGCGTAAAGCCGGATACGTGCCCGAGTCTGTGCCGCTGGAGCACCATGCGTTTGGCATGATGCTGGGCAAAGATGGCCGTCCATTTAAAACCCGCAGCGGTGGCACCATTAAGCTGGCCGATCTGCTGGATGAAGCCGTTGAACGTGCGCATGCGCTGGTCAGCGAGAAAAACCCGGAAATGTCAACGCAAGAGCTGAAAGATCTGGCGGAAGTGGTGGGTATCGGCGCGGTGAAATATGCCGATCTGTCAAAAAGCCGCACCACCGATTATATCTTCGACTGGGATAACATGCTGGCGTTTGAGGGCAACACTGCACCGTACATGCAATATGCCTACACGCGCGTGCTTTCTGTGTTCCGTAAAGCCGGCATTGAAGCTGACAGCCTGAGCGGCGACATCGTGCTGACCGAAGAGCGTGAAGCGCAACTGGCAACTCGCCTGTTGCAATTTGAAGAAGTGATCACCCAGGTTGCGCGTGATGGCACGCCGCATGTGATGTGTGCTTACCTGTACGATCTGGCAGGCCTGTTCTCTGGCTTCTACGAGCACTGTCCAATCCTCTCCGCCGAGGATGAGCAGGTGCGTAACAGCCGTCTGCAACTGGCTGCATTGACCGCTAAAACGCTAAAACAAGGTCTGGATACGCTGGGCATCAAAACCGTCGAGCGTATGTAATAACAAAAAACCCGCTTCGGCGGGTTTTTTATTGGCTATTGGTAATTCACCGTCACTTCACTGCTCACCACTCGTAATCCCGGCGGTAACGCGCCCTTCCCCTGAAAACCGAACGCCAGATGCAGCGTATCGTCAGCCGGAATATTCGCCAGGCTCCGCGTTGAACCACTGCCGCCCTCAATCTCTACGCAACGCTGGGTCGCACACAAACGTACGAGCAGCCCCGAGGGGGCTGGACGGCTCAACTGGTAACGCCAGTTCACCACCGTAATAGTGCCCACTGCGGGCGAAGGTGCTTTTAAAGCTGGCGTCGTGTGCCAGTTCCCGCGCACGCCGAGGCTCGGACCACTGGCACTGTCATGCCAGGATCCTGCTGCATCCACATAGAGCGGTAGCGCCATCATCGGCAACATCATTAACGCCCAACACCAACGACGCATGGTTATTTACCTCCGATGGTGGCGGTCATACGGATCTGGCGATTATCGGTCAGTTCCATATTTGACAGCACTACCAACTGTGGCAGATTGCGGCGCAGGAAGCGCGCCAGCAAGGCACGCAGCGGATGGTTCACCAGCAGCACCGGCGGTGCACCCGTCATCTCTTGCTGTTGCAATGCACCCTGCGTCTGCACTAACAGACGATCGGCCAGACCCGGCTCCAGACCGCCGCCGCCCTGTAACGCTTGCAGCAGCAGACGCTCTAAGGTGGCATCCAGTCCAATCACCTGCACTTCACCGTTACCCGGGAACCACTGCTGAGTAATCGCACGGCCCAGCGCCACACGTACCACGCTGGTCAGCTCTTGTGGATCGGTCTGGACCGGCGCATGTTCCGCCAGGGTTTCGATGATGGTGCGCATATCGCGGATCGAAACACGCTCAATTAACAGGTTCTGCAGCACTTTGTGCAGGGTGGTCAGGGTGATAACGCCCGGCACCAGATCTTCCGTCAGCTTCGGCATCTCCTGGGTCACGCGATCCAGCAGCTGTTGCGCTTCCTGACGACCAAACAGTTCACTGGCGTATTGACCAATCAGGTGGTTAAGATGCGTTGCCACCACGGTACTGGCTTCTACCACGGTAAAGCCCTGAATCTGCGCCTGCTCTTTCAGCGCACTATCGATCCAGATTGCCGCTAAACCGAAGGCAGGATCGACGGTCGGTTCACCCGGCAAAGAACCGGCTGCAGTCCCAGGGTTGATCGCCATCCAGCGCCCAGGATAGGCATCACCGCTGCCAATTTCCACGCCTTTCATCAGGATGCGGTAACGCGCAGGCGGCAACTCCATGTTGTCACGGATGTGCACCACCGGTGGCAGGAAGCCCACCTCCTGTGCGACTTTTTTACGGATACTGCGGATGCGGCCCAGCAGCTCACCGTTTTGCAAATGATCAACCATGGGAATCAGGCGATAACCCACTTCGAGACCCAGCGAATCTTCCAGCTGCACGTCTTTCCAGGAAGCTTCCACCGTGGCGGGTGTCTCCTGCGTTTTGACCAGACTAGAAGGTTCCGAGGTAGTCTTCGGTTTCATCTCTCGACCGCGCAGCCACCAGGCCAGACCGAGCAACGCGGCGGTAAACAGCAGGAAGACAAAGTTGGGCATACCCGGCACCAGGCCGAGCAGACCGATAACACCACCACTCAGCATCAACACGCGCGGATTGCTAAACAGCTGGGAGACCATCTGATCGCCCACATCCTGATCGGTGCTGACGCGCGTCACGATAACACCCGCAGCGGTAGAGATGACCAGCGCCGGGATCTGTGCCACCAATCCATCACCGATGGTCAGCAGTGTATAGGTTTCACCTGCGTGCCCCAGATCCATGCCGTGCTGCACCACGCCCACCAGCAGACCGCCGATGACGTTAATCACCATAATCAAAATACCGGCGATGGCGTCACCACGTACGAACTTACTCGCACCGTCCATTGAGCCGTAGAAATCGGCTTCCTGGGTCACTTCGCTACGACGACGTTTGGCTTCCTCTTCCCCGATTAAACCGGCGTTAAGGTCAGCATCGATCGCCATCTGCTTACCGGGCATCCCATCCAGCACAAAACGCGCGCCCACTTCGGCGATACGTCCGGCACCTTTGGTGATAACCATAAAGTTGATGATAACGAGGATGATGAACACCACGATACCGATGGCAAAGTTACCGCCCACGAGGAAGTGGCCGAAAGCTTCAACCACGCGTCCGGCGGCATCGGCACCCGTATGGCCCTCAAGCAGGATAATACGGGTTGAGGCGACGTTCAGCGCCAGGCGCAGCAACGTTGAAAACAGCAGAATGGTCGGGAATGCCGCGAATTCCAGCGTACGCTGAGTAAACATTGCCACCAACAACACCATGATCGATAAGGCAATATTGAAGGTGAACAGCAGGTCGAGAATGAAGGCAGGTAACGGCAGCACCATCATCGACAGGATCAACATGATCAGTATCGGTCCAGCCAGCACCTTCCACTGCGTGTCTTTAAAGTTGCCCGGTAAACGCAGCTTTTCGGCCAGATTAGCCATCGTTTCTGTTCTCTCCTGCAAAGTCCATGTCTGCCGGAACCGGCAGCTGTTTTGGTTTGGTTGGAATCAAGCCACCTTCGCGTTTCCAGCGACGCAGTTGCCATACCCAGGCCAGCACTTCCGCCACGGCACCGTAAAGCGCGCCGGGGATGAACTGACCAATTTCCGTGTGTCGATACAGCGCACGCGCCAGCGGCGGTGCTTCTAAAATCGGAATGCGATGTTCTGTTGCCAGCTCACGAATTTTTAGCGCAATATCCCCGGCCCCTTTCGCAATCACCTTTGGCGCGCTCATCTTGCCTTCCTGATACTGCAACGCTACCGAGTAATGCGTCGGGTTGGTGACGATAACGTCGGCTTTCGGTACATCTGCCATCATGCGACGACGGGCCGCCGCACGCATCGCCTGACGAATACGCCCTTTGACGTGCGGGTCACCTTCGTTTTGTTTGTGTTCGTCGCGGATTTCCTGGCGGGACATTTTCAGCTTTTTGAAATGGCTATAGAGCTGCCAGAACACGTCGAAACCGACCATGGGCACCAGGCCCAGCATGATCAACGCACAGCTAATGGCGATCATGGTTAAACCGTGATGGAGCGCGTTGATGGGTGATTCACTGATTAATCGCAGCATCTCCTGCCAGTGCGACCAGATGTACCAGCCGCCCACCAGCCCCACCAGCACCGCCTTCAAAATGGCTTTTAGCAGTTCTGCCCAGGTTTGAGATGACACCATGCGCTTCAGGCCGCTCAGCGGATTGAGCTTGGTGAAATCCAGTTTGATGGATTTGCCGCTGATATTGATTCCGCCGAGCAGCATTGGCGCGGCAATCGCCATAATCACCAGGCCTGCCATCAGCGGCAGCAGCGCCATCACCGCCTGACCAATCAGATTGCTGATGTGAGCGATGATCATCTTGTCATCGGTCACCATGGCATGGTCAAAGCGAAAACCGGTGGCGAGCATACTGGCCAACTGTTCAGCCATCAGTTCGCCGCCCAGCCACAGGATCAGCAAGCCCGCCAGCAGCATCAGTACCGATGTCAGCTCGCGCGATCGCGGAATCTGCCCCTCTTCTCGCGCCTTCTCTAGTCGGTGCGCCGTGGGCGATTCTGTTTTGTCCTCGTCGCTCTCTTCAGCCACGACATACCTCAGCTGGCAGGAATTCTGAGCATAGGATGCCAAAACCCGCCAAGGCTAAAGCGTGGATTAAGGGGGGAAAATGCGAGTTTATTTAGCCATAAGTGAAATTGCGCTGAGATCGGCGCTTTGGGGCTGGCGATAAAAGCGTACCACTTCACCCACCAGCAACAGTGCCGGGGATTGCGCCTGCTCACGAGCAATGGTGACGGTCAGATCCGCCAGAGTGGTCACCATCACGCGCTGGTCAGGGCGCGTTCCATTTTCAATGATCGCCACCGGCGTATCGGCAGCGCGACCGTGGGCCTGCAACTGGGCGCTGATGCTGGCGCTCCATTTCAATCCCATGTAAAACACCAGCGTCTGATTGCTGGCGGCTAAGCTGGCATCTTCCAACTGTGGCTCACCGCTTTTGCCGTGCCCGGTAATCAACCGCAAAGACTGCGCACAGTCGCGATGCGTCAACGGAATGCCGCTGGCTGCCGCACAACCAGCGGCTGCGGTGATGCCGGGCACTATCTGGCAGGCAATACCCGCCTGCTGCAGAAATAGCATCTCCTCACCGCCACGTCCGAAAATAAAGGGATCGCCGCCCTTCAACCGCACCACTAAACGACCACTTGCCGCCAGATCGGCCAGCAACTGATTAATCTGCGACTGCTTCAGACCATAGCTGCCGGGCTTTTTACCGACATCAATGGCCAGCGTGCCGGGCAGTACTTCGGCCATGATCTCGTCGCTTACCAGGCGGTCATACACCACCACATCGGCGCTTTTGATCAGACGTAGTGCTTTCAGCGTCAGTAATTCGACATCACCCGGCCCTGCGCCCACCAGCCACACACAGCCCGGCGCCGCATCCCCACTCTGAAGATTGAACAGTTTTTCGAGACGCTCAACGGCCTGAGTCATGAAGTTCTCCGCTACTGCGCCACGCGCAGGGTTGCCAGTAAGTTTTTTAGCTCCGGAATACAGGAGCCACAGTTGGTGCCGCACTTTAGCGCCGCGCCGAGTGCCGCTGGAGAATCGCAGCCCTGCTCAATCGCCCGACGAATCGCCACTTCACCCACGCCGAAACAGCTGCAAACCGTCCGCCCCTGACTTTCACCCTGAGCCGGTCGCCCACCCAATAGCGCATGGCGCAGCTGCGGAGAAGTTGGCTCTTCCGTAAAGGCTCGCGCCACAAAGCCATGATCAATTTCTGGCAGCCAGGGCGCGGCATAAAACGCACACACCAAACTTCCGCTGCGCCAGCCCAGCATGTGTAACTGCTGTCCCGCCTGCGCCTGTTGCCACTGCAGTTCCTGCATAGAGGGTAACTGCATCAACCAATCTGCTGCCTGCGCCTCACCCGCCAGCACATACCGCTGTGCTCCCTGTTGCGGCGCACGCGACCAATACTGCAGTTGCGGTGGCGTTATCACCTCCGACATAAATAACCATCCCTGCCACGTCGGACGCAGCGGTTGCAAACGCACCGCGGTCTGCTTCAACGCAGGTTGCCCCGAGTCGGGGCAGCAGTGAGCAGCCACTAAGCCGTCGACATTCGCCTGCGCACTAAACTGACGCGTCCAGTGCATCGGGATAAACAGCTGGCCGCGCGTTAAGCCACTGTCGATCACCACACGACCACTCCACCAGCCCAATGCCGACTGCACGCGAGTGAGATTGCCCTGACTTAGGCCATGTGCCGCCGCATCGTGCGGGTGCAGCGCGACAAAAGGCTCATCATAATGCTGCATCAGGCGCGGCACGTTGCCCGTGCGCGTCATGGTGTGCCACTGGTCGCGGATGCGCCCGGTGTTCATCAATAAGGGATAGCGCGCGCTGGTGAGCGTCTTAACCGGGATGGCAGGCGGCAGCAAACGCGCTTTGCCATCCGCGTGGAAGAAACGACGATTGGCAAACAGCCGTGCGGTGCCACTCGGTGCGCGGTCATTCAACGGCCACTGCACGGGTGCCAGCTGGTCATATTGCTCACGGGTGATATGCGCCAGTGCACTGATGTCGAAAGCGCGGCGGCCATGATTTTCGAAGCCAGACAGCGCCGCATGTTCAGCAAAAATTTCGCTGGGATGCTGCCAGGCAAAGGCTTCGGTATATCCCAGACGTTGGGCCACCTGCGCCAGCAACCACCAGTCAGGTTTCGCTTCACCAGCTGGGGCAATAAAACTGCGCTGGCGTGAGATGCGCCGCTCGGAGTTGGTCACCGTACCGTTCTTCTCGCCCCACCCTTGCGCGGGCAGCAAGACGTGCGCTAAATCAGCGGTATCACTGCGCGCGCTCACTTCCGACACCACCACCAGTTCGCACTTTGCCAATGCCTGAACGATACGATTGCCTTCAGGCATCGATACCGCCGGATTGGTGCCCATAATCCACACGGCTTTGACCTCGCCACGATCAATCGCATTGAACAGATTTACCGCCGTTAAACCGGGCTGACGCGCCACCTGAGGGCTGCTCCAGAAGCGACTCACGCGGTCCACTTCCTCTTCGCTGAACCCCATATGCGCCGCCAGCTGATTGGCGAGGCCACCGACCTCACGCCCGCCCATGGCGTTCGGCTGTCCGGTCAATGAAAAGGGACCCGCGCCTGCATAGCCGATTTTTCCGCTAAGCAGATGGGCATTGATAATGGCGTTGTTGTTGTCACTGCCGGTTTGCGACTGGTTAATGCCCATGCACCACAGCGTGAGCACGCGCGGATGTGCGGCAAACCGCTGCCAGAAGGCCAGGATGTCCTGCTCGCTGAGCTGGCAGGCGACAGCGACCGTGGCCAGCTCCCAGGCTTTGCAGGCCGCCAGCGTGGCTTCGACATTGGACAGATGGGGCAGCATGCTTGCATCCACCGCATCATTGTCGCTCAGCCAGTTAAGCAGCCCGGCGAACAGCGCACTGTCCGATCCCGGCTGCAGGGCCAGATGCAGATCGGCGATATCACAGCTGGCAGTTCGACGTGGGTCGATCACCACCAGCTGCATCTCGGGTCGATCGGTTTTCGCCTGCACCAGCCGCTGCCACGCCACCGGATGCGCCCACGCCGCGTTTGAACCGACCAGCACCACCATATCCGCCTGTTCGATATCTTCATAACAGCAGGGCACGGCATCGGCACCGAATGCGCGTTTGTAGCCCACCACTGCCGACGCCATACATAGCCGCGAGTTGGTATCGATATTGGCGGCGCCGATAAAGCCCTTCATCAGCTTGTTGGCGGTATAGTAGTCCTCGGTCAGAAGTTGGCCAGAGCCATAAAACGCCACTGCCTGAGGACCATGCTGATCGATGATACGGCGCAATCCCTGTGCGACATGATCCAGCGCCTGATCCATGCTGACGCGTTCACCGTTGATCTTCGGCCACAACAGACGCCCTTCATGAGACAGGGTTTCACCCAGCGCAGAGCCTTTCACGCACAGGCGGCCAAAGTTCGCCGGATGCTGGTGGTCCCCGCTCATCGACTGTTCGGGCGCGTGGATTTCTACGCCACAGCCCACGCCGCAGTAAGGACAGGTGGTTTTCATGATGCTGCCGCGAGCGCGAGAATAGGTTCATGACCGAGCCACACTTTGCCGCCATCCACGCGTACCGGCCAGCAGCGCAGCTGGTGCTCGGCATTATCCAGACTCTGTCCATCGCGCAGCCGAACCCGCTGCTTATACAGCGGAGAGATCACCACCGGTTCGCCCGCCACATCGCCGAGAATGCCGCGCGACAATACGCTGGCCTGCGTGCCCGGCTCAATATCCTCCAGCGCGTAGATCGCTTCACCTAAGCGGAACAGCGCCACACGCTGGCCACCCAGTCGCGCGCCCATCCCTGCTGCCTCCGGAATTGACGCCACATCACAAATGGCGCTCCAGGGTTCAGCAGGCAGCGTTGTCACTGGAATGATGTCCATGGCCGCGGGTTGTCGCTGGTCGCGCACGCGCACATAGTTGAGGGTTTCATCCGCTTGCTCACTGTTGACGGTTGCACTGAACAGTGCACGGCGTGAAGGGTCCTGCAGCGTGCTCTGCCATTCACACTGGTAGCGATCCACCACCAGCTGCATCTCCTGCTCCAGCATGTCGCCGATACCGAGGGCATCCTCGATAATTACGCTGCGCAGGTAATCCAGTCCGCCCTCCATGTTATCCATCCACACGCTGGTGCGCTGCAGACGGTCGGCAGTGCGCACATAAAACATCAGAATACGATCGACATAGCGCAGCAGGGTTTCATCATCCAGATCGCTGGCGAACAGGTCAGCGTGACGCGGTTTCATGCCGCCATTGCCGCACACATAGAGGTTCCAGCCTTTGTCGGTGGCGATCACCCCAATGTCCTTGCTCTGCGCTTCAGCACACTCGCGGGTACAGCCCGACACCGCCATTTTGATTTTGTGTGGGGCGCGAAGCCCCTTGTAGCGATTCTCCAGCGCAATCGCGAACGCAGTAGAATCCTGTACACCATATCGACACCAGGTCGAACCCACACAGGACTTCACGGTGCGCAGCGATTTGCCGTAGGCGTGGCCGGTTTCAAAGCCAGCGGCAATCAGTGTTTCCCAGATTTCTGGCAACTGATCCAGCCGTGCACCAAACAGATCAATACGCTGGCCGCCAGTGATTTTGGTGTAGAGATCGTAACGTGCCGCCACTTCGCCGATGGCAATCAGCCCTTTTGGCGTGATTTCTCCGGCAGGCACGCGCGGCACCACGGAGTAAGTGCCATCTTTCTGGATGTTGGCAAAGTAGCGGTCATTGGTGTCCTGCAACGGCAGATGCTGGGGTTTGAGCAGATACTCGTTCCAGCACGAGGCCAGCAGCGAGCCCGCCAGCGGCTTGCACACTTCACAGCCGTGGCCTCGCCCATGCTGCTCGATCAGTTGGTCAAAGGTGGTGATATTGCCGACGCGAATCAGGTGATACAGCTCCTGACGCGAATAGGCAAAGTGCTCGCAGATATCCTTTTTGACCACCACGCCCTGGGTCGCTAGCTCCAGTTCCATCACCTGTTTCACCAGCGCGCTACAGCCGCCACAGCCTGTGGCCGCTTTGGTGCAGCTTTTGATTGCGGCCATATCGCCGCAACCGCCCTGCACGGCTGCACAAATATCCCCCTTGCTGACGTTGTGGCAGGAGCAGATCTGCGCGGCTTCCGGCAACGCCGCTACCCCCAACGCTTTGGATGGCGCCCCTGCCAGCTGCGGCAGAATAAGGCTTTCTGGTTCACTCGGCAGCGGCATCTTGTTGAGCATCATCTGAAGCAGACTGCTGTAATCACCGCTGTCACCCACCAGCACACCGCCGAGCAAGGTTTTGCTGTCTTTGCACACCACCAGTTTTTTGTAGATGCCTTTGGGATTGTCAGTCCAGTGATAGCTTTGACTGTCAGCGGTGCGGCCATGCGCATCCCCAAACGAGGCCACTTCCACACCGAGCAGTTTAAGCTTGGTGCTCATATCCGCGCCGCCGAATGCCAGCTCCTCCTGCGCCAATTGCGCTGCCAGCACGCGCGCCATCTGATAGCCCGGTGCCACCAAACCAAATACCTGCCCTTGCCACAGCGCACACTCGCCAATTGCATATACGCCGGCCACGTTGGTTTCACAGCCGTCGTTAATGGCAACGCCACCCCGCTCGCCGAGTTGAATCCCCGCCGCACGCGCCAGTGCATCGCGCGGTCGGATACCGGCCGAGAACACAATCAGATCGGTTTCCAGTACGCTGCCATCGGCAAAGCGCAGGTGCATGCTGCCGTCCGGCTGGCTTTCAATCGCTTCGGTCTGTTTGCTGGTGTGGATCTGCACGCCCAGCGCGCTGATTTTGCCGCGCAGCATTTGCGCCCCGCCGTCATCCAGCTGCACCGCCATCAGACGCGGGGCAAACTCCACCACGTGGGTTTCCAGCCCGAGTTGCTTCAGGGCGTTGGCCGCCTCCAAACCCAGCAAACCGCCGCCGATCACCACGCCGCGCTTGGCCTGTTTGGCACAGGCGGCAATCGCATCAAGATCGGCCAGGGTGCGATAGACAAAACAGCGCGGATTCTCACGTCCTGGCACCGGCGGCACAAATGGCATCGATCCGGTGGCCAGCACCAGTTTGTCCCATGCCAACTCCGCACCGCTGGCATCGCGCAGGCTGCGCTTGTCGGTATCAATCGCCAGCACTTCGCAACCCGTGCGCAATTCTATCCCGTGTTGCTCGAAGAAGTTCTCGCTCACCAGCGAGAGATCGTCAGCACTTTTGCCAGTGAAGTACTCGGTGAGGTGCACACGGTCATACGCCATCTGCGGCTCGTCGCCATACACCACGATGTGATAGTGCTGATGCAGTTCACGACTCACCAGCTGCTCAAGAAAATGGTGGCTGACCATACCGTGGCCCACCACGACGAGAAGAGGTTTGCTCATCACATTGCTTCCTGCAGCACACGGCTGCGTTAAGGGATTGTCCAGACCAAACAGCGCGTGAATGTCCACGTGTTCTGCCTGTTGTAATTGGGTTAGCAGCGAACTGGCGCCCTGACTGTCGCCAAACAGCAGCACGCCGCGCAGGGCGCCATCGCGCAAGAACAGACGGCGATAGTGACCGTCGAAAGGATCAAAACTGGTAATAGAGTCGCCTTCACGGATGTCGCCCGCGCTGAACATCTCAATGCCGGTGACTTTGAGCCGCGTGCCGCTCTCCTGGTGGTAAAAATCCGCCAGCGGTTCGCCCGCCAGCTGTGCCGCCAGCACGTCGGCCTGAGCCAGACACGGTGCCACCAGACCAAAGGTTTCACCGTCGATTTCACAGCATTCCCCGAGGGCATAGACGTTAGCGACCTGAGTTTGCAGCTGGCGGTTAACGATGATGCCGCGCTGACACGGCACGCCCGCCTGCTGCGCCAGGGCGCTTTCAGGCATCACGCCAATCGCCATTACTACCTGCTGCGCGGGCAGCAACGTGCCATCGGTGAGCGTCACGTGAGCGTGCTGGATCGATTGCAGCGACACGCCGAGACGGCAGTGGATCCCGCGCTGAGTGAGATGCTGTGTCAGCAGCGCGCCCGCCTGTTGATCCAGTTGGCGATCCAACAGCCACGGACGATGATGCAGCAGCGTGACATCGCGCCCGCGCAGACGCAGCGCCGCAGCGGCTTCCACGCCAATCAACCCGCCGCCCAGCACCACCACCGGGCCATCCTGCGCCAGCATGGTGTCGACATCGCGCAGCGTGCGGAAACCTAAAACCTGTGGGTGTTCGACCCCCGGCAGATCCGGCATACGGGGTTGGGATCCACAGGCGAACACCAGCTGATCCCAGTGCAGCGTGCGTTGATCGGTGAACACCGTCCGCGCAATGAGATCCACCTGCAGCGCTTCTTCCCCCATCAGCAGTTGTACGTCATGTGCGACATACCATTCCGGCGTGTGGATCAGCGTGTCAGCGAAGGCTTTTTCCCCAGACAGCACGGGGGACAGCATGACGCGGTTGTAATTGCCCTCTGCTTCACGGCCAATCACCGTGATGGCATAGCGGCCCGGCGCACGTTGCAGCAAGGTTTCCACCATGCGCATCGCCGCTATCCCGTTACCGATCACCACCAGCTGCTGAGTCATCGCCCGCTCCTTACGCCACTGCCGTCTGTTTTTCGTAGAGGAAATGCAGGATCTGCTGGCGTAGCTGGTGATAGCGCGGCTCATCGGCCAGCGCCACGCGTGAACGCGGGCGCGGCAGATCGATAGCGAGGATCTCACCCACCTGCGCCGCCGGTCCGTTGGTCATCATCAGCACGCGATCCGATAACAACACCGCTTCATCTACGTCATGAGTGATCAGCACAATGGTGGTTTTTAGCTCCTGCTGGATACGCATCACGCTGTCTTGCAAGTGGGCACGCGTTAAGGCGTCGAGCGCGCCGAACGGCTCATCCAACAGCAGCACGCGCGGTTTCATCGCCAGCGCACGCGCAATACCGACGCGCTGCTTCATGCCACCGGAGATTTCCGAGGGGCGCTTGTGCATGGCATGGCCCATCTGCACACGATTGAGGTTGTGTTCAATCCACTCACTCATCTCGCTCTTGTTCATCTGCCCTTTAAACACCTGCTGCACCGCCAGTTCGACGTTTTGATAAGCGGTGAGCCACGGCAGTAGCGAATGATTCTGGAACACCACCGCACGCTCAGGGCCGGGGCCGCTGATTTCGCGGTTCTCACACAGCAACACGCCGCTGCTCGGTTGAGTTAAGCCGGCGATCAGGTTGAGCAAAGTAGATTTACCGCAGCCGGAGTGGCCAATCAGGCTCAATGTTTCACCCGCGTGGATATCGAAGCTAACGTTATCGAGTGCCAGAAATTCACCGCTGGCGGTGTTAAAACGCTGACTCACCTGCTGTACGCGAATAATCGGATTCATCATCGGCCCCTTATTTATCCCAGCTAAAACGACGTGCCAGCAGCATCAGTGCTTGCTCCAGCAACAGCCCAATCACGCCGATCACTACGATGGCGATCAGGATGTTTTCCACATTGAGGTTGTTCCACTCGTTCCAGATCCAGAAGCCAATCCCGAGACCACCGGTCAACATCTCGGCGGCGACAATCACCAGCCAGGCGATGCCCATCGACAGGCGCATCCCGGTGAGCACGGCGGGCAATACCGCCGGGAACAGGATGCGGCGCATCACCGTCCATTCGTTGAGTTGCAGCACGCGGGCGACGTTGAGGTAATCCTGCGGGATGCGCTGCACGCCCTCGGCGGTGTTGATCACCATCGGCCAGATCGAGCAGATGAAAATGGTCCAGCTGGAAGCGGGTTCGGCACGCTGGAACAGCAGCAGGCCAATCGGCAACCACGCCAGTGGGCTGACCGGACGCAGCAGCGCGATGATTGGGTTGAACATGCGTGCCACAAAGGTGAAGCGGCCAATCAGGAAACCGGCTGGGATGCCCACCAGCGCTGCCAGCCCAAAACCCACCGCCACGCGTTGCAGCGAGGCGACGATGTTCCATCCAATGCCCTGGTCGTTGGGCCCGTTGTTATAGAAAGGGTCAGCGAACAGCGTGACGGCCGCCTGCCAGGTGGCAAACGGCGTTGGAAAGCCTTTGCTCGACATCGATGCCAGCTGCCAGACAAACAGCAGCAAAATTACACCGCAACTCGCCGGGATCAGTCTTTGTAGCAGCGGCTGCAGCCAGCGCTGACGAGCGCGCGGTTTCTGTGGCACCTTAAGCGCAATCACCTGCGCCGGTTGAGCGACGACAGGCGTCGCGGGTTTTAGCGTGCGGGCTTCAGATTTCATGCTGACCTCACTTAACTGCGTTTAATGGCAAAGCTGTCGGCATAAGCGGCGGGGTTGCTGCCGTCCCACACTTTGCCGTCAATAAGCGTGCTGCTGCGCATTTCACTGGACGGCACGGAGACGCCTCCCACTGCGCTGGCGGCTTGTTTGTAGATGTCGATACGATTGATTTGACGGGCAACGGCGGCGTAATCAGGAGCGGTCTTCACCATGCTCCAGCGTTTCATCTGCGTCAGGAACCACATGCCGTCGGAGATCCACGGATAGCTCACTTCGCCATCATGGAAGAAGCGCATGGCGTGCGCGTCCTGCCATTTCTGACCGAGACCGTTTTCGTACTGGCCGAGCATGCGCCCTTCTAAGGTTTCAACTTTGGTATTGATCCATGCGCGCCCGGCTAATACGGCGGCGGTTTCTTTGCGGTTTTCATCCGACGCATCGATCCAGCGTGCGGCTTCCAGCACCGCTGCCGTCATGGCGCGCGCCGTGTTGGGGTTTTCTTGCACCCATTGCGCGCGGGTGGCGAGGATTTTTTCCGGATGATCGGGCCAGATTTGCTGCGTGGTGGCGGCGGTAAAACCGATGTTGTCGCTGATGGCGCGCTGATTCCATGGCTCGCCCACGCAGAAGCCGCTCATGTTGCCCATCTTCATGTTCATTACCATCTGCGGCGGCGGCACCACCACGGTGCGCACATCCTCAAACGGATCGATACCGGCGTTTGCCAGCCAGTAATAGAGCCACATGGCGTGGGTGCTGGTCGGGAAGGTGTGCGCGAAGGCGAACGTGCCTTTCGCCTGGGTGGCGATCAGCTTTTGCAAGCTGGTGGCATCATTGACCTTCTGCTCTTTTAGTTGATTGGCGAGCGTGATGGCCTGACCGTTGTTATTCAACGTCATCAGGTTAGCCATGTCGTGTTGTGGCCCTGCTACGCCCAGCTGTAAGCCGTAGATCATGCCGTACAGCGCGTGTGCCGCATCCAGCTCTCCGGCTGTGAGTTTGTCGCGCACCGCCGCCCAACTGGCTTCTTTACTCGGCAGCAGCGTCAGACCGTATTTCTTATCAAAACCTTTTACAGAAGCCATCACCACAGGAGCGCAGTCAGTGAGTGGAATAAAGCCCACACGCACGCTGCTTTTTTCGGGCGCATCTGAACCGGCAGCCCATACCGCATTGCGTAAGCCCGGCAGTAAATAGCTGCTTCCTACCACCGCGCTACCCAGCAGGAACTGACGACGTGAGACTGAAAACCGCGTTTTACTCATCATGCGCTTCCTGAAAAAAAGAAATAAAAAAAGGCGTCCTCCCGCATGTCGTCAAAACATGGGGCCGGACGCCTTTATCCAAAGCACTCGCTTCACCGCCGTTGGCGAAACAAATGCGCAATGTCTGTGTAATACTGCAAAGCCTGTGCCAGAAAATTTATTACTGCAAAATCAATATTACCGCGCCATTGAGCCGTAAATCTGACTCCACTTTGCACTGCCCTGACGCACAATACGCACAAGCTTTGTGCAACTACCTCCTTCGGGTTATGGCTTCAGTGTGGCCGCTACGGCGAGGATCGCCTGAGCAATATCCAGCATGCGTTTGTTTTGATTCATGGCACTTTTGCGCAGCGCTTGCCACGCATCCTGCTCGCTAAAACCGTGCTGCTGCATCAGCCATCCTTTGGCCTGATCGATGACTTTTCGCTCATCCAGAGAAGCACGCATGGTGGCAAGTTCATCCGCCTGTGCCTGTAACCGTTGCGCCTGTTCACGAATCAATGACAGCACAGAGCGGCCGAGTTGGGGGGCGAGGCCGTTACTGTCGAGCGTTGTTTCCTGCTCACCCAGCCAGCTGGCTCCCGCCACGTAAAGAGAGAAACTCGCATCCTCATTGAACGCCAGATGCTGCGGCTCAGCCTGTTCGCTCACCGCAATGGCGCGCTGGCAACACGCCATTAATGTGCTGCAGAGCCCATCCTCAATCTGTTTCATCTGATCGAGTCGTTGGCTCAGCAATGTGAACCACTGCAGCACGCCATTTTCGCCGCACTGCGCGCCGGTGCAGGCAATACGCCGCAGTCGCTCAATCTGGCTATCTGCATCCGCCATCAATAGCCATTGTTGTTGGTTGTGCGCATCCGCGAAATGACTGAAGGTCGCGAAGCTTTGCTCTTGAGCAGTGATCAACATTTGAATCCGCTGGCGCTGTTCAGCAGTAAACTCCCCGGCAGCGAACCCGGCTGAACCGGTAGCGCGCTCCTGCCCCGCCAACTCCTTACCCTGCATAAAGCTAAAGAGCGCAATCAGCGCGCGGGAAATCTCCGGCTCACTGGCCGTATCAGTGGCTTCGAAGACCAGATTAAGTAAGGTGCGGATAATGTGATTAAAGCCCTCCATCGCCTCTGCATGGCTGCACTGCCCCGCCCGTATTTGCTGGCGTAACGATGGCAGGCTCTCTAACGACTGCAGCGCTGCAGCTATTAGCATACAGAAACGGCTGTAACCCGGCTGCGCCACCGCTTCCGGCAGGACCATAAGGGCATTTTCCTGTCGCTGCTCTACCTCAAGTGCGCGCGCATCCAGCTCATCGCTAAACAACCGCCCTGCGGAACAGATCCAAATGTTGCTGGCACCGCGCTCACGTTGCAGCACGTGAATTAACTCACTGATGGCGAGAATCTGTTCGCCTGTGCGCATAAGTCGTCGCAGGCTGGCAATTTCGCTGGCGCGGCTGGCGCGCAAATATTCAAAGGCCCGGCTCATAAGGTTCTCTTGAGCAAAAAGACATAACGATTCTAAGCAAAAGCCGTGCCGGACCGACTTTAAAGCTGGCGGAAATGTACACGGAAATTCCGAAAGTAAGAAAATTGTTTACCTGCGCAATCTTTTTTTAACCTTAAGGAAAGATTAAGAACGCTTACCAATTACAAGACATCTTTCTACGGCACTTCGGCTTTATCGCCTGCGTCACACACTTACACGACTAAATAAGTAAATTCAGCTTATCTATCACTATAGGCACAGGTTTTTTATCCCCCCTGATATGCGCTGTTTTCGCCCGGTAGCACGGGTTTTCTCGCTATGCAATGGATTGAATTCTCAAAAGTCTTAGGTAGACTGAGCACAGTACTATCTTTCTGTAATCTGACTGTTTTTTGATGGCTTTCCCGCTGCATACTCTGCCCGCCTTAAATGCGTGTGCCACATATTAATCTGCAGCTAATCTGATGAAATTTGAGGTTCATGGTGAATAAGAGTCTGTTGCTCACTCTGCTGGCAGTATTGACGTTGGCGGGTTGTAAAGCGCCACCACCGCCGATGACTGATGACACCCTGGTTACCAGTGAGGTAAATGGCGTCAAGCTGGTTCACCGTCATGCGGTGGCTGCGCCAGGCGAATTCACGCCGGTTAATGAGAGTTTCCGCGCACTGTATGCGGCGTCGGTGATGACCACGCCAGATTATGGCGGCAAGGTCGTTCGTTATCTCGATAACGCTAAACCCTTTGAAGTACTGGGACGTGTCGAACACAGTTGGTTAGCCGTTGCCGATGAACCCAATGGACAACTGATTGGTTACATCCCGCCGAAAGCCGGGGTTGAAAGTAGCCGTTATGACGCCACCCTGCGTAGCGACCGTCCACGTCCCCGCCGTACTAAACAGGTCTGCGTGGCCGTTGGCGGTGCCAGCAAGGCTTGCCGCACCAACGATACCGCGACCTGGATCCTAGACTGATAATGCAATATGGCGCAGATTGCCCACAGCAAGGTCGCACTCTGTGGACGCTCCCTAGCGCCATTGCCAGGAAAAAAGATATTTAATGATCCAGGATTCTGTTGTCCGCGATGGCATTGTCGCGGGCAACGATAACCTTTTGCTTAATGCCGCAGCACCGATATTGAATGCCGTTGTCCGTCTACGGCAGGCTGCTACGCATGACGATCCCGCCGGTTTACGCCAGTTACTCATTGAAGAGATCCGCCAATTCGAACATCGCTGCAAGCAAGCCGGTTTGCCGTTTGAGATGATTATTGGTGCGCGCTACTGCTTATGCAGCGTACTGGATGAAGCCGCCGCACAAACTCCATGGGGTACGCGCGGTGTGTGGTCAGGGAACGGCATGCTGGTCACTTTCCATAATGAAAGCTGGGGCGGCGAAAAAGTGTTTCAGCTGCTTTCCCGCGTCTCGCAAAGCCCGCAGCAACACCTGTGGTTGCTGGAGCTGATTCATTACTGTCTGTTGCTGGGCTATGAAGGACGTTATCGCGGCAGCGATGCTGGCCGTGCACAGTGTGAAGGGATTCGTAAACGCCTCGCTCAACTGATCCAGGAAACGCGCCCGTCAACCACTAACCCGGCCGTGCCGCTGGTGGAAGTGCATCCCCTGGTCAGTCGCTTAACCCGTCCGATGGTGCCGCTATGGGCCTGTGCGATGTTAGCGGCCCTGATTGCCTGCCTGATTTACAGCGGCCTGAACTGGCGGCTGGGCAATGCGGCCGAGCCGCTGCTGCGCGCCATCTATCAAACACCGCTGCCACAAATTATGCCCGGCCGTCGCCCTACCTCACCGCAGGCATTGCTGGATTTGCATCAGCGTTTGAATGATGTGATCGCCGCCGGTCAACTTGAAGTCAGCGATGGCGCCTTTGGCAGTAAAGTGATCATTCCTGCCGATAAACTCTTCTCCCCTGACGGTACCGTGGTCAATCAGGTTGGTCGCGCGCTGTTGGCGCACGTTGCCAGCGCCATGAAAACCGTTAAAGGCACGGTACTGGTGTCGGTGTATACCGATAACAGCCCGGTGGATGGGCGTTTTGCCTCAAGCTATGAATTTTCCTTTGCGCGCGCACGCGCCGTGACCCAGTTGCTAAACCCGCAACTGGCGGAAGGGCACAGTGTGAAAGCGGAAGGCCGCGGCGACAGTAATCCGCTGCTGCCAAATGACAGCAATGAAAACCGCGCGCGCAACCGCCGTGTGGAGATCACCCTGTTTGCCGCACCGGAAACCCTTGGCAATCATCCAGGAGGTGAGTGATGCGCGCATCGCTGCAACATCTGTTAACCCACCGCCTGCTGTGGAGTCTGATTGGTGTCACTGCCTTAAGCTGTGTGCTGTGGATGCTCGGCCCGCTGTGGAGTTGGGGAGACACCCGCCCCCTTGAGCCGGTGTTTCCTCGTCAACTGCTGGTCGGTTTGCTGTTCTTCTGCTGGGTGCTGTTCCAGTTTATCCCGGCGATCTGGCGCGGCTGGTTTAACAGTAAACTCCTCAACCGTTTGCAGGAGATGAGTCACGAAGAGCTGTCCGATCGTCAGGCCACTGATACGCTGCTGGCTCAGCGCTTCAGTGAAGCAGCGCTGCGCCTGAAACGCACACAGTTTGGTCGACGTCATCAACAGAACTGGCTGGCCCGCTTTCAGAGCCACTATCTCTACCAACTTCCCTGGTATGTGATGATTGGGGCGCCCGGCGCGGGCAAAACCACCGCCCTGCTCAATGCCGGACTGGAGTTTCCACTGACCGATAGCCTTGGCAAAGCGGCGATTCGCGGCGTCGGCGGTACGCGTCACTGCGACTGGTGGTTTACCGACAGCGCGGTGTTGATCGATACCGCAGGGCGATATGCCCTGCAGGAGAGCCAGCGTGCACGCGACGGCGCCGAGTGGCAGAGTTTCATCAACCTGTTAAAACGCTATCGCACCCGCCAGCCGATCAACGGGGTGATCATGACCATTAGCGTTGCCGATCTGCTCACCGATTCCGCGGAAGCACGTCACGCTCAGGCCAGCGCGTTACGTAGCCGCATGCAGGAGTTACACCAGCAAACCGGTATCCATTTCCCGGTGTATGTGATGGTGACCAAGACCGATCTGCTGAAAGGGTTTTTGAGCTTTAACGACGGCCTGAGCAAACCGCAGCGCGACGCCATCTGGGGATTCACCTTCCCCTGGGAACCGGGTAAACCGCACAAAGATGACTGGCATAACAGTTTTAGCCAGCAATATCAGCGTTTGGAACAGCGCCTGCAGCAGCAACTGCCCACGGTGATGGCGAATGAACGCGATCTCACCCTGCGTGCTGACTGTTTCCTGTTCCCACAGGAGTTCAGTTCGTTAAGGCCGTTGCTGAATGAGTACCTGGATGTGGTGTTCTCGCGCCATGAGGATGAGATTGCCTGGTCAGCGCGCGGCTTATTCTTTACCAGCGGAACTCAGGAAGGCTTACCGTTTGATCGCATCATGGGCGAACTCAACCGTAAGCTTCAATTGCCACATACCGGTGAAAGTAGCCTCGCCACCTGGGATAGCGTCACCCGTAATAACCCCATCCCCGGCAATAAAGGCCAGAGTTTCTTTATCCGCGACCTGCTGAGCGATCTGGTGTTCCGCGAAAGTGGCTTAGCGGGCAGTAATCGCCATTGGGAGTACCGCAACCGCCTGTTCCACTGGATTGGCTACGGTGCGCTCACCGGCGCATTGCTTTTGCTCTCCGGTTTATGGCTGGCCAGCTATGTCCAGAACCAGCAATATCTTAACCAGGTCGCTGAGCGTATTGAGCCAATGACTCGTCAGAGTCAGCAGGTGATTCATCAGCCAGCCGATAATATCTTTGATCTGCTACCCTTCTTAAATAACCTGGTGAAGCTGCCGTTGTCGGAGCGCTTTTCCCTCGACAATCCACCGCTTAGCATGCGCGTGGGTCTCTATCGTGGCAACCAGGTAAGCGATGCGGCATGGGTGCTTTATCAAAATGCGCTTAAGTCTCTACTGTTACCGCGCGTGGCCCAGCAAATCACCAATTTGCTGCGTGATGACCCCGGTAACGACAATGAATACAGCCGCAATGCGCTGCGTGCCTATCAGATGTTGTATCAACCGCGCAATTATGACGGCGAATTCCTGCGTGCCTGGCTGATGCAGAATCTTCAACGCAATCTGCCAGATGATGTCAGCGCCCGGGATTTGCAGCAGCTTGACTGGCATCTTAGCCAGCTTCTGGATCAGCAGATTCAGTCGTCGCCTTATGCGCGAGATAACGCACTAATGATGCGCAAGCTTGCAGAAAATCTGAAAATTGCCGGTGCGAATGGCAGTTCGCTGGCGATTGCACCACAGCGGGTTTCGCAGCGATTGACCGGACACAGTGAGTAATGGTGAGGTAACCATGGCGACGCACACCGCGCCGGGTTGGTACGGCAAATTACCGGCCACCGGCGATTTCCTGCGCCAGCGCCTGAGTGAGAATACCGTGACGCCCTGGAGCCATTGGTTTCAACAGGGGCTCATGCACTGGCATCAGCAACCCGATGCCTCCACTCAGCTGTTTCTGCGCGCACCTGTCTGGAATTTTGTTCTGCCGCTGTCGCCGCTACGTCAGCAGGTGCAGATGGGCTGCCTGCTGCCTTCGTGCGATCGCGTGGGGCGCAGCTGGCCGCTGCTGGCTTTGCGAAGTTTTCCGCTCAGCCACTGGCACAGCGCTCAGCTGGCCATGTCGGGCGACTGGTTTCAGGAGTTGGGCACGCTGCTACTGCGCGGCGTGCGTGACCGGCTGAACCCCGATGCGCTGGAGCAGCAGATGCAAGGCGTCACGCCGCTGATGGTCCCGGATAATCAGCGCAGCGATATTATGGATGTGATTGGTTTTGATGATCTGCCCTGCACGCTGAGCTGGCGTGAAGTGGCGGATAAATTTGATCCCCAGCAGCATATTAGCTACTGGTGGAGTAATCGCAGTGACGGTTTTGCCCACGCCACACACAAACACAGTGGGCCGCTCACCGCGCAACTTTTTGCGTTACTGTTTAACCCGGCGGCAGGTGCACAGCCGGGACGCAACGGCCTCTATCCACCCATGTTTGAATGAGCCGCAGCGTTTTCCTTGTTAACAGGATGACTCATGCAATTTACCATTGTGCAGTGCAATACGGATGTGCCAGCAAAGACGGTTGCTTTTAAACCGCCTGGGGGAACCATTGGCCGCAGTCAGGATAACGATCTGGTGCTGCCTGACGAATCGCGCGCCATTTCACGCTTGCAGGCGCTGGTGCATATCTCCCCGGAAGGTGAATGCCGCCTGACCAATCAGGGCAGCGTGACCTCGGTGGTATTGAACGGCGTGGCGCTACAGCGTGGTTCACAAGTGCAATTACAGCATGGTGATGCACTGCAAATCGGCGATTATGGCCTTGAGGTGCGCGATCCTGCCTGCCAGAGTACCCAGCATGATGACCCGCTCACGTTCTTCGCGGACAGCGCTGCCGATCCTCTCGGTATGCAGCAGGCATTCGACAGGGTGCCGGAACCCACTGCGGCGCGTCCGGAGCGCCTGACTGACCCACGCCTGGGTATTGATCCACAAAGTGATGCCCCTTCGGCTCCCGCCACGTTGCCGCATGCAGATCAGGACAAACTGCTGGCCGCGCTGCTGGAGGGCATGGGATTGAACAATGGCCATCACACGACGATCACCGAAGAGCAGATGCGCGTGACCGGCCGCATGCTGAGCCTGTTCTCGCAAGGCACTGTTGCCCTGCTCTCTTCCCGTTCGATCCTCAAGCGCGGCGTGAAAGCCGATATGACGATGATCCTCAATGAGGCCAACAACCCGTTTAAAATTTTGCCTTCGGGTAAAACGGTATTGATGCAGATTTATCAGAGCCAGATGCCCGGTTTTATGCCGCCAGAAGCGGCAGTGCGCGATGCACTGGTGGATTTGCAGGCGCATCAGCTGGGTATGATCGCTGGCATACGCGCGATCATCGCGGCGATGCTGCAATCCTTCAATCCGCAACGGCTGGAAGAGGAAGCACGTAAAGATGGCGTGTTGCCTAAGCTACCGTTTAACGGCGGGCGTAAAGCGGCCTTGTGGGATTACTTTTCACGCCACTACCAGCGCACTGCCGGTGAAATTGAAGATGACTTCCATACCCTGTTTGGTGAAGCTTTCCTGCATGCGTATGACATGGAAGTGAATCAATATAAAGATTCCCAGACTCGGACCGAAGACGCATGAAAATGATGTTTGCCAGCCGTTGCCAGCAGGGAATGCGCGATGAAAACCAGGATCGCACCGGAGCCGAGCTGGATGAGCACAAAGCCTGCTTTCTGGTTTGCGATGGCGTGGCCGGTTTGCCTGGCGGTGATAAAGCGGCGCAAATCGTGCGGGATACGCTGCTGACCCAGTTACACAACAGCCCGACGTTCACGCCCGAGAGCACTCGTGCAGCGATTGAGCACTGCCAGCAGGTGTTGCTTGAGGCGCAGGGAAAAAATCCGAAATATGCTCGCATGAGCACCACGCTGGCCGCGCTGTTTATTGACCGCGAGACACAGCGCGCATGGTGGGCGCATGCTGGTGACAGCCGGGTTTATCACTTCCGTCATGGGGTGTTGAGTCAAGTGACGCGTGACCATAGTCTGGCGCAGCAACTGCGCGAAGCAGGCTATGAAAATACCGGAATTAACAGTAATTTACTCTATAATGCGCTCGGCGTTGAGCCTGCACGTCCAGCCACCTTTAGTGAAGTGATTTCATTGACGGATGGCGATGCGTTTCTCGTCTGCACCGACGGGTTCTGGCTCAATCTGACCACTCACGAGATGGAACAAGCCCTGCGCATGGTCAATGCCTGCGAAGAGTGGCTGACTTTGATGGAACAAGCCGTTAACCGCAGTGTAAAAAGCGACAATCTCAGCGCTCTGGCCATCTGGATTGGCGAACCGCAGGAAGCGACGCTGCTTTATTCCCAGGCTGATGCGGCACGTTTTCTGCCGACACGTTATTGATCCCAAGGACCCTTATGAAAGTGTGGTTGCCGGGCTTAGCGACCCTGTTGCTGGCTCTAAATGCGCAAGCTGATGATTATCGTGTGGTCTATTCGCCGAGTCTGTCGCTTGAAGTCTATATCGATAATGTGGCCAGCAATTCACCCAACGACTGGTGCAAAGAGACCTTGCCGTTGCGTATTGTTTCCGGCAAAAGCACTGATTCCAGCATTCTGACCAGCTTCCTGCCGCGCGTTGGCACGCTGCTGGCAAATCAATGCGGCACGCTGGATGAAATCCCGTGGCAGATGACCAATAAAGACGGCAGCGTGCTGGCCAACGGCAGCGCAGCAAAATTACAGAACTGGCGACCCATCGTGATTAACGATGCGACCGCCAGTGCCAGTGCCAGCAATGCCGCCCCGCTGGATCTCTCACGCCCGGCAGACAGCACCCCATTGCAGCACTTCACCCTACCAGCGGGTTGTCATTTCCGCACCTCCTGGGACGAAAACGGCGACTCGCTATTTATTCCGGATAACCCGCAGCAGCACTGCTCCACGGATGGCTGGCTTGAAGGCCCGAGTGAATTAACGCTGATGAGTGGTGACAAAACCCGCTCGCTGGTGGTGAATTTCTATCAGGGCTATCCCATTGCCAACCTCAAGCTCAGCGGCCCGGCACTGGAAGTGGTGGCGGTGAACAAACAGCGCATGATCGTGACGCGTCCGGACGCCGAAGAGAGTTGGTTAGTGCTGCCGTTCGATAGCCAGCAACATGTGTGGCGCTTCACCGGCAATCTGCTGATTAAAATGGATAAGACAGCGGGTGAAGACAGTGACACGGTGAAGAGTCGGGTTGAAACCTTACGCGGCGTTTGGTCGTCGCAGTTTATGCCACAGCAAAAAGTGACTGTGTTACTGATTGACACCCTGCATGCGGATCTTGCCGATCCGGCGATTGGTGCCTGGCGTAACATTAATTAATTAGCGGTCGTCGCCTGACCTCAACAGACGGGCAGGCGCTACAGGACGTGTTCAGAGAGTTCACTATGTCGGCAAACGAAAACCACACACCGAATGCCCTGCCTGCGGGTTACCGGTTTAATGAATTTGAAATCAAGGAAGTGATTGGCGGCGGCGGCTTTGGCATTGTTTACCGTGCCTGGGACCATCAACTGGAACGCACCATCGCTATCAAAGAGTACATGCCGGTTTCACTGGCGGTGCGTGCCGCTGACCTGTCGCTGGAGTTGCGTGGCGAGCGCTTCCAGAAACTGTTCAACGCCGGACGTAACAGCTTCATTCAGGAAGCCCGTTTGCTCGCACGTTTTAATCATCCCGGCCTGCTGCACGTGTTGCGCTTCTGGGAAGAGAATGGCACCGCCTACATGGGCACGCTCTACTACAGCGGGATGACATTAAAAGAGTGGCAGGTCACCAGCCCGGACAGTATCGATGAGTCCTGGATTCGTCGGCTGTTACCGCCGCTGTTTGGCGCAATTAATACCATCCATACCGCCGGTTATCTGCACCGTGATATTTCGCTGGATAACATCCAAATCCAGGAAAATCAGCTGCCGGTGTTACTCGATTTTGGTTCAGCGCGTAAGGAGATCGGCAATCTCTCCGATGAAACCGAGATCATGCTGAAGCCTGGCTTTGCCCCGATTGAGCAATACAGTGAAGAGGGTGAAGTTGAGCAAGGGCCGTGGACCGATATCTATGCGCTTGGCGCGGTGCTGCACAATCTGATTACCGGCCATGCGCCTCCAGTTAGCGTGGTGCGCTGCATCGAGGATAACTATCAGCCACTGGTTGAACGCAAGCCAGCAGGCTATTCCCTGCCGCTACTGCATGCCATCGACTGTGCGCTGGCAATGAAACCCGGCGATCGCCCACAAAGCATTGATGCGTTTGCCAGCCTGATTGATTTGCCGGTGAGCGATGTTGAAGCACTGGTCACCACCTTCCCGGTGGCGGTTGAAGCTCCAGCTCCAGCGCCGGAACCCGTCGCCGCTCCGGTGCCTGAACCACAGGTAATGGCGGTGAATCATGCAGCGGCGGCGATTGAACCTGTCACGCCACGCAACGTGCGTCGCCTTTCGCCTGGTCTGGTCGCCGCCGCTGCCATTGCCATTCTGGCCGTGGTGGTGGTGGTGTGGAAAACGAATCGCCACAGTGAAACCGCTTCGATAGCCGCTACACCTTCTGCGTCAGCGCCGGTAGCGAGTCAGAGCGCAGCAGCCAGCGCGCCAGGTATGGCAACCGTCTATCTGCGCTTGCAGGAGGGCGAGAAAGTGCTGCTTAACGGCGAAGCGAAGGACGTGAAACCCACCGGCAGTGGCTTTGCTTCACTCAATCTTGCGGCGGGGAGTTATCGAATTGAAGTGCAAAATGGCAGCCAGGTAATGAGCCAATCACTGACCATTGACAAACCCGGCACCTGGCTGATTAATCCGGTTAAACAGTAGTTAACGCGCTGCAGATTGCTGCAGCGCCCTCACCTCAGCGGCCAGACGCGTCAACGCATCTTCCTGCATGCCGCGTTTACCCAACTCCTGTTCGAGGGAGTAGAGATACTGAGCATTGGTGCCCAATGGTCCGCTGGCCTGGGCAATCAACGGTGCGATGGTGCTGCGACAGGAGTCTGCTTCATACAGCGGGTGACGCGGATCCATGATAAATACCAACGCCGTCACTTTGCGAGCATCTTCCAGTTCCAGTTCGCACCAGGTTGGCAGATAACAGCCGGTGATCATCTCGCGCTTCCACAGCAGCTCCAGCTCGTCATGCAGCCGCGCTTCGGGTAAACGGAAAGCCAGACCGCTGGTTGAACCGCCTTCTTTTAGCGCCAGCATACGACCGGGCGTCGATACCGTTCCTCTGCCGGCGGTCAGACGCAGACAGAAAGCACGATGCCAGCCTTCGAGTCGCCCGGAAGCCACTTCTTCCGCCTCAAACACCGGGTTCCACATCAGGGAGCCATAGCCAAATATCCACACCGGGCTTTGGTCAGGGCGACAAGCCAGTGTGGCAGCGAGTGACGCGGCACGCTTTTCACAGCTCCACAGCAGCGCTTCGTCGATATCGCCAAATGATGTTTTACAATCCGCTTTTAAAAGAAATTCCCGGGTTAACAATGCGACCTCCTCTACTGCACTGACATCCTGTCGGTTCGGCTCCTCAAAGATGATGTCTCACAGGCAACACGCGTTGCGTCGAATTAAGAGAAGACATTAATGCATTTTTAACAAAAGTTTCAAGATTGACCCCGATCACAAAGGGGAAATTCTTTGTAAATAGCATCGGCTGCCTGGCAGATAACTTGAACAGAGTGATGACGAAGAAAGCAATGAAATGGCAAACATATACTTTAGTTACACAAGGTTTTTTAAATCCATAAAACCACGATAACCCTCATTGAAATCAGATTAAAACAGGCATTATTTTATCTTAAAATGACTTTTATCGATTTACAACAAGATGAATAGTCGATGTTATTAGAAGATAATTGCTTCTTTTGCTGGATTAGAATCAAAAACCTGACTAAGTAAAGTCGCGTAAAAAGCCTGAAACACAACTGTTGAAAAGTTACACTGCGCTGCGTCAGAAAAGTCATTATATTTATCAGGCACTGATCGCCTGTTTTGTTCTTTTTGCCGGAGAGGATGGTGAATGGCTACACATGAGAAAACCCGACACACCGAGTACTCACTGATTTTCCCGATTGTCGCGCTGACGGTGCTGAGCTTCTTTGGCGGTCAGACGGCATTATTGCCGGTTATCGGCATCAACCTATTGGCGCTGGTCGCCATCCTTTGTAGTGCTTTCAGCGTGGTGCGTCATGCTGACGTGCTGGCACACCGCCTGGGTGAACCCTATGGCTCGCTGATTTTGAGCCTGTCTGTGGTGATTCTGGAGGTCAGTTTGATCTCCGCCTTGATGGCCACCGGCGATGCTGCACCTGCGCTAATGCGTGACACGCTCTACTCCATCATCATGATTGTGACCGGCGGCCTGGTGGGCTTTGCGCTGCTGCTCGGCGGACGTAAATTCGCCACCCAATATGTCAATCTGGCGGGCGTAAAGCAGTACATGATTGCCATCTTTCCGCTGGCGATTCTGGTGCTGGTGTTTCCGAATGCGCTGCCAGGCGGTAACTTTACCACGGCTCAGGCGTTGATCATTGCCGCGATCTCCGCTGCCATGTACGGCGTGTTCCTGCTGATTCAGACCAAAACGCATCAGAGCCTGTTTGTTTATGAGCATGAGGATGACGGTGACGATGGCGATCCGCATCATGGTAAGCCTTCTGCGCATAGCTCGCTGTGGCATACGGTATGGTTGATCATTCATCTGATCGCCGTCATCAGCGTCACCAAAATGAACGCCAACCCGCTGGAGAACTTGCTGACCGAACTGAACGCGCCTCAGCAATTTACCGGTTTCCTGGTTGCGCTGTTGATTCTGTCACCAGAGGGATTGGGGGCGATTAAAGCGGTATTGATGAATCAGGTGCAGCGTGCCATGAACCTGTTCTTTGGTTCGGTGTTAGCGACGATTTCACTGACCGTTCCTGCTGTAAGCATTATCGCGACGCTGACGGATCAGCAATTAGTGTTTGGCCTTGAGCCACCACAAATGGTGATCATGAGTGCCGCGCTGATTCTGTGCCATATTTCATTCTCAACCGGGCGTACCAATGTGCTGAACGGGGCTGCGCATCTCGCGTTGTTTGCGGGTTATTTGCTGACGATTATGCTGTAGCGTCTAACGCTCAGATTCAAAGCAAAAAAAGGCGCCCATCGGCGCCTTTCTTACATCTGGATAACGCAATTAGTTGCTGGTATCCAGTTCCGGGAAGTTCTTCACCAGATCATCAATCGCTTTCATCTGCACCAGGAATGGCTCCAGCTTATCCAGCGGCAGCGCGGATGGGCCGTCGCATTTCGCGCTGTTCGGCTCAGGGTGCGCTTCAATAAACAGACCGGCGATACCCACCGCCATACCCGCGCGAGCCAGTTCAGCTACCTGCGCGCGACGTCCACCTGAAGCCGCGCCGAACGGATCGCGCGTCTGCAGTGCGTGGGTCACGTCGAAGATAACCGGGCTGTTGTTGGTGACCTTCTTCATCACGTTGAAGCCCAGCATATCGACAACCAGGTTGTCGTAACCGAAATTGCTGCCACGGTCGCACAGGATCACTTTGTCGTTACCGCCTTCCGCGAATTTATCGACAATGTTACCCATCTGGCCTGGGCTCACGAACTGCGGTTTCTTAACGTTGATGACTGCACCGGTTTTCGCCATCGCTTCCACCAGATCGGTCTGACGCGCCAGGAATGCAGGCAGCTGAATCACATCAACGACATCCGCCACCGGCTGCGCCTGTGAAGCTTCATGCACATCAGTGATGATTTTCACGCCGAACGCCTGTTTCAGCTCCTGGAAAATCTTCATGCCCTCTTCCAGACCTGGACCACGATAGGATTTGATGGAAGAGCGGTTAGCTTTGTCAAAAGAGGCTTTGAACACGTAAGGGATACCGAGTTTGTCGGTCACTTTTACATAGTGTTCGCAAATACGCATGGCGAGGTCGCGCGATTCCAGCACGTTCATGCCACCAAAGAGAACAAATGGCAGATCGTTTGCGACCTTGATATCGCCGATATTTACTACTTTCTGAGTCATGCCCTTTCCTTATTGTCGAGGTGACGCTTAGTGCAGCGTCACCTGTTTCTGTTCAATTGCGTGAATCTGCACTTTAATCATTTCGCTGACCGGATCTTCTGGACACTGTTCAACGAAGTAGGTCAAATCGGTCAGCGCGATATGTTCACACTCAAGCTGAGCGTAGATTAACCCCCGATCGCGGATTTCATACGGGTCATCGGGATCAATCTGCAGCAGTACCTGGCTGACGTTTAACGCCAGTTCCATCTGCTTCTCTTCCATCAGTGCCGCTTTCAACGTATCCAGCATTTTACGCATCACGTTGATGGTTTTGGCTTCATCCAGATCATCATTGTAGAGCTTCGCAGTCGGGCTGATATTGCCCTTCAGCCACACTTCCAGCGTATGTGTATCCAGCGTTTCGCCGTTGAAAGGGTTGATCAACCACATTTCACCGTCCAGCCAGTCAGCACGCAGAATCAACTGGGTGGGGAAAATCACCGGGATCAGCGGCAGCTCCAGCTCGTCGGCAATGTGTAACAGTATCACCCCCAGCGATACGGCTGTGCCCTGTCGGCTCTTCAGCACTTTATCTATCCACAGCGCATCGGACAAATTGTAGACGCCACTGGCGCCACCAAAGCCCCACTGGCGATAAAACAATTCAAGCAGCTTGCCCAGTTGCAAGTCGGCATCCTGTTCGCTACTGACGTATTCCCGTGCTTCTTCAACTAATGCCGCCAGCTGTTGCTGAACGGATGGCGCAGAAAAATCATTGCGTATGGCGCAGGTTGCGCCAATCACCGCTTCACTCAACGGTGTTTCACTGTAATCAACTAGCTCTGGCGAGGTCATACTATCCCCAATAACGGCATTTTGGTCATCGCCAGCTTAATCACAAACAGCAGTGCTACGATTGCAATCAGACAAGCGATCCAACGTGTCCCCATCTTGCGTGGGCGACGGCTCAATGCCACGGAACCTAAGGCGATGTAGATAATAACCCCTAACAGCTTCTCCGTCAGCCAGCTTCCTTGCGGTGAGAACGGATAAAAGTGTGTGATCACCACCAGCCACACGCCACTGAGCAGCAAAAAGGTGTCATTAATATGCGGCGCAATGCGCACCCAGCGACGCTGTAGCATCGCTGAACCGGTGGTTAACCAGTAAAAACGCAGCAGAAACAAGCTGATCGTCAACGCTACCGTCAGCAGGTGAAAATGTTTAATCAGCGGATACCAGCTTGCCATGGTGCTTCCTTAAATCAAAAAAATTGCCCAAGTGTGACGCGCGGATTGCCGCCATAATCGTTAATGCTGCTGACCTGCTGATAGCCGTGCTGCGTCATGATGGCGCGCACAGCTTCATCTTGTTGCCAGCCGTGCTCCAGCAACAGCCAGCCGCCAGGCTGCAACCACTGTGGAGCACGGTGAATAATCAAACGTAAATCGGCCAGCCCGGCTTCATCGGCCACCAGTGCACTAAGCGGTTCAAAGCGCACATCTCCCTGCTGCAGATGTTCATCGGCGGCATCGATATAAGGCGGGTTACTAACGATGAGATCGAAACACTGGGCGGGAATGTCATCGAACCAGTGGCTGAGCTGGAAACGCGCATTGCTAATGTGCAACCGCTGAGCATTCTCTTCCGCCAGCGCCACGGCTGCTGGGATACGGTCGCAGCCCAGCACCTGGCAGTCAGGACGTTCACTCGCCAGCGCTAACGCGATGGCTCCGGTGCCGGTGCCAAGATCGAGCAAGGAGGACGGTGTTACGGGAATACGTAAGAGCGCCTGTTCCACCAGCACTTCGGTATCCGGACGCGGAATTAATGTGGCATCATTGACGCGCAACGGCAGCGACCAAAACTCACGCTCGCCCACCAGATGCGGAATCGGTTCGCCTTTCACCCGACGCGCCAGCAGCGCATCAAGTTCGGCAAGCTGAGTAGCGTCGAGTTCATGATCGTCAAACGCCACCAGCCAGCTGCGTGATTTTCCCGTTACGAATCCCAGCAAAATCTCCGCATCCCGCTTCGGGCTGTCTCCGCCACAGAGCGCGACCACTGCGTGCTTGAGCCAGTGGCGAATCATCATCAGTCTTGTCCAGCCAGCGCGGCCAGCTGATCGGCCTGATACTCCTGCACAATCGGCTCGATCAGCGTATCCAGCTTCCCTTCCATGGTTTCATCCAGGCGGTACAGCGTCAGGTTGATACGATGATCGGTAACACGACCCTGCGGGAAGTTGTAAGTGCGGTTACGGTCCGAACGGTCGCCGCTGCCCAGCAGGTTACGGCGGGTTGAGGCTTCAGCAGCGTTACGCTTGGCGGTTTCGGCGGCATGAATACGCGCACCCAATACCGCCAGCGCTTTGGCTTTGTTTTTGTGCTGGGAACGTTCGTCCTGACACTCAACCACAATACCGGTGGGCAAGTGGGTAATACGAATCGCTGAGTCGGTGGTGTTAACGTGCTGACCACCGGCACCAGAGGAGCGGAAGGTATCGATCTTCAGATCGCCCGCGTTGATTTCCGGCATTTCTGCTTCCGGCAATTCTGGCATCACCGCCACGGTGCAGGCAGAGGTATGAATACGGCCCTGAGATTCGGTTTCCGGGACGCGCTGAACGCGATGACCGCCGGATTCGAATTTCAAACGACCGTAAGCGCCTTCACCATTAATTCGGGCGATAACTTCTTTGTAGCCGCCGTGCTCGCCTTCGTTGGCGCTAATGATCTCGACCTGCCAGCGGCGTGCTTCGGCATAACGGCTGTACATACGGAACAGATCGCCTGCGAAAATTGCCGCTTCATCTCCGCCGGTTCCGGCGCGCACTTCCACAAAGCACGAACGTTCATCATCGGGATCTTTTGGCAGCAGCAGCACCTGAAGCTGTTGTTCCAGCACTTCACGCTTCTCACGCGAAATTTTTAACTCTTCGTTAGCCATTTCACGCATTTCAGGATCGTCGAGCATCATTTCAGCTGTTTCGATATCTTCCTGCACCTGCTGCCAGTCGCGGAAGCAACGGGTCACATCGGTCAACTGTGCATATTCGCGTGATAAGGCGCGAAAACGTTCCTGATCGCCAATGACGCCGGCATCGCCCAGCAACGCTTCAACTTCTTCGTGGCGTTCCTGGAGGGCTTCCAGCTTGGCAACAATAGAGCTCTTCATGTAATAGAGGGTATCCCAGTGATAGGTCGTGACAGACCAGATTACTCTAAACCGAGGCTGTCACGTAAGATCTGCAGGCGTTCGTTGTCGCCATCGCGCGCGGCCTGCTGCAGTGATTTGGTTGGTGCATGAATCAGACGGTTGGTCAGCTTGTGCGCTAACTCTTGCAAGACTTTCTCGGCATCTGCGCCCTGACGCAGTGCGGCAATGGCACGCTCCTGCAACTCGGCACGCACGTCGTCCGCCTGTGAACGATATTCGCGAATGGTGTCGCCCGCGCTTTGCGCACGCAGCCACGCCATAAATTCGCCACTTTCCTGCACAACAATGCTTTCGGCCTGGACTGCAGCGGCTTTGCGTTGTGCCATATTCTGCTCGATGATCGCTTGCAGATCATCGACGCTGTACAAATAGGCGTTCGCCAGCTTACCCACTTCAGGTTCGACATCACGCGGTACGGCGATATCCACCAGCAGCATCGGCTGGTTGCGACGTGCTTTCAAAGCGCGCTCCACCATGCCTTTGCCAATAATCGGCAGCGGGCTGGCAGTAGAAGAAATAATGATATCCGCATCGGCCAGACGGGTTTCAATATCACCCAACCCAATCACTTCTGCGCCCACCTCATCGGCCAGCAGCTGCGCACGCTCGCGGGTGCGGTTGGCAATCATCAACTTCTGCACTTTGTGTTCACGCAGATGACGCGCCACTAACTCGATGGTTTCTCCGGCGCCCACCAGCAACACGTTGACCGTGCTGAGTGATTCGAAGATTTGACGCGCCAGAGAACAGGCGGCGAAGGCGACAGAGACCGCGCTGGCACCGATTTCAGTTTCGGTGCGAACACGTTTAGCGACGGAGAAGGTCTTCTGGAACATGCGCTCCAGCTCGCTGCTTAGCGCATGGTCACGCGAAGAATCAGCATGGGCCTTTTTAACCTGGCCGAGAATTTGCGGTTCGCCCAATACCAGCGAATCCAGACCGCTGGCAACGCGCATCAGATGGCTGACGGCGGCGTTGTCCTGATGCCAGTAAAGGCTGGCACGGACATCCTCTTCACGCAGATCGTGATACTCGCACAACCAGCGCACCAACCTCTCCTGCAAATCTGTCTGCTGCTCTACGCTGAGATAGAGTTCAGTACGATTACAGGTTGAGAGCACCACACCACTCTGAACCATCGGCTGGGACAACAGGCTATTCAGAGCCTGATCCAGCGTGTCTGGCAGAAACGCAACGCGTTCGCGCAGCGCAACAGGTGCGGTTTTGTGGTTGATTCCGAGAGCAAGCAGCGTCATGGTGATTCGGGTTGGGATGTCCCAATATTTGTCAGGGCTTTGTGAAGCGCATTCTACAAGATGCCACAGATCAAGAAAAGCCATACAAAGGCTATGACTGTAATAAGATTAAACTGATCGTGCGCAATTATCCTTACATCGGCATTGACGGCATAGTATTGGATGGTTAGCGTTATCGGTTACGAAGTAAAAACGTGTCTGAGGAGACGACCACGTGATGCATTTGCCCCCGCGCAAGCTGTTGCGCCTTTTGCCCCTTGCCAGCGTATTGCTGGCTGCTTGTAGCATCAACAAACCACAAGGTCCTGGCCCCAGCACCACCTCACCGCAATGGCAGCAGCATCAGCAAGCCGTTGAGAAAATCACCCAATATCAAACGCGTGGCGCTTTTGCCTATCTTTCCGATAAGCAAAAAGTCTATGCGCGCTTTAACTGGCAGCAAACCGCCGCCGATCGCTATCGTCTGTTGTTAACCAATCCGCTGGGCAGCACCGAGTTGCAGCTGGATGCGCAGGGGTCGGTGGTGCAAATTGTCGATAACAAAGGCAAGCGCTATGTGAGCAATGACGCTGAGAAGATGATTTCACAGTTGACCGGCATGGATATTCCGCTGGCGAATCTGCGTCAGTGGATGATGGGTCTGCCGGGTGATGCCACGGATTATCAGCTCAATAGCAGCTATCAGTTGCAGAGTGTGAATTACAGCCGTAATGGCCAGCAGTGGAAAGTGAACATCTCTGATTACGACAGCAAGGTCAATCCACCGCTGCCGGCCAACCTGGAACTGACAGAAGGTGGTCAGCGTATCAAACTGCGCATGGATAGCTGGACCACGCAATGATCACCACCTGGCCTGCTCCGGCAAAACTGAATCTGTTTCTCTACATTACGGGCCGTCGCGCTGACGGCTACCACAATCTGCAAACGCTGTTTCAGTTTCTTGATCACGGCGACACGCTTGATATCACGCCTGACAGCAGTGGGAACATTACACTGCTGACGCCGTTAGCGGGCGTCTCCGATGACGATAACCTGATCGTGCGGGCGGCGCGGATGTTACAGCAAGCCGCGGTCGTTCGCGGTACGCTGCCCGAAAACGCGGGTGCGGAGATAGCCCTGGAAAAACGTCTTCCGATGGGCGGCGGACTGGGCGGAGGCTCTTCCGATGCCGCGACCGTGCTGGTGGCGCTGAACCATTTATGGCAAACCGGGCTTAGCGTGGATGAGTTAGCCACCCTTGGCGTGCAGCTTGGTGCTGATGTTCCGGTATTCGTGCGTGGTCACGCCGCCTTTGCCGAAGGGGTTGGCGAGGAGATTCAGCCTGCTGAACCGGAAGAAAAATGGTATCTGGTGGCTCATCCTGGTATTAGCATCGGCACGCCGGATATCTTTCGTGATCCAGACTTGACGCGCAATTCACCGATACGCACATTAGATGAACTGTTACAGCGTCCTTTTCACAATGATTGTGAAGCTGTGGCAAGAAAACGTTTTCGCGAGGTTGATGCGCTGCTTTCCTGGCTGCTAGAATACGCGCCGTCGCGCCTGACCGGGACCGGATCTTGTGTATTTGCTGAATTTAGCACCGAATCCGCTGCTCGTCAGGTGCTGGAGCTTGCCCCGAAATGGATTTGCGGATTTGTGGCGCGCGGGCTTAATATCTCGCCGTTGCAACGCACCCTTTCCGGGCTCTAAGCGTTTGCGTGACAGTGCCACCCTGTTCCAGGCACTGCACGTGACGCATTAACACACCCGTATGAACGACTTCAAAAGTATTCGCCGGTTACTTTTGAAACGTTCATTCTCTGGACGCCAAGCCTGAGGTTCTTCTCGTGCCTGATATGAAGCTATTTGCTGGTAACGCCACCCCGGAACTAGCACAACGTATTGCCAACCGCCTTTACACTAGCCTCGGAGACGCCGCTGTCGGCCGTTTCAGCGATGGTGAAGTAAGTGTACAGATCAACGAAAATGTACGCGGTGGTGATATTTTCATCATCCAGTCCACCTGTGCCCCCACCAATGATAATCTGATGGAGCTGGTTGTGATGGTCGACGCGTTGCGTCGGGCTTCTGCTGGTCGTATTACTGCTGTTATCCCTTACTTTGGTTATGCCCGTCAGGACCGCCGCGTGCGTTCTGCTCGTGTGCCTATCACCGCCAAAGTGGTTGCCGATTTCCTCTCCAGCGTGGGTGTTGACCGTGTTCTGACGGTTGATCTGCACGCCGAACAGATCCAGGGCTTCTTCGATGTCCCGGTTGATAACGTGTTCGGTAGCCCAATCCTGCTGGAAGATATGCTGCAGATTGGCCTGGAAAACCCGATTGTGGTTTCTCCGGACATCGGCGGCGTCGTGCGTGCGCGTGCTATTGCTAAGCTGCTCAATGACACTGATATGGCTATCATCGATAAACGTCGCCCGCGTGCGAACGTTTCTCAGGTGATGCACATCATCGGTGACGTGGCAGGTCGTGACTGTGTACTGGTCGACGATATGATCGACACCGGCGGTACGCTGTGCAAAGCAGCTGAAGCGTTGAAAGAGCGCGGCGCGAAACGTGTCTTCGCTTATGCGACTCACCCCATCTTCTCTGGTAACGCGGTCGAAAACCTGCGTAAGTCAGTGATCGATCAGGTTATCGTGTGCGACACTATTCCGCTGTCAGACGAGATGAAAGCCCTGCCAATCGTGCGTACCTTAACGCTCTCTGGCATGCTGGCCGAAGCGATTCGCCGTATCAGTAACGAAGAGTCCATCTCCGCAATGTTCGAACATTAATACATTGCATGAAACCGGGCCCCGCGCCCGGTTTTTATTCCCAACAATCCGCTTCATTTACCGATTAAGCCGCTCTCGCTACAGATATTTTCGCGATAAATTTCGTTAAAATTCGCTATTCTCCCTGCCTTACACTCTTTTCATTCGACACGCGATGCTGCACTTTAGCGGGCCATTGATTAGTGGTATTTTTCTCCACACTTTTTTCTGAGAACTCCGACCACTATGACTCTCGACATTTACACACTATTTGTTTGCGAGCTCTATGTGCTGGGTTTTTTGAGCATTATTTTGGTGTTCGCCTGGGTGGGTGCGCAGTACGATCGCGTGCTGGGGTTCACTACGCTGGCGCTCACATTGACCCTGACAGCGGTGTTTCTCAGCAGTCTGCGCAGTGCTGGATTTGTTTTTCTTCCCATCGCTGTCGGCAACGTGGTGATGATGCTGGCCTATGGCAATCTGCTGAACGCTTTTCGAGCATTCTGCAATAAACCTCTCGGATTCAGCTGGTTAGCGGCTGCATTGTTATGGGCCATTCTATGTACGTTCCCGCAGTTTTACGCCAGCCAACCTAAACGCGTTTTAGTCATATGTCTGCTTTGCATTATTTACACCGGTGCCCTGATTCGCCTGTTGTGGCAATCGCGCGATGCACTGCAGGTGACCTTTTGGCCGGCGCAGATGTTGCTGTGGATCCATCTGCTGTTTCACGTGGCGCGCATTTTCCTGGATGACGCCATCGCTACGCCGGTGCGCGGCGCGATAGCCGGTTCCAGTTTTTCGGTGTACGTGATTCTAGAATCCATTCTGTTTGTGATTGGCCTGACGTTTACCATTCTGGCGATGGTCAATGAGCGCACGCAAATAGCTCACAAACGAGCCTCGCTTCACGATCCCCTGACCAGCGTCTGGAATCGTCGCGCCCTGTTCGAGCAAGCCGACAGATTAGTGGTGCGTAACACGCGAAATCCCCAACCGCTGGTTTACACCGCTGTGCTGTTTGATCTTGACCATTTCAAAGGCATTAACGATCGTTACGGCCATCTGCAAGGTGACCGCGTATTAATCGATTTTTGTCAGGTGGTGCAGGCGTTGCTGCCCGCAGAAAGTCATTTTGCCCGTCTGGGCGGTGAAGAGTTTGCGGCGATTCTGCCGGGCAATAGCGAGGATGCAGAACGGGTGTGTGAGCGTATCCGTCTGGCGACACAGCTGTCGCAGCCCAACGACGTCTGCTATACCGTGAGTATTGGCTATGCTACCGCTAACCATCGCGATCACACCTTCCCGATTTTACTCGGCCTGGCGGACGAAGCGTTATACCGTGCAAAAGCCAGTGGCCGTAACCGCGTCGAACGTTATTTCGTGCAGTTACAGCCGGTGCAGGAAGCCGCTCTCTCTTAATGTGAAGAGTGATTGCGGCGGCAGCGTTTGTCACCGTAATGGCGTAACCAAAAGTAGCGGTCTTCGACACGCTCACGTCCGCTGACGCGTGCCCCCGCCAGCCACAGCAGTGCCCCGACAAAGATGCTGAACATAGCACCATGTGCGAGGAACTGCGGCAGATTTAACGCAGGCAGCTGATTAATAATGGAATAGCCGACGCCTAATACCATCGTCAGTAAACCTAAACACATCAGGCCATTACCTAAATAGCGGCATTGTTGACGTTTCATGATTCACCTCCATCCTTATGAAAAAAGCAAAACAGCACATATGGTTAACTTGTCATAAGTTTAGGCAATGACTGCCGGTTAAGTTGCGTACAGGATCACACATCCTTCACAATCTCTGACATTTCTTTACGGCCAGAGGCTTGATTTCGATAGAAATTGATAAGTCACGCAGAGGTATCATCTGTACTCAGCACCCTTTGTCATCGCCGCTTGCAGGCAGTAAACTATCGCCCTTTCCGCAGCAAGACAGGATAAACATCGTGAGCAGCATTAAACTGATTGTGGGGCTGGCCAATCCCGGCGCTGAATACGCCGCAACGCGCCATAACGCAGGTGCCTGGTATGTGGATTTGCTGGCCGACCGGAACAATCAGTCATTGAAAGAGGAGCCGAAATTCTACGGCTACACTGCACGCCTGTCACTGGCGGGTGAAGATGTCCGTTTGCTGGTGCCCACTACTTTTATGAACCTGAGTGGCAAAGCGGTTGCGGCAATGGCGACCTTTTATCGCATCGCACCGGAAGAGATTTTAGTGGCACACGATGAACTGGATCTGCCTCCTGGCATCGCCAAATTCAAACAGGGCGGTGGTCATGGCGGGCATAACGGTCTGAAAGACATCATCAGCAAGCTGGGCAATAACAATAATTTCCATCGCCTGCGGGTTGGCATCGGTCATCCCGGCGATCGCAATAAGGTTACCGGCTTCGTGTTAGGCAAACCGCCTGCCAGCGAGCAAAAACTGATTGACGATGCCGTGGATGAAGCGGTGCGCTGCACAGAACTGTGGCTGAAAGAAGACAAAATCAAGGCGATGAACCGCCTGCATGCGTTCAAGGCTGGCTAAGCCCAATTCCCGCGCCGCAGAAGGCAATTCTGTGTATAATGCGCGAAATTTTTTGAATCTGTCGGCGCTGCCAGCCAGTGCCGTACACTCAGTGAGAAAGGTAATCAGACCATGGGATTTAAATGCGGTATTGTGGGCCTGCCGAACGTCGGTAAATCCACTCTGTTCAACGCGCTGACTAAAGCGGGTATCGAAGCAGCCAACTTTCCGTTCTGCACCATCGAGCCAAACACCGGTGTGGTGCCAATGCCCGATCTGCGCCTCGATCAGCTGAGCGAAATCGTTAAGCCACAGCGTGTTGTGCCGACCACCATGGAATTCGTCGATATCGCCGGTCTGGTGAAAGGCGCATCCAAAGGTGAAGGCCTCGGTAACCAGTTCCTGACCAACATCCGTGAAACCGAAGCTATCGGCCACGTGGTGCGTTGCTTCGAGAACGACAATATTATTCACGTTTCCGGCAAAGTGAACCCGGCGGAAGATATTGACGTTATCAACACTGAGCTGGCGCTGTCCGATCTGGATACCTGTGAACGTGCCATTCAGCGTTGTCAGAAGAAAGCCAAAGGCGGCGACAAAGATGCTAAAGCTGAGCTGGCTGCATTAGAGAAGTGCCTGCCGCATCTGTCCGAAGCGGGCATGTTACGCGCGCTGAAACTGGATGCAGACGAGAAAGCGGCCATTCGCTACCTGAGCTTCCTGACCCTGAAGCCAACCATGTACATCGCTAACGTGAACGAGGACGGTTTTGAAAACAACCCGTATCTTGATCAGGTGCGTGCGATTGCAGAAGCCGAAGGTTCAGTGGTGGTGCCGGTATGTGCAGCCGTTGAATCCGACATCGCAGAGCTGGATGACGAAGAGCGTGACGAGTTTATGGCAGAGCTGGGTCTGGAAGAGCCGGGTCTGAACCGCGTGATCCGTGCAGGTTATGCCCTGCTCAACCTGCAAACTTACTTCACCGCTGGCGTGAAAGAAGTACGTGCATGGACCATCCCAGTGGGCGCGACCGCGCCACAGGCTGCCGGTAAAATTCATACCGACTTCGAGAAAGGCTTTATCCGTGCGCAGACCATCGCGTTTGATGACTTTGTCACCTACAAAGGTGAGCAAGGCGCGAAAGAAGCCGGCAAGATGCGCTCAGAAGGTAAAGAGTACATCGTGAAAGATGGCGACGTGATGAACTTCCTGTTCAACGTCTAAATAAAATGTGTTTTCTCATGGGGTCTAACTAGATCTCATGATGTTCACGAAACTCAATTGAATCCACGCATTTGCGTGGATTTTTCATTTCATAGCGTATCAATGATTTCAATGAGTTATACCTCGAAGTCAAACCTAACGGCAAAAAGGCGCGGCATTATCGAATCAAGCTCAATAGCAAATCAAGCATGTTTGCAATGGGTGAATATCCAGCGGTAAAACTCATTGAAGCGCGAGAGTAATTTTAGATCTGAAATACGCCTCATATCTCATCTTACTCTCTGTTTTACTTAGTTTTTATTTACCACTGAACAGGAGCGCGCACCATACCCACTGCACGCCCCACATCTTACTGAGTCACTCGTTCTTTCATCGATGTGAAAATCATCGGTTGCACCGGTACTGTCCTGCTTCCCTACGTTTGCGGCTTACAGTGATCCAGCCTTCCAAAGGTAATCGTTTTTCCTTCGAGTACAGGCAGCATCTCGATTAAACGATTATCCAGCCAGATTGCCAGATAAGCCTGCCGGGGAGTTTTGAGCAACGTATACGAAAGTGTCTGTGAGACTGAGCCTAACGCTGAAAGGATTTCGTTATCCAGATGCAATGACGAGGGCGCCATTGCATCTTTCATTTTGTAGTGCAGTTTCGTTAACCCTTTATTCTCATCAATGAAAACAGTGTCTGCTTCTACTGAATTCGATACATCCTTAACATGAATGCCTGTGCGATCACGTGACAAGACAAAACTGGCGTACACCGTTTCGATCTGTGATGAATCCAGCATCGCGCCCCTGTCGATATTCGCATTGATCATCTGCTGTAACCGGTTCAGATTGTCACGACGCTGTTGACTACTCTGCGGTTTGACTTCCGCTACCATCTGCTGGCGAGAAACTTTCTGCACCCGGTCAGGATCTGGCGCACCGAATAATATATCGAGCAAACCGCGGGAATCATGTTTGCCATTCGTTAATGGATCAAACGTTGAATTCCAGCAATTCCCAGGCATCAGCCCCATCATATAAAGGAACTTCTCGGTCAGTACGATATAGAGATCGCCAATACCCTCAGAATAAGCAGCACCAATATCAGAATGCGCGCCGGGCAGATGGATAATATTAAGTCGTTGAGGAAATCCTGCCTGCAACTCTGTGGTACTGAGCTGTTCGGGTTCAGGAACAACTTCCACCGTAGGAGTAAAGAGCAGATTACGCTCTTCATCTGCCGCCACAAAATGGACAAGATAATCGAGCGAAACCGGGATACTCAAGTCCAGACGATTTCTTTGGCCCGTGGCCACCGTGTCATAAAAAATGGCATAGAAATGCGGTGATACCACTGACTGCGGCAATTTATTATGCCACTCGTTCGTCACCTGATTCATAAACTGGCGTGCTGTCGCAGCCCCACGGCTAAAGCCAGTCACAAAAATGCGTACGACAGCGTGGGGATCGTCCGTTTTCCACTTTTCAGCCTGCCTGAAGAAGTCTTCTGCTGCCTGGTTTGCGACATGTATTCCACTATTGCCCGTGGCGGCATCACGCCGACTAATTTCTTTATCCTGCATCCCTGCCCCAGGATAATAGACGGCGTTGACAGTATCAGCGATTCTCGCCACCAGTGTTTTCCGCTCATTCAGGGGAACTCTCTGGCGATCATTCATTGTTCCATCAAAGGCAACTTTGTAGAGATAGACCGTTTCCCCTGGTTCTGCTGCCGTCAATAGTGGTGCATTATTCGCGAATGCAGAGGCCTTTTGTATTTCTTTGCGGTCCAACGGGCGTACAGCAATAGGTGTACTACCTGAAAAAAAGCTACTGCAACTTGTTATGCTAAACATAGCGATGAGGCTAATAATAACTGAGCGTAAACACTTCATGTTCTTCCTTGATGAGTTTGAGAAAGAATCAGATATATCCCTTTTTATATCCCCCCGCATTAAAATTACAATTCAATTCATTAATCGACCGATACATCTATAACGTTCTTTTCCATCCTGCCATCATGATAATTTTTTGTCTGCCCTAAGTTAAATTCCAGCCACCTTCACTCCATTTAGTTAACATTTCTCAACCAAAATCTGACCTATTCTTATCCAGAAAGCACCCAGACATTGCTCCGATGGACAGGAGAAAATGACAGCCTGACTCAAGGAGTATTATGATATCGAGCCTAAATCTTCCTTTCGCATAAATTGGCAATTTAGATCAATAAAACAACCATGCTGTATATAATTCACCCTGATATAGTTCGATAGCTCATCATTTACGCATATATTCTCTTCAGGTTAGCCCTGTTAGTGAGAACTAATCTTATCAATGCCAATTGATATAAGAATTTTATATATTCAATACATTTCAATCATGATAAAAATTCAGCCCGCTTTTCTAAGCGTTATCATAATAAGAAACGGATACTATGAAAAAACTCACCACATCACTATGTCTCACCACAGCCACGTTGCTGGCCGTAGCCAATTCAGCGCACGCTGAAATAACCATCCTTGAGAAGAATAAGGACAGCAATGCACTGTTAGCGCCGCTGAGTCTGCAATTTGGCGGCAGTATTCGTCCTGAATTCATTTTTAATAATGGTCCGGAGCCGGGTTATTATAAGAATGGTCATGACGGTGGCACCCGTTTCCGCTTTAGTGGCGATTACGCACTCAGCCAGCATACATCGGTCATTGCCATGTATGAAATGGGTGTCGATCTGGCTAAAGCTGTTGGATGGGATAGCCATTATCCTGAAGGTAAGCAGCGTGATACGCAGAGGAAGCTGTACGCGGGCATTAAAGATGACCGTTACGGTACCGTGACTTACGGTCATCAGTACGGCATTTATTACGAAGTTGTGGGTATGAAAAGTGACGTATGGGACAACGATGGTCACGCAAGTGGTACCGGTATTGGTATCAATGGCAACTACGACGGCGCAAATCGAGCCAAGAATAGCATCAAGTATAAAAATACTTTTGGTGATCTGACGGTTTATGCCAATTACCTGTTGCCAGAGGATAACCTGAGTGCCGGGGATGGCCTTTTATATCGTCGTAATAGCGGCCAGGGTTTAGGCTTCGATTATAATCTGACTAAATCGCTGACCCTGAGTACAGCTTACATCATCACGAATGCCACCATGCGTGATAATGATTATAAAGAGAAGAAATATCATCAGCAGCTGTCTGGTACTGCGCTGACGTGGCAACCAGGAAACTGGTATATTGTGGGAACCGCAAGTTACTACAAAGACTTTGTGCCAAGCACGCGTTATTCAATCGTCAATCATTATTTCGCCGGTAGCGGATACGGTCTGGAAAGTTTCGTCGGTTATACCTTCAATTTCGATGCTCCGTGGTTCAAATCGGTGCAGCCTTATATTGCCGCCGACTCATTGCGCTTCAAAGGTGATGAAGAGTATCACGCTAACCACACGTATTTAGGTGTGGCCAATAACTTCGGCCACGGCTTATCCTTGTATGTAGAACGCACCCTTGCCAGCACTTCAGATAATGAAGCAGACGCAACTTGGATTACGCTATTCTACGACTTCTGATAACGGCGCTGTCGCTAACTGAATAATAATGGAGCATCATCACGATGCTCCATTTTTTTATCAGGCCAGCACCGATCGGGCAGCGTCCAGCACATATCCCCCGCACGCCACGTTAGCCAGCTGCTCAACCGGCTGATGCATCGGCCCGTCTTCGCCCAGACCGATGGTGCAAAACATAACCATTTAACATCCAATCTTCAAGTCGATGATTTGACCCTGTTGAATTAAATTCAGCCAAAAAAATCCACGCCTGGCGTGGATTTTTTATTTCCCATTAGGTAAATTCTTCCGCGTCGCCTCCGGGCGTGCTGACCATCACATCGCTTTAATCTCTGGTCTAACAAACATTCAACGCTCGCTTTTCCGCAAAAAATCCCCCTTCTGACCACCCTGCTTCAGAGTGTGAACCCGATCATGAAATTGGCTCATGCAGGTTTGAAGTTTAATCACTTTCAATCACTGAGTGACTCTGGCATAAAATTCGCATTGTTATTGACTTAAGACAATGTGAAATCTACCGCAGGTGATAGGCCGCAGTATCAGGTCTACCCGCCTAAAGCCGGAAAGGTTTTGCAGCTGAAATCAGGATACCCGAGCATCATGAGCAACGATTTTGCATTTTCAATTAAGAGCAGCGTTTTCGATGAGAACTACAATCCATCTGAAAATACGCGCATCACCACGAACTTTGCTAACCTGGCACGTGGAACCCATCGCCAGCAGAATTTGCGCAATGCCTTAATGATGATGAACAACCGTTTCAACTCTCTGGCGCACGCGGACAACCCAAAAGGCGATCGTTATGCCGTTGAGCTGGAAATCATTTCTGCGGAAATTGATATTGAAGGCAATGGCAAAACCTTCCCGGTGATCGAAATCCTGAAAACCAATATTGTTGATCGCAAAACTCAGCAGCGTACCGATGGCATCGTAGGCAATAACTTCTCGTCCTACGTGCGTGATTACGATTTTAGCGTGCGTCTGCTGGCGGCCAATAACAATAACTCCGGTTTCAGCCTGCCGGAAGGTTTCGGTGATCTGCACGGCAATATCTTTAAAAGTTTCGTCAACTCGGCGGCTTATCAGGAGCGCTTTAATAAAAAGCCAGTAATCTGCCTGAGCGTATCGAGCAAGAACACCTATCATCGCACTGACTATCAGCATCCGGTATTGGGCTTTGAATATCAGCAAGATGAGCTGTCTCTCACCGACCATTACTTCGGCAAAATGGGATTGCAGGCGCGCTACTTCATGCCCGAAAACAGCGTCGCGCCATTAGCTTTCTATTTCACCGGTGACTTGCTGAATGATTACACGGATCTGGAACTGATCGGCACCATCAGCACCATGGAGACGTTCCAGAAGATTTACCGCCCGGAAATTTACAATGCCAACTCTGCCGCAGGCCAGTGCTATCAGCCAAGCCTGACACATGGCGACCATTCATTAACGCGCATTGTTTACGATCGAGAAGAACGCAGCCGGTTGGCTATTGAGCAGGGGAAGTATACGGAAGAGCACTTCATCAAACCCTATCAAGACATTCTTGAGCAGTGGTCTGCACATTACGTTCTTTGATTAAGCCAAAATAAAAGGTTATTGATTATGAAATTGTTATTGCCTACTTCAACGGCAGGAAGCTTACCGAAACCGGCCTGGCTTGCTCAACCTGAAACGCTGTGGTCGCCATGGAAATTGCAGGGTGATGAATTAGCTGAAGGCAAAAGAGATGCCCTGCTGTTATCCCTGCAGGATCAGCAATTAGCGGGTATTGATATCGTCAGTGATGGCGAGCAAACGCGCCAGCACTTCGTCACCACCTTTATTGAGCATCTCAGCGGCGTTGATTTTGAAAAACGTGAGATTGTGAAAATTCGCAATCGCTATGACGCCAGCGTGCCGAGCGTGATCGGTGAAGTAGTGCGTAAAAAGCCGGTGTTTGTTGAAGATGCTAAATTCCTGCGCCAGCAAACCAAACAACAGATTAAGTGGGCTCTGCCAGGCCCAATGACCATGATCGATACGCTTTATGATGGTCACTACAAAAGCCGTGAAAAACTCGCCTGGGAATTTGCCAAAATTCTTAACCAGGAAGCCAAAGAGTTAGAAGCAGCCGGTGTTGATATTATTCAGTTTGATGAACCCGCATTTAACGTGTTCTTCGATGAAGTAAACGACTGGGGCATTGCCGCACTGGAAAGAGCCGTTGAAGGTCTGAAGTGCGAAACCGCCGTGCACATTTGCTATGGCTACGGCATTAAAGCGAATACCGACTGGAAAAAGACCCTCGGCACTGAGTGGCGTCAGTACGAAGAAGTGTTCCCTAAACTGCAAAAGTCTTCTATCGATATCATTTCACTGGAAGCGCAGAATTCGCGCGTGCCAATGGATCTGATTGAGCTGATCCGTGGCAAAAAAGTGATGGTCGGTGCCATTGATGTGGCGACCAACACTATTGAAACTGCGGAAGAAGTGGCTGATACCTTGCGTAAAGCACTGCAGTTTGTCGACGCCGATAAGCTTTATCCTTCTACTAACTGCGGTATGACGCCACTGTCGCGCCGTGTTGCCAGAGGTAAGCTGGAAGCCTTGAGCGCAGGTGCTGCTATCGTACGTAACGAACTCACCGCGTAATGCTGATCCACTCACCGCCCAACAAGACGGTGAGTGCTTTTCCCGGTGCCCAGCGATGTTCAAACGGGCACCGTCTTCAGTCTCCTTCCTGCCTCATTCGATCCTGATAAAACCTCATCACGCCCTATGCGCGTGCGCTTGCCTGTCGGCCAGTAACTGATCGACGAAGGTAACGATCTCCGGTTTGGTCTGCTCAATCTCCGCAATTTTGCTGGCGAACTTCGGCAAATAGGCTTTATGGGCATACAACAATTGATCCAGCACTTTGATCGCCGTGTCGCCCGCCGGAATCAGCGGATTAATGGTGAAAGCGTGTAATGCCGCACCGTAATCTCCAGTAACGGCGGCTTCAATCACTGTTTCCTCCATGGCTTTCATTAACTGAATCATGCCGCGCGCCGCAGGCGGTAACGCTCCCCAACGCAGCGGTTCTGCGCCATGAGAAGTGATGGCGGCAGTGACCTCCACCACGCAATCAAACGGTAAATCGGCAATCGCGCCATTATTGCGCGTTGAGACCACCATTAATTTTCCGCTGTTATTTTGAATCGATGCAATGAGATCGCAAGCCGCATCGCTGTAATGCGCCCCGCCCCGCTGACTCAACTCTTCAGGCTTGTAATTAAGGTTCACGTCTTTATATAACTCGAACAACCGCGCTTCGGTTTTCTTCACCACTTCAGCGCGGGTTTCATAGTGATCGAACTCTTCGATGGCATGAGCGAGCATCGGTTCCTGCAAATAGTAATAGCGATGGTAACCGCAGGGCAGCAGGCCAAGATGTTTTACCTGATCGTAGTTAAAAGGAATCTGATGAATATTTTTCAGCCCTTCATCGCTTTTTTCCTGCTGGTCTGGGGAATAGATTTTATCAATCAGTTCTGCGGTGCGTTCATTGCCCTGCTGATCCCATACGCGATGCCAGTGGAAATGGTTAAGCCCGGCAAATTTGAAATAGAGATCGTTCTCTTCCGCACCGAGCACGCTGCAAGCCTGAGTGATATGGCCGAACGGCACATTGCACAGGCCAACGGTTTTTTCCCACTTGCCATATTTAATCGCCGCTTCGGTGACCATACCTGCCGGATTAGTGAAATCCACCAGCCAGGCGTTTGGGCACAATTGACGCATATCCTCGATAATATCGAGAATCACCGGCACCGTGCGAAACGCTTTAAATATCCCGCCCGGGCCGTTAGTTTCCTGGCCCAGTAAACCATTGGCTAATGGAATCACTTCGTCTTTTAAGCGTGCATCCAGCAACCCCACGCGGAACTGGGTGGTCACGTAATCCGCATCCTTTAACGCTTCCTTGCGCTCGAGAGAAAGATGCACCTGCCAGTCGAGTTTGGCAGCCGCGATCATGCGTTTTGCCATACTGCCAACGATTTCCATCTTCTCTGCGCCGTCCTCAATATCGACCAGCCACAACTCGGCAATCGGTAACTGCTCCTGACGCAGGATAAGTCCTTCAATCAACTCAGGCGTATAGCTGGAACCCCCACCGATAGTGACAATTTTGATCTTATTTGGCATAGGATATAACTCCGTTTGGTTGCAATCAGGTGAGCAGAAGCGCCGTTTCAGGCAGCATCAGGCCTCACCGCATGGATGATATTTTTCCTGGTTCGGGTTCATGTTATTTATTCAGCCTGCCTGCGCAGGCTGGAAAGGATATTCACTGCCGAAGAGATGACAACTCTGATTTAACCGGGCTACCTGCCCGGGCAATGCGAATTAAAGCGCTTCACCTTGCGAGGCGATGACCTGTTTATACCAGGCAAAACTCTTTTTCTTCGAGCGCGAAAAATCGCCGGTTTGATCGTCATTACGGTTTACGTAAATAAAGCCGTAGCGTTTGCTGTATTGGCCGGTGCCAAAAGAGACACAGTCCAGACAGCCCCAGGGCGTGAAGCCCATTAAATCCACGCCATCTTCCAGTACGGCTTTTTTCATTTGCTCGATGTGTTCACGCAGGTAGGCAATACGATAGTCATCATTGACCTCGCCGTTGGCCTCACGTTGATCGACGGCGCCAAAACCATTTTCCACAATAAACAGCGGCTTCTGGTAACGCTCATACAGCGCATTTAGCGTGTAGCGCAGGCCGACGGGATCAATCTGCCATCCCCAATCTGACGCCTGAACGTGAGGGTTTTTACGGCTGCCGGGGAAAGCTTCAAGTGCGCTGTCCATGCGCGTTGCACTGGCATACTCCACGGCGTTACTCATGTAATAGCTAAAGCCGAGATAGTCGGTGCAGCCTTCTCGCAGCGTTTGTGCATCTTCCGGCGCCATCTCAATGTGGAATCCGCGCAGTTCCCACTCTTTCAAAATGTACGAAGGATAGGCACCGCGCATGTGCACATCGCCAAACAGATAGCGTTCCTGCATCGACTTTTGCGCGTACATTACGTCATCAGGATGGCATGACCACGGATACAGCGGCACCATCGCCAGCATGCAACCGATCTTGAATTCAGGATTGATTTGATGCCCCAACTTCACCACTCTGGCACTGGCCACAAACTGATGATGCAGCACCTGATACATCACCTCTTCCGGCTTCTCATGATCGGTGAAAATCACGCCTGAGTTGCTGTAGCCGAACAGTGGTCGGCGCCAGTTACGCTGGTTGTTGATCTCGTTAAAGGTCATCCAGTATTTCACTTTGCCTTTGTAGCGCTTCATCACCACTTCGCTATAGCGCACAAAGAGATCGATCAATTCACGATTCAGCCAGCCGCCATATTGCTGCACCAGATGCAATGGCATCTCGAAGTGCGACAGCGTAATCACCGGTTCGATGCCATATTTGAGCAGCTCATCAAACATGTCGTCGTAGAACTGCAGGCCCGCTTCGTTAGGTTGTTGCTCATCGCCTTTCGGGAAGATGCGTGTCCAGGCAATCGAGGTACGAAAACATTTAAAACCCATCTCGGCAAACAACGCGATATCATCTTTGTAATGATGATAAAAATCGGTGGCCTGATGATTGGGGTAGTGTTTCCCCTCGACAATGCCATCGGTAATTTCACGTTCAACGCCATGCGCTCCGCCCGTCAACACATCGACGATGCTCGGCCCTTTACCGCCTTCGTTCCATCCACCTTCAACCTGATGCGCGGCAACGGCGCCGCCCCATAAAAAATCAGCCGGTAACTGAGACATAATCCATCCTTTCATGTGATTAACTGCGTCTTACTGCAAGTGGGTTTTCGATAACTCCTGCACCTGACGATGCAGATAGATCAGCTCTTCAACTAAATCGCGGCACAACATGGCGTTCATCAGATGATCCTGCGCATGCACCATAATCAGGTTGACCGGAATTTTGCCGCAGCCTTCATCCGCACCGATCAACGCGGTTTGAATTTTGTGGGCTTCGCGCGCAGCATTTCGTGCACTTGCCAGCAACGCATCGGCTTCCTGCCAGTTGTGTTTTCGGGCCGCTTGCAGTGCCTGCATCGATGATGAACGGGCTTCCCCGGCATGAATAATCAGCTCCATCACCGTGCTTTCCATTTCCTGCATCTCTTGCATTACTTCATCTCCTCAGCCAGTTGTTCCTGCGCCATCTCTTCTTCCTGCGCAAGCAGTTGGCGTTCATACATTTTGAAGAACGGGTAATAAATCAGCGTGGACAAACAAATCAGGAACGCGACTAACACCACTGCGCGCCAGTCCCAGCCGGTTGACCAGGCGGCACCAATCGGTCCCGGCGTGGTCCAGGGTGCCAGCGAAATGACGTGGTTGATCAGGTTGGTGCGGGTGGCGGTCCAGGCGATAACCGCGTTGATCAACGGCGTGGTGATAAAGGGAATAAACAGCAGCGGATTCATCACCACCGGCGAACCGAAAATAATCGGCTCATTGATGTTAAACATACCGGGTACAAAGCCTAGGCGGCCGATGGCGCGCAGATGCGCGGAGCGGCTGCGCAGATAGAGAATCACCAGGCCCATGGTGGCACCCGATCCGCCTACGGTGATGAAGAATTGCCAGAATGGCTCGATAAAGATTTTAGGGATCTCTTGCCCGGCATTTAACGCTTCCTGGTTCAGTCCCAGATTACTCAGCCAGAATGCCTGCAGGATGCCGCCGACAATCGCCGCGCCGTGAATGCCGGCGAACCACAGCAAATGACATAGCAATACGGCGATGAGCACCGCAGGCAGTGAATCGGCTGCTGAGATAATTGGCGCAAACACTGACATGATGGCCTGAGGAATCAACAGACCAAAGTGGCTCTCCATAAACAGGTTCAGCGGGTAGAGCGTCAGGAAAATCACCATGATGGGGATCAGCAGGTCAAAGGACTGACGAATTTTCGGCGGCACCTGTTCCGGCAGTTTGAAACCAATGTTGTACTTCACCAGCCAGTGCATCACTTCCGTGCAGTACAGGCTGATCAGAATGGCGGTGAATATCCCTTCCCCACCCAGCGAAGCGACGGACAATGCGCCGTTCTTTTCCGGTGCAGCCACCACCAAAAAAGTCATCAGCGACAGCAGCGCCGCCATCAGGCCATTCAGTTTGTAGCTTTGCGCCAGGTTATAGGCAATCGCGCCGGTGATGAACACCGCCATGATGCCCATCGTCATGTTGTAGGGCATCATCAGCTGGTCGTTGTACTGCTTCACCATACCCAGCCACCACTGGGCGAAGCCCCATTGGCTGTCCTGACTGAAAGGAGGATGTGAGAACAGCAGCATAAATGAGCCGACAATCAGGAACGGCATCGAGGCAATAAATCCGTCCTTGATCGCCACCACATGCCGTTGCGAGGAGAGTCGCGCAGCAATCGGGCTGATGCGGTTTTCAATCACACCAAATAAGGAGTCAGCCAGTGTACTCATCATGCCCCCTTATTAGCATCAATCAGGGCGAGCGCCGACTTCAGGATCTTTTCGCCATTTAACATGCCGTAATCCATGGTATTAATGACGGTAACCGGTTTGTGATACTCCTGTGCCTGACGTTCGAAATCTGCCAGCTTATATTTGATCTGCGGGCCTAGCAGACAACAGTCATACTCGGCGATTTTTTCACTGAACTCTTCCATGCCAACGGCATCAATTGTGGCTTCTAAACCCAGCTGCGTAGCGGCTTTCTGCATTCTTTGTACGACCATGCTGGTTGACATACCTGCGGAACAACACAATAGAATTTTCACCATGACACCCTCCGTTTTTTTTAAATAATTACGCGCCGAGAATCGTTTCTGCAACCGGTTACAGATTCAATTTGTTCTTTTTGTGATCCATAACTCAAACCGTTAAACCTTATTTAAAGAGTGAAAAGATGATTAATCTGAGACCGGTTTCATATTATTTTTATGTTAGCCTTTTAAATATGTGATGAAATCAGATGATAATGAGAAAAAACGTTATCGGTTAGAAGAGCCTCACTCTGCGGTTTTCAGATTGAGCTTTTGCGCTACAATGCGCGAGAACGCTGAGAAGGAAGATAAATGACGACAATGCTTGATGTCGCAAAACGCGCAGGTGTGTCAAAAGCCACGGTGTCACGGGTGCTGGCTGGCCATGCTTATGTGTCTAAAACGGTGCGGGATCGGGTGATGCTGGCCATAGATGAGATGGATTACCGTCCTAATCTGCTGGCACGAAGTCTTGCGACCAACCGTTCGCACAGTATTGGTCTGATGGTGCCCAACACGCTTTACAATGGTCCCTTTTTTACCGAGCTACTATTCCAGGCCGCGACCATGACGGAAAAACTCGGTTCACAACTGGTGCTGGGCGATGGTAAACACAATGCGCAGCAAGAGCGCGAGGCCATAAACTTTTTAATCGATAGCTTTTGCGATGCCGTGATTATCTATCCGCGCTATTTAAGCGTGGAAGATATTGATGCCCTTATTCCTGGTATGAGTAAGCCGTTAATCGTGTTAAATCGCCGTTTGAAGCAGCATCCGCAATATTCGGTGTGTGCTGACCACGAAAATGACACCCTCAACGCTGTGAATCATTTGATTGCTCAGGGCCACCGCGAGATCGCTTTTATCAAAGGGATGGGTAGCTCTCACACCGGATTAAGTCGCCTGAAAGGCTATATTTCATCGTTGATGGAAAATGGCATTGAATACGATGAAAACCTGATGCTGGATGGCTGCTGGACCAGCGCCAGTGGGCAGCTGGCGGTTGAAGCACTGTTACGTCGTAAAGTCACATTTTCCGCGATTGTCGCCAGCAATGATGATATGGCGATTGGCGCCGCCTGCGCCTTGCACAACGCGGGTTTGCGCATCCCGCATGACGTCTCCTTGCTGGGCTTTGATGATATCCCGGTTGCGCCCTATCTCCTGCCGGCGTTAACCACGGTGCATGTTCCGGTTGCTGAGATGGTGTCGAGCGCATTAACGCAACTGTCTAAAATGCTGGATGGCGAAAGCGTGACGGCGCAGCCACTGATGCCGGGCCGACTGGTGCTGCGCAATTCGATCACTCAGGGACCGTATTACCAGCAAAAATAATGCTGCCGTGCCATAATCTGGCTTAATTTGCCACGATGAGCATTTTACGCCATGAAGCATTTCCTCGTTATTGTTCCCGATGGCGGCATGCTGTTTGAAGCCGCCGGTATTGCCGACATCCTAATGCACGCCAACCTGCACCTGCCGGTCGGCGTTGATCAGCCACGTTATCGTGTCAGTATCGCCACCACGCAGTCACATCAGGTGATTCATGGTCAGTCGGGCCTCAACCTGCTGGCTGACCTGAAGCTGGCCGAATTAGATCCCCGTGCCGCCTGGGACACCATCATGATTACCGGACGCGGTGACAGCGTTGAAGAAGGCAATATGGTGGTGGATTTCATCAGGCTGGCGGCTCCTCAGGCTCGGCGTGTGGTGTCTATTTGTGGTGGCGCGATGCTGCTCGCCGAAGCCGGTTTGCTCGACGGACGCCGCGCCACGTCACACTGGCGCCTGCTGGAAACCCTGCAAACCCGCTTCCCCCGTGTCCAGGTGGAAGGGGGTCCGCTGTATATTCAGGATGGTCCTATCTGGACGTCCGGCGGCGTCAGTTCCGGCTTTGATCTCACGCTGGCGCTGGTTGAAGAGGATTTTGGTTTCAGCGTAGCACGCGATATCGCTCAGGATATGGTGATGTATTTGCGTCGCCCCGGCGGACAGATGCAGTTCAGCCGCTACCAGCTACAACAAACCAGCACCGGCCCGATCCACGATCTGCAAAGCTGGATACGCGCCAACCTGGCGAAAGATCTGTCGGTTGAGAAATTGGCCGAACGTGTCGCCATGAGTCCACGCAATTTCACCCGCGTATTCACCCGTGAAACCGGTGCGTCACCGGCGCGCTATGTCGCAGAAGCGCGACTGGCCGCCGCACGAGAACAGCTGGAGCAGAGTCGCGCGACGCTGGAAAGTATCGCCCTTGACACCGGATTTGGCAGCAGCATCAATTTGCGCCGCAGTTTTGAGCGCCAGCTGCATCTCACTCCGGGTGAATATCGCCAACGCTTTCACTGCCGTAAAATGGCGTAAAGTGATCCTTTTTTGTCGTTTACGCCAATCACGCATCGTCCTACATTGACTGCAACCACTTCGGATAAGGAGTCAATGATGATCAAGGTTGGCATTAACGGTTTTGGCCGTATCGGACGTAACGTATTCCGCGCCGCACTGGGAAGCGATGATATTGAGATTGTGGCGATTAACGATCTCACCGACAGCAAAACGCTGGCGCATCTGCTTAAACACGATTCACTGCTGGGCAGACTTCCTGCAGAAGTTGAGGCCGGTGAGGGTGAGCTGCGCATCGATGGTAAGCCAGTGCGGGTGTTCAGCGAGCGCGACCCGGCCAATATCCGCTGGCGTGACGTGGGTGTTGATATTGTGATTGAAGCCACCGGCTTCTTCACCGAGCGCGAGAAAGCGGCAGTGCATATCACGCACGGCGGCGCAAAAAGAGTGATTATCTCTGCTCCTGGTAAAAACGATGATTTGACGATTGTGCTGGGTGTGAACGACCAGCGTTACGATCCCCAGCAGCATTTCGTGGTGAGTAACGGCAGTTGTACCACCAACGGTCTGGCGCCCGCCGCGCAGGTATTGCATCAGGCATTTGGTATTGAGCATGGTCTAATGAATACCACTCATGCATATACCAATAGCCAGGTGCTGCACGATCAGCCTGAGAAGGATCTGCGCGGTGCGCGTGCGGCGGCGCTGTCAATCGTGCCTTACTCCAGCGGTGCGGCTAAAGCGCTGGGCCGTGTTATTCCCGAGTTGGATGGACGTTTGACGGGCTATTCATTGCGCGTACCGGTGCCGGTGGTGTCGATTGTGGATCTTACCGTGACGCTGAAGCGTGATGTGACGGCAGAAGAAGTGAACAATGCATTTAAGGCCGCCGCCGCTGAGGGTCCATTAAAAGGCATTCTGGGATACAGCGATGAGCCACTGGTCTCCAGCGATTATCAGGGCGATCCGCGTTCATCGATCATTGATGGGCTCTCTACCCTGGTGATTGGCGGCAACCTGGTGAAAATCCTCGCCTGGTACGATAACGAGTGGGGATTCTCAAATCGTCTGGTGGATTTAGCGCGCTTAATGGCGCAGCGCGGATTGTAATTCGCACCAATCTGCAGCCAGAAAAATCCCCGCTGATGCGGGGATTCTCGTTGCTGCCGGGAGTGATTACTTGATGCCCATTGCATCCTTCAGCGTAAAGAACAAGTCAGTCTGATCGGTCAGGCCCACCACGTTAGCCGCATAAGGCCCATAGGCCGCGATGCGCAGCTGTGTGCCGGTATGTCCCTGAGAATCCTCTTCAGAGTTACCGTAGCTGATGGTCATGACCGCACCATCTTTGGTGTTCACCGCCTGGGTCAGGCCTGGGGCTTTGCGGCCATTTTCAATAATCTGGCTGCTATGCGCATGGTCTGCCGTCACTACCACCAGCGTGTCACCGTGTTCACGTGCAAAGGCCAGCGCCTGCTGCACGGCCTCATCCAGATCCACCGTTTCGCCAATCTGGCCGCACGGGTTCGCCGCGTGATCCTGTTTATCAATTGACGCGCCTTCCACCTGCAGGAAGAAACCTTTCTCATTGGTGCTCAGCAGATCAATCGCCTTTTTAGTCATCTGCGCCAATGTTGGTGTTGATGCCGGGCGATCTTTATTCACTTCACAGGTCACCACCGGTTTATCGATATTGCCGTGATAGCTGGCTTTCGGTCCCTGCCAGCGAACCGGCATATTGCCGTCAGAGAACAGCCCGAGCACCGGCTTCGTCTGATCGGCCTGTTTAATTGCATTCATGCCATCAAGGTTATCGACCAGCTGGAAGCCCAGTGCCTGAGCCTGCTCGCGCAGGGTTTTACCCTGATATTCACCCGCTTTGGCGCTTTCAGAGAACGATTTCGCCCCGCCGCCGAGGGTGACATCTGGACGGGTTTTCAGCATCTGCTCGCTGATGGACCCTTTACCGCCCTGCTCCAGCGCATTGGTGGGACACAGCTCGCTGGTTTTTTCCGGGCCATAACATTTACGCGACGTGACATGCGCCATCAAAGCGGCGGGCGTGGCATCCTGTAATTCTGCAGTCGAGACGTTACCGGTGGCTTTCCCAGCGGCTTTCGCCAGCTCCAGAATGGTGACCTGATCCTTGCCATTAACGTCTACGCCGATGGCGCCGTTATAAGATTTGGTGCCCGTCGCCCAGGCGGTCGCGGAGGCAGCCGAATCGGTCACGTAATTCGGTTTGTGAGTTTTCTTGTCTAACGAGTAGTGGGTGTACTGACCGGTTAACGGCAGCGCATCAATGCCTGGGAAGAAACCACCCGCGCCCATCGCCTGATTTCGTGCGGCGGTGATTTCCGAGTCACCCATGCCATCGCCGATCAATAAGATGACGTTTTTGGCCGTGGTATTGATTAATGAGGATTTCAGCGCTTCCGTCTGGTCGCTGCTGAGGCGGCGCGCGCCACCGTGTTCGGTGATATCACCGGTGGCGGCGCGGCTATACGTTGTTGAATCTGCGACAGCTGACGTCGCGATGAGTGAAGCCAGCAGAGAAACCGTAAAAAGAGGTATGTGTTTCATTTATAAGCATCCTTATCAGTAAATATAACCAAATGTTTCCGCAGACAAGTCTGCGACAGTCTGGTGACACTTTTGTGGCAGAGAAGGAATAATTTGATGACAGAACACGCAGTTCGGCGAGAGATGCAGCAAGCTGCACAGAGCTTAAGCGGATAGAACAAAAGGAGAAAATAGGGCTTGACCGTATTCAGGTAACTCCCTATAGTAGCGCCCCGTTGACCCAGTGCGGTTGGCAGAAAAAATGTGGTGAGATGTCCGAGTGGCTGAAGGAGCACGCCTGGAAAGTGTGTATACGGCAACGTATCGGGGGTTCGAATCCCCCTCTCACCGCCATCATTTTGAAGAAGAGCCTGAACGAAAGTTCAGGCTTTTTTTTGTCTTCAATTCAGCCACATCGTTAATTTATCTGGCCATTTTCCATTACCATCGCTAAAAACTTGTCTCTTAGCGGGTCCTTAATCTGACCATTCCACGCCAAACCGGTGTGCCATTGGGTATGCTCGCCTTCCAGCGGCAATAGTGTGACGCCTACAGGCAGGATGTGTTTCACACTCGCCGGCAGTAACGCCACACCATCACCAGCGGCCACCAGCGCCAGTAACGTCTGGATATCATCAGCAGCCGACACCGTGCGCGGCGTGAGGTTTCTTGCGGTCAGGAATTGATCGGCCTGCGTAGTGAGCCCTTCGCCCCGCTGAGGTGCCAACTGTAAGAGTTGATGATTTTCAATAACCTGCGTTGCTTCTAAGTGACTCAATAATTGATCAGCGGCTACCGCCAGCACTAATTGTTCCGTATCCAGACTGTGACTTTGCAGTGATTCAGGCACGGGTAAGCGCACAAATCCCACCTGCAGTCGTCCTTCAGCAAGCCATTGGGTCTGAACCGCCGAAGGCATATCGTTGAGCGAGACCTTTACGCCGGGATAACGAACGCGAAAGGCAGCGACACGTTTGGCAGCAAAAAGATAAGAAGAGATGCCAAAACCCAGAGTGAGTTTTCCTGAATCCCCTCTTTGGATCGCCGTCACGTCAGCGAAAAAATCCGCATAGCGTTCCACTGCCTCGCTGGCAGCCGCTAACAATTGATCTCCCGCCACCGTTAACCGCGCGCCATGCCGTCCGCGCTGAAATAGCGTCACACCAGAAAGGTGCTCCAGTGTCTGGATCTGTTTCGATAGTGCGGGCTGGGTGATGCAGAGCTTATTGGCCGCCGAGTGGTAGGTGCCTTCTTGCGCCAGCGTCACAAAGGCGCGTAACAGTTTAATATCCATTCCAATCGGTTATCAAAGTGGGAGAAGTTGTGATTATACACGGTGGTTTTCCCTCTGGTGAAATAGCGACCTATTTCCTTTCGGAGAATCACCATGGAACATTCACTTCGCGTTGCCACCGTGCAGTTTTGCCATCGCGCCAGCGACAAAGCTTACAATCTTTCCGTGATGGAGCGCTTTATCGCGCAGGCCGCACAAGAAGAAGTCAAAATATTAGCCTTTCCTGAAATGTGCATCACGGGTTACTGGCATGTGCCGGATCTGCCCATTACAGAGGTCGAAGCCCTGGCCGAGCGCACGGAAAACAGCCCGTCACTGGCGCGTATCGCGAGCCTGGCGGAAAAGCATCAGATGGCGATCGGCGCCGGCTACATCGAAAAGCATGATAATGGACTGCTCTACAATGCCTATGCGGTCTGCATGCCGGATGGCCAACGCCATGTACATCGTAAGATCCATGCTTTCGAACATGCGGGCATCGCCCAGGGAAATGAATTCACCGTGTTTGACACGCCATGGGGGGTGAAAGTCGGGATTCTGATTTGCTGGGACAATAATTTAACCGATAACGTCCGCATCACCGCGCTCATGGGAGCCGATATTCTGATTGCCCCGCATCAAACAGGTGGCACCCATTCACGCAGTCCCTTTGGTATGAAACCCATTCCGGTGAGCCTGTGGGAAAACCGAGAAAGCGATCCCAGCGCACTGGAAATCGCTCTGGCTAGCGACAGCGGTCGAGGCTGGTTGATGCGCTGGCTGCCTTCGCGTGCGCACGATAACGGTCTTTTCGTCCTGTTCAGTAATGGCGTCGGACTGGATAACGGCGAGATCCGTACCGGCAATGCGATGGTGATTGACCCCTATGGCCGCATCGTTAACGAAACCACTTCCTTCAGGGATACGCTGGTGAGTGCCGACCTGGATCTCTCGTTACTGGCGATGTCTACCGGACGCCGCTGGATCCATGGTCGTCGCCCGGAGCTTTATCAACTCCTGTGCGAACCTCAGGGCTATGAGCGTGATGCACGTACTGCACGGTTTTCCGAAGATGTTCCTGTGTTCGATCACATAATGGCGCGTAAAACATTTTTGGATAAAAAATAACGCAGCATGAGGAGTAAACCTTTCGCGTTTTATGAATACCGACACTGAAGATATCTGGATGTGATAAATACTCATATAGGAAAAAATAAATGAAAGGATTCATGCATTATCCAGAGGGTTTAATTGGCACTTATTTTTTACAACATCATCGTGTTCTGATCGATTTTCCTAACCAGCAGTTATTGATGCGCGCCATTGAACCAGGCTGAGCAGCAATAAAAAAACCCGGCTTGCGCCGGGTTTTGCTTCGCTACACTCTCAATCAACTACTACTCAATGGTTAACCGTAAGCCAGCAGCGTGCGCTGGCAAAGTGCCGAACGGACGCAGTCGTTTTTGTCGAAACGCACCACACCAATCATCTCGTCTTCTTCGAAACGCGCCAGCGCATCAGCAAGACCGGATTTGACATGGGACGGCAAGTCACACTGGGTGATATCACCGTTGACGATAACCGTCACGTTCTCACCTAAGCGTGTCAGGAACATCTTCATTTGTGCCGCAGTGACGTTTTGTGCCTCATCAAGGATCACTACCGCATTCTCAAACGTACGTCCGCGCATATATGCGAAGGGCGCAATCTCTACCTTGGCAATTTCAGGCCGCAGGCAGTACTGCATAAAGGAAGCGCCGAGACGTTTAACCAGAACGTCGTATACCGGTCGGAAATACGGGGCGAACTTCTCGGAAATATCCCCAGGGAGGAAACCGAGGTCTTCATCCGCCTGCAGAACCGGGCGCGTCACAATAATCCTTTCGATATCCTTATTGATCAGGGCCTCAGCCGCTTTGGCTGCGCTAATCCAGGTTTTACCGCAACCGGCTTCACCGGTGGCGAATATCAGCTGTTTCGTTTCTATGGCATTAAGATAGTGCGCCTGAGCTTCATTTCTGGCTTCAATCGGACCACGATCGCGTGAATCACGCGCCATACCAATTGAGTCCAACCCACCCATCTGCACCAGCGAAGTGACCGATTCTTCTTCGCGCTGACGGTGACTGCGAGAATCACTACGAACGACTCTTCTTGCTTCACGACGCGCTTTGATCACTGCTTTCTGTCTTCCCATAGTGGCACCTTACAGTTGGTTTCATTTATCGCGGCGGATCACCCGCGGCGATGACTTGAACGCTTTAGAGGTTTGTTTGGCTTCCTTGTAAGCCGGGTCTGGCCATTGAAAATAGTGTGCAACAACGACGAAGCGCTGAAGCGCACCGGTAGAGAATTGGCGTTAGTTCGGAAACGATAATTGAAAAGTGAAGAGGATACTTTGGAGGGAAGAAATCCCCCGCAGTGTACTGCGCTAGCTGAAGTGTATTTAACTGTCCATAGAAGGACCGGGTCATGCGCGAACTCCAGTGGACTTAGCCACACAACTGACAACGCTTATGAGTAAAGTGCATCATATTAACCATGCTTTGCAACAGTATTTTTACGTCACGACAAAGAAAAACAGATAAGCGAAGCATGAGAATTTTCGTCTTAAATTAAATTATCTCGCAATTTCAGTGGGATGGATTATTTGACGTGCGACGAACTTTTTCGGAACATTCGGAAGTGGAAGCGACCAGGGGAAAGTTTACGGTCGGTGAAAAAAGCGCCAGCGCAACCTTATCGCTGTGCTGGCACGGTGCGTTTATTAATCAGGCCTGCAGTAAAGGCTGGCCAAGGTAATGTTTTTCGTCAGGTACGCCGGGCAAAACGAAAAAATATCCGCCGCCAATCGGACGAATATATTCTTCCAGCGCTTCGCCATTGAGACGTTTTTGCACGGTGATAAAGCCTTTGGCTAAATCATGCTGATAGCAAACGAACAAGAGTCCCATATCTAGCTGCCCCGAACCGGTAATCCCTGAGGAGTAACTGTAACCCCGGCGCAGCATTAAACTGCTGTCGGTTTCCGGCGTGCGTGGGTTAGCGAGACGGATATGCGCATCCAGCGCGATGACATCGCCATCCGGGTCTTTGCTGTAATCCGGCACGTCATGTTCCTCTTTCATGCCCAGCGGCGCACCGGAAAGTTTCTCACGACCGAATATCGTTTGCTGTTCACCCAGTGGAGTGCGATCCCACATTTCAACGTGGAAACGAATGATACGCACCGCCTGATAACTGCCGCCATGCGTCCATGCGGGTTCTTGTTGATTTGCAGTGACCCACAGCAACTGATCCATCAACGCAGGATTATGCGTGTCAGGGTTAGCGGTGCCATCTTTGAAGCCCAGCAGATTGATCGGCGTTTCTTTACCGTGACTGCGTGCAGCGTGGTCGGCGATAAAGCCGTCGCGCCGCCAGCGCACGGCCAGCAGATCGGGCGTGTACTTAATGATGTCGCGCAGTGCGTGTATCACCGTATCTTGCGTATTGGCGCAGATTTGCAGCAGCAGATCGCCGTGACACTGATCGGCATCCAGCGAATCGTTGGGGAAGCGCGTCATGCTTTGCAGTTGCGTCGGTTTGTGTGCACTTAAACCAAAGCGCTCATCAAACAACGAGGTGCCCACGGACAGCGTCATGGTGAGATTATCGGGTGCGATATCGGCGCCAAGAATGCCGGAATCCATTGGCGGCAGCTGCGGGTTGGTGACAACTGGCGCGGCGCCTCCTTTGGTCAGGAAAGCGAAGCGCTCGGTCAACAAACGGAACAAGCGCTCCAGATCGGTTTTATCGCTGGCTAAGACGTCAAAAGCTACCAGCATCATCGAAGCTTGCTGCGGGGTGATAATGCCAGCCTGGTGAGTGCCGTAGAAAGGTTGCGCCTGCTGGCGCGCATCGGGTGCAACCGTGCCGGGAGAGAAGCTGTCAGCCGCGGCTGCCGTATGGAACGGACAACCGCCACTCAGGGCGGCCGCGCCGCCCAACATACCTAACCCCTGCAATAAACGACGACGCGACGGCTCTGCCGCGTCATTTTTATGGCTCATGATTAGTCGAGACCTAAAGTTCCGCGCAGCAGGGAGAGATCTTCCGCCAGAGTGGTGATCGGCCCTTTCAGCGCATTGCGGTCAGCGGTAGTCAGTTTCTCGTAAGATTCGAAACCGTCTTTGGTGCGGTATTTGCTGAGGATGCTGTCGACTTTCTTAAAGTTAGCATCGACTTTCGCCAGCAGCTGCGGGTTAGCTTTTTGCAGCTGTGGACGCAGCAGATCAACGATTTTCTGTGCACCGTCGATATTGGCCTGGAAGTCGGACAGGTCGGTACGGCTGTAACGATCTTCTTCACCGGAGATTTTGCTGGCCGCCACTTCTTCGATCAAACCTGCTGCGCCACCGACCACTTTCGCCGGAGGGAAGGCCAGTTCACTGATGCGGGTCTGCAGATCCAGCACGTCCTGATTCAGCTTAGTCGCAAACTCTTCTGCATCTTTGGTGGTTTTGTCGGCCCACAGGATTTTTTCGATGCGGTGGAAGCCGGTGAATTTCGGATCTTCGGCTTTTTTCTCGAAGTCATCTTCACGGGCATCGATGCTGCTGTCCAGATCGGAGAACAGTTCTGCAATCGGTTCGATACGCTCGTAGTGCGCACGGGTTGGTGCGTACAGCGCTTTGGCTTTTTCCAGGTCGCCCGCTTTAACCGCATCGGTGAAGGCCTGAGTGCCCGCCACCAGCTCTTTGACTTCGCTCATCACGTAGGTTTTGTAGTCCGTGATTGGGCCAGCCAGCTGCATGATGTCGGTTTTACCTTTGGCAGCGGTTTTCGACTCACCCGATACCACCAGTTTGCCTTTCGGGTTGGTCAGCAAGCCACAGGTCATGTCATATTCGCCCGCTTCGAGGTTCGCGGTCAGTTTCTGGCTGAAGCCCGGTGCGATGTTTTCACGCTCTTCCACCACCATTACCCCTTTCAGGATTTCCCACTCCAGCGCTTTCTGGCTGTTGTTTTTGATGATGAACTGGGTTTTACCCGCCTGCACATTAAGCGACATCGGCTCACACTGTTTGTCAGTGACGGTGACCGTGACTTGCGGGATGGATGCAGCAGATGCGGCGCCTGAGAGAGCCAGCATTGAAACCAACAGCGCCTTACGGCGGAAGCGAATCGTCATAGTGATATCCCTGTTACATGGAAGAACAGGCGCGCAATCGCGCCTGATTTAATTTCAGCGCGTGGTGCGCGCAGCACTGGCCGTTGGGCGCGCCGGGAAGAAGAACAGCAGCAGCGCCGGAATCAGGTAGATAAGCCAGGCCGCCACTTCACTGACGCTTGGCGTTTCCTGATAGCCGAGAATGCCTTCCAGCAGCGTACCGACCACCGAGTGGGTGGAGAGCGTGTTGCTGAGGTCGAAAGCAATGTCCTGGAAGTGGTTCCAGAGCCCCGCTTCGTGGAAAGCACGGATCGCACCTGCCGCGAGACCTGCGGCAACAAAGAGAATGAATAAGCTGGTCCAGCGGAAGAAGCTCGCCAGGTTGAGGCGGATGCCGCCGTAGTAGAGCAGCATGCCCAATACAATCGCCGTCAACAGGCCGAGTACTGCACCAATAGGCGGCGCGTAGCCGACATCCTGGGTGAAAGCAGCGAGCAGGAAGAATACCGATTCAAGCCCTTCACGAGCCACGGCCAGAAAGACCATGAGGACCAACGGGAAGCCACCGCCGCCCTGCTTTTGCAATGCCTGGTCCACCGAGCGTTCCAGCGTAGCTTTGATGTTGCGCGAGACTTTGCGCATCCAGAACACCATGGACGTGAGGATAACCACCGCGACGACCGCGACGATGCCTTCAAACAGTTCTTGTTGTTTTTGCGGGAATTCGCCGGTGGTTTCATTAATGAAGATGCCAAGGCCTAAGCAGAGTGCCGCGGCAATGAAGACGCCCGCCCACATCGCGGGGAACCACTGTGTACGCTGGGTGCGTTTCAGGTAGCTGGCAATCAGGCTGACGATGAGAGCTGCTTCAAGACCTTCACGCAGCATAATGAGAAACGGTACGAACATCACCAACCTCTTGATTGTTAAGCAGGGTAAACCTTAGGTAAAAATACGTAAAGTGCAAACGATATCGATTATCATTATCGCGGGTAGAATTACAAGTCACTGAATGAAATTATTTCTCATTTGCGGGCTGTAATGCGGATTCTGTGAAAATGGGCGATGGGGATTTCAGCGTTCAGATAAATATTCAGTGCTGGGGGTGTGGCTGCAAGCTCAGTGCCGGGATATCGCTGCAGGTTCAGTGCCGGGTTTTCGCTGCACGTTCGGTGCAGGTTAAGTGCCGGGTTTTCGCTGCACGTTCGGTGCAGAGTTATCGCTTCAGGTTCAGTGCAGAGGTGTCGCTTTGAGTTCAGCGCATTGTCCACTAAAGGCCATCCCGATCGCGAAGAAACCACGCATCCCTGCAGATCGGCCGCGCCGTCCATTTCGCGGACGCTTCGCTCCTCGGAATGGCCTTTATTGAACGATTAACTACGTCATTGCTTTGAAGGGAATGCTGAAGCCTGGTCGATTCCATAAAAAAAGCCCGCCGTTTGACGGGCGGGCTTAGTGTGTCAGAGACAAAATTACTTGGTGTTGTATTCAGCTTCAGCGGCAGCGAAGCGCGCCTGTGCTTGTTCTGATGGGCCTTTGCCGATCAGGCTGAACACCACAATCGCGATGCTGGCGAAGATGAAGCCAGGAATGATTTCATACAGTTCGGTGTAACCATACTGTTTCCACAGCAGCACCGTCAGTGCACCAATCACCATCCCAGCTAGCGCGCCATTGCGGGTCATACGCTTCCAGCATACGCCGAACAGAACAACCGGACCGAAGGCAGCACCAAAGCCCGCCCATGCATAGCTGACTAAGCCGAGCACACGGTTTTCCGGATTGGCCGCCAGCGCGATAGCGATCAACGCAATCAGCAGCACCATTAAACGCCCTACCCACACCAGCTCTTTCTGACTGGCATTTTTACGCAGGAAGCCTTTGTAGAGGTCTTCTGTCAGGGCGCTTGAACACACCAGCAGCTGGCAGCTTAAGGTGGACATCACCGCAGCCAGTATCGCAGACAGCAGGATGCCAGCAATCCACGGGTTAAACAGGATACGCGCCAGTTCAATGAACACGCGTTCGCCGTTCTGGCTTACGCCTGCCGCTTGTTCAGGGTGGTTCTGGAAGTAGGCGATACCGAAGAAGCCCACCGCCACGGCACCGGCCAGGCACAGGATCATCCAGGTCATGCCAATGCGACGTGCAGTGCGAATCGAGTGATGTGAATCCGCCGCCATAAAGCGCGCCAGGATATGCGGTTGTCCAAAGTAGCCCAGGCCCCAGCCGAGTAAGGAGATAACGGCAACAAAGTTGAGCCCTTTCAGCATGTCGAGGTTTTCAAGACTTTTTGCTTCGATCACCGCCAGTGAATCATCCAGGCCACCTACCGCGATAATCACAAACACCGGGGTGAGGATCAGCGCGAAGATCATCAGGCTGGCCTGCACGGTATCGGTCCAGCTCACCGCCAGGAATCCGCCCACCAGCGTATAAAGAATGGTGGCAGCAGCACCGGCCCACAGCGCAGTTTGGTAATCCATACCGAAGGTGCTTTCAAACAGACGCGCACCCGCAACCACGCCTGATGCGCAATAAATGGTGAAGAAGATGAGAATGACCACAGCGGAGATAACACGCAGCAGCTTGCTTTTGTCTTCGAAACGGCTGGAGAAGAAGTCCGGCAGTGTTAAGGCATTATCGTGATGTTCGGTCTGCACGCGCAGGCGACCTGCCACAATTTTCCAGTTAAGCCAGGCACCGATGGTTAGGCCAATGGCGATCCAGCTTTCTGAAATGCCGGAAAGGAAGATGGCGCCGGGTAAGCCCATCAGCAACCAACCGCTCATATCTGATGCACCCGCTGACAGTGCGGTGACCACACTGCCTAAACTGCGTCCGCCCAAAATGTAGTCGTCAAAGTTTTTGGTCGAACGGTAGGCAATAAAGCCAATCAGCACCATTCCCAGGATATAAATTACAAAGGTCACCAACATCGGTGTACTCATACTCATACTCTCTCCACTTATTATTTAATCCGTTAAGAGAAATCTTTTTTCCTGTGCCACCGGAACGGGACGGCATCAGGGCTTTACCGCATCCAGAGAAAGCGATTTCTCTTAAGGCGCGGTATCCTGCCGCAAAGGGGCGGCGCGCACAATGCATTTAACACAGCTGTCACAATGGTTTCACCTGACTTCGCTGATTTAATGCCAATAGGTTGCACACGCTCACACTTTGAGTTGCACCTTGTTCAGCATGAGAGTGCTCTCGTTGACGGGAGTTGCAACTTTGGCGAGCTTCTTGCAGCAAGTTTTGTGCCGTTTCTTCACATGACCGATTTTAAGTGTTGATAAACGTGCAACTCAGGTCACATTTAACATGGTTGCACAAAGTTGCAACATGAGTGATAGTGCAGCCCACGCTGATGTTGAATCATATTTTGAGGACGAGGAAATCATGGGAACGACCACCATGGGGGTGAAGTTGGATGAAGCCACCCGCGATCGCATTAAATTGGCGGCAGGTAAAATTGACCGCACGCCACACTGGCTGATCAAACAGGCGATTTTTAACTACCTTTCGCAGCTGGAAGCCGGTGAATCAATGCCGGAAATTCCCCTACAGCTCGCCGACGCCGCCAGTGAAGAAGGCACGGCAGACGAGTCATTCCAGCCCTTCCTCGACTTCGCTGAACATATTTTGCCGCAGTCGGTCACGCGCTCTGCCATCACCGCTGCGTGGCGTCGTCCGGAAACCGATGCGGTACCGATGCTGCTGGAGCAGGCGCGTCTCCCTGCCCCGTTGGCCGAGAAAACGCATCAGCTGGCTTATAGCCTGGCGGATAAGTTGCGTCACCAAAAAGGTGCAACCGGGCGCGCCGGAATGGTGCAAAGCCTGTTACAAGAGTTCTCCCTCTCTTCGCAGGAAGGCGTGGCGCTGATGTGTCTGGCGGAAGCGCTGCTGCGTATTCCCGACAAACCAACTCGTGATGCGCTGATTCGCGACAAAATCAGCAATGGCAACTGGCAGTCGCATCTGGGCCGCAGCCCGTCGATGTTCGTTAACGCCGCGACCTGGGGTCTGCTGTTTACCGGACGTCTGGTATCGACTCACAATGAAGCCAACTTGTCGCGTTCACTTAATCGCATTATTGGTAAGAGTGGAGAACCGCTGATCCGCAAAGGCGTGGATATGGCGATGCGCCTGATGGGCGAGCAGTTCGTTACCGGCGAAACCATTGCGGAAGCACTGGCCAATGCGCGCAAACTGGAAGAGAAAGGCTTCCGCTACTCCTACGATATGCTGGGTGAAGCGGCGCTGACCGCCAGCGATGCCAAAGCTTATCTGGTGTCCTATCAGCAGGCGATCCATGCTATTGGTAAAGCTTCCAATGGCCGTGGCATCTATGAAGGTCCAGGCATCTCGATCAAACTGTCGGCCCTGCATCCTCGCTATAGCCGCGCGCAGTATGAACGCGTGATGGAAGAGCTATATCCGATCCTTAAATCACTGACCTTACTGGCCCGCTCTTACGACATCGGTATCAATATCGATGCGGAAGAAGCAGACCGTCTGGAACTGTCGCTCGATCTGCTGGAAAAACTGTGCTTCGAGCCGGAACTGGACGGCTGGAACGGGATTGGCTTTGTGATTCAGGCATACCAGAAGCGCTGCCCGTTTGTGATCGACTCCCTGATCGATCTCGCCCAACGTAGCCGCCGTCGCCTGATGATCCGTCTGGTGAAAGGCGCGTATTGGGATAGCGAAATCAAACGTGCGCAGATTGAAGGGCTGGAAGGTTATCCGGTTTATACCCGCAAAGTGTACACCGACATCTCTTACCTGGCTTGCGCCCGCAAACTGCTGGCGGTACCGAATCTGATCTATCCGCAATTTGCTACTCATAACGCTCACACGCTGGCAGCGATCTATCAGCTCGCAGGCAATAACTACTATCCGGGTCAGTACGAGTTCCAGTGCCTGCACGGCATGGGCGAACCGCTGTATGAGCAGGTGGTCGGCAAAGTGGCAGACGGCAAACTGAACCGTCCGTGCCGTATCTACGCGCCGGTCGGCACCCATGAAACCCTGCTCGCCTATCTGGTACGTCGCTTACTGGAAAACGGGGCCAACACCTCGTTTGTTAACCGCATCGCGGATAACACCCTGCCGCTGGATGAGTTGGTTGCCGATCCGGTTTCTGCGGTGGAGAAGATGGCGCTGACCGAAGGCGCAGTCGGTTTACCGCATCCGAAAATCCCGCTGCCGCGCGATCTGTATGGTGAGAAGCGCGCCAACTCAGCCGGTCTGGATTTGGCTAACGAACATCGTCTGGCATCACTCTCCAGCGCCCTGCTCAATAGCGCCAGCCAGCCATGGATTGCCCAGCCGCTGGTCGAAGGTGAGCTGGGTGACGGCGTGAGCCGTCCGGTACTCAACCCGTCTGCGCCAGCCGATGTGGTGGGCAGCGTGCGCGATGCCAGCGAAGCAGAAGTCTCGGAAGCGCTGGATGCCGCAGTGAATGCCGGTCCAATCTGGTTTGCCACTCCGCCACAAGAACGTGCAGCCATTTTGGAGCGCGCCGCCGAAGCGATGGAAGGCCAGATGCAGCAGCTGATTGGCCTGCTGGTGCGTGAAGCAGGTAAGACCTACAACAACGCCATTGCCGAGGTGCGTGAAGCGGTTGATTTCCTCTATTACTACGCCGGTATGGTGCGAGATGATTTCGATAACGAGACCCATCGTCCGCTCGGCCCAGTGGTGTGCATCAGCCCGTGGAACTTCCCGCTGGCGATCTTCACCGGTCAGATTGCTGCAGCACTGGCAGCCGGTAACAGCGTGCTGGCGAAACCCGCTGAGCAGACGCCGCTGATAGCCGCGCAGGCGGTACAAATCATGCTGGATGCGGGCGTGCCATCAGGTGTGCTGCAACTGCTGCCGGGCCAGGGCGAGACTGTCGGTGCACAGTTAACGGGTGACGAGCGAGTACGCGGTGTGATGTTCACCGGTTCCACCGCCGTCGCGACGCTGCTGCAACGCAATCTGGCGGGTCGTCTCGATCCGCAAGGCCGCCCAACGCCGCTGATTGCTGAAACCGGCGGCATGAACGCCATGATCGTGGATTCTTCGGCGCTGACTGAGCAGGTGGTGGTCGATATCGTTGCCTCCGCCTTTGACAGCGCCGGACAGCGTTGCTCGGCGCTGCGTCTGCTGTGCGTACAAGATGATGTCGCCGATCACACCCTGAAAATGCTGCGTGGCGCGATGGCTGAATGCCGCATGGGCAATCCGGAACGTCTTTCTACGGATATCGGCCCGGTGATCGACGCCGAAGCCAAAGGTAACATCGAGCGCCACATTCAGGCGATGCGCAATAAAGGTTTCACCGTGTATCAGGCGGCGCAGGACAATCCGCAAGACAGCAAAGAGTGGACCAGCGGCACCTTTATCAAGCCAACCCTGATCGAGCTGGGTCAGGTGAGCGATCTGGATAAAGAAGTGTTTGGCCCAGTGCTGCACGTGGTGCGTTATGCGCGTAACAGCCTGCCACAGCTGATCGATCAGATTAACGCCTCTGGTTACGGTCTGACACTGGGTGTGCATACGCGTATTGATGAAACCATCGCGCAAGTCACGGCAGGCGCGAAGGTCGGTAACCTGTATGTGAACCGCAATATGGTCGGCGCGGTCGTCGGCGTGCAGCCCTTTGGTGGAGAAGGTTTATCCGGCACCGGTCCAAAAGCCGGAGGTCCTTTGTATCTCTATCGCCTGCTGGCAAACCGCCCAGACAGTGCACTGCGTAAGACCTTCGATCGTCAGGATGCCGAGCGTCCAGTCGACAGTTCCGTACGTGCTGAGCTGATGAGCGCGCACCAGGCATTGCAGAGCTGGGCGCAGGATAAACCTGAACTGCTGGCGCTCTGTCAGCGTTATGACGAGCTGGCGCAGGCGGGTACGGTGCGACTGCTGCCAGGCCCAACGGGTGAACGTAACACCTTCACGCTTCTGCCGCGCGATAACGTCCTCTGTATTGCGGATAACGAGCAGGACGCACTGACACAGCTTGCGGCAGTGACCAGCGTGGGCAGCCAGGCGCTGTGGCAGGATGATGAGTTGCATCGCGCGCTGCGCAAATCACTGCCTGCCGCCGTACAAAAACACGTGGTGCTGGTGAAAGATGTGCTGGCAGCCGGGTTTGATGCGGTGATCTACCACGGTGACGCGGATCAATTGCGCGTGCTGTGCGAGCAGGTTGCCGCGCGGGACGGTGCGATTGTTTCGGTACAGGGCTTCGCGCGTGGCGAAACCAATCTGCTGCTGGAACGTCTGTTGATAGAGCGCTCACTGAGCGTGAATACCGCCGCAGCGGGTGGTAACGCCAGTTTGATGACGATTGGTTAAAAAATAAGGGCCCACATGGGTAATGCCGATCAGTTAAGGATCAGTTGAACGATCCAGTGGCTGTGTAAGAATCCGGAAACGCTTCGTTTCCGGATT